>JAAWCO010000007.1 GCA_022793315.1 Clostridiales bacterium | reverse complement strand
GGGCAGCAGCTTATCGAATGCCTGCTCCCGCGACGGCTGCTAATCCACATACCAGTCCACATAAGCCAGGCTCCAAAAGATGGTTTTATATCCCATCTCGTTGGCCATTTTCAGATTACTTTCGCTGTATTTTCCCTGCGGCGGGCGATAATATTTCGGCATATCCTGCCCGGTCGTCTCCTTATACAGCGCTTCCAGCGACTGCATTTCCCGGGCAAAGGAGTCCGGATCGCTGATTTTGGACATATCGGGGTGGTGGTAGGTATGATTGCCGACAATATGCCCCTCTTCCACCATTCGCCGGATCAGATCCGGGCTGGTTTCGATATAGTTGCCCACCACAAAAAAAGCCGCCTTGACCTGATGCTTTTTCAGCGTATCCAGAATGGAAGGCGTATATCCGTTTTCATATCCGGCGTCAAAGGTGAGATAGATCACCTTTCGATTGGTATCCCCAACATAGCAGGCATTATACTGTTTGAGAAATTCGGAGGAAGCATTTCCGCGGGGAGTCTTTCCGTTTTCCTGAAAGCTCAGTCCCCAGTTGGTATTTTCCGCCGCCGCGGTCACGGTGCCGCGAAACAGATCCATACATAAAAATGGCAGAGCAATCAAGGCCATACAACAGACGGCGGCCGCCGCCAGCTGCTTTTTGCGAACAATCCAGATCATACGCCGATCACTGTCCCCTTTGCCGGCAGAGAAGGGCTCCTCTGCCGCCGGTAAGATCGGGAAAATGTTTGCGCCTTTCTCCCGTCATGGTATCATACGGCGGAAAAAAGGCGCTTATGTCTGTCCGAAGGTTCTGACTGTTTTTATTTTCTCCCTTCGCTTTTATGCTCCCAAAAGTGAGTCCGGCTGCCGCTCTGTCATAGCCAAAATGTCCACGGGCGCTTCATTGCCCGCTGTCCATCATCCACAGCACAACACCGAAGGGAAACTTTTTTACATCAGACTCTCATCATAGCAGGCGCGCACGCCTCCGATACATTTGGGCCGGGTGCGGGCGCAGAGCAGCACGGCCTCCCCGATATGGGACAGGCTCAGCCGTATCGGAACCGCCACCTCCCTCAAATGCATGCCGATCAGAGTGCCGCCGATGTCCATACCGGCATGGGCGCGTACCCGCTCCGCAGCAACCGGTCGGGCAAAGGCTTCAAATGCCGCCGTAGCAAAGGAACCGCCCGCTTTGGGCTGAGGAACTACATTCACCCGCTCCAGACCATGGCGGAGAAGCGCCTCTTCCTCCATCATCAGAGCACGGTTGAGATGCTCACAGCACTGTGCCGCCAGATAAACACCGCTTTCCTGCAACACGGGATACAGACCCTCAAAAATCGCCTGGGCGGCTTCCCGACTGGAAAAGGTACCGATCCGTTTTCCCACCGCCTCGCTGGAGGAGCATCCCACCACCAGCAGTTCCCCCTTTTTCAGCTGTGCGGCCTCCATCAGCTCCCGAACCGCCGTACGGCTCTGTTCCCGCAGCTTATCAAGCATAGTTTTCCTTCCTTTCTCCTGCAGCGCCGCCCTGCCGGCGGTTCCACCCCTACTCTACGCTTTTCATAGATTCAACCATATCAATTTTTCGGATCACCAGACTCATCATACCGTTAACAACCAGAGAAAACAGAAGGGTCATCAGCGCCGCAATCACATAGCTGGGCCAGTTGGCCGTGCGGGCAAACATGACCATATCTACCTCCGCTGTCGTGATGACATAGGCCAGAAGCACCACTCCCAGGACCAGTCCAGCCGCCACCCCCAGCAGGGTCAGGATCAAATTCTCCCGATAAATGTACATGGCAGTTTCCTGTTCATAAAAGCCCAGCACCTTCAGAGTGGCCAGCTCCCGCTTTCGTTCATCAATGTTGATGGTGGTCAGGCTGAAGAGCACAATAAAGGCCAGAGCCCCAGCTGACAGGATCAGCACCACCACCACAATATTCAGAGCACCAATCATATCGCTGAAATTTTCCCGAAGGCTGGTGTTAAAGGAAAGCGCTCCAATATAGTCCTGTTCCAGCAAAACGGCGGACAGGTCGTTTTCGACCAGCTCGGATGTGTCATTCAGCTGACCGAAAACAGCATTGCTGACCGGCGCGCTGCCCGTCAACCTTTCATACGTCTCTGGCGCCATATAGAGGTAATGATACACATAATTTTCCGCTATGCCGTCCACCCGGCATTCCACCAGGCGATTGTCGGTATCCTTTAAACGGAGAAGGTCTCCTTTGCGTATACCCAGCAGCATACTGAGCTTTTCTGTAATCACCACTCCCTCGCCCTCCAGCGTCAGGGAGACATGGCCGCGGCGCTCCCGAAGGTCGATGAAGCTGTCAAAAGAATCCATCTCCGCCGGAACCAGCAGAGAGGCGCTTTTCATACCTTCCTCTCCCAGCACATCAATCGACTGCTGAAGAAAATAGGCATGATTCCCAACCGGTTCCTCTCCTTCCAGCAGCCGATCAAGCTCAGCACGGTCAGCCGCGTCGAAATCGTCGGTAAGGTCGGCCTGAAAGTCATACTGCTGAATTTCATCGTATTGCCTGCCGGCAATGGAATCAATAGAATCCCGCAGGCCAAAGCCGGTAAAAACCAGCGCTGTACAGCCGGCAATCCCCAAAATCGTCATCAGCAGCCGCTTTTTATAGCGGAAGATATTGCGGCAGGTCACCTTGTTGGAAAAATTCAGGCGCTTCCATATCGGTGTGATCCTCTCCAGCAAAATACGTTTGCCCTCCCGGGGAGCCCGCGGCCGCATGAGAGAGGACGGCGTACTCATCAGCTCCTTCTGACAAACCAGAAAGGCAGGAAGCACCGCACAGGCCAGAGACCCGGCAGCCGCCGTCAGAGAGTATTGAATGTTCAGGGGCATCCGAATCGGCGGAAGCCGGTAAAGAATCCCATAAGCGTCGAAAATCACCCAGGGAAAGAGCTTCTGCCCCACGGCGAGTCCCAGAACAATGCCCAGAGACGCCGCCAGACCGGAATACAGCAAATATTTGGCGGCAATGGTCATCCTGCCATATCCCAGCGCTTTATACAGACCAATCACCGAGCGGTCGTCCTCCACCATACGGGTCATGTTGGTCAGACTGACCAAAGCCGCTACCAGAAAGAAAATCAGAGGAAACACCATACCAATCGCCGCAATGCGGTCGGCGTCCTGGCGATAGCCGGCAAAGCCGACGTTTTTATCCAAATCCAGCGAAATCCATTCCGGAGCCATCAGCTTATCCCGCTGCTCTTCTCCATCGGCGATGTCCCGCCGAGCCTCCTCCAGCTTCTGATAGGCCTCTGCGCTTTTTTCGTCGAATTCCGCCTGTGCGCTGTCGAGCTCCCGGCGGGCATCCTCCAGCTGCCGTCGCGCTTCGCTCAGCTCCTCCGATTTTTCCTGCTGCATCTGCTGGAAGGCTGCAAGGTTTTTCTCATATGCTGTCCGGCCCGTCTCATATTCACGCTGCCCAGCTTCCCAGGAGCTCTGACCCTCTTCCCATTTCTGGCGGCTTTCCTCCAGCTCCCGAACGCCCTGCTCCCATGCCTGACGCCCTGCCAGCAGGGCGGGAAGCTGCTCCTCCCGCGTCTGCCGGAGCTGCTTCAGCTGAGCGTTCAGCGCCGCCCACTGCGGCGCCTGTTCAGGCATCTGGGACAATATGCCTTCCAGCTGAGCAATCCCGGCCTCCAGCTCCCTCATCCCGGCCTCGCCTGCGTCCAGTTCCTGCTTTTTCTGATTCAAAAGCACCTCGCCTGATTCCAGCTGCCTTTTGCCCTCCTCCAGCTCCTGCCGGCTGGTCTCCAGCTCCTGTTCCGCCTGTGACAGCTGTTGTGCGGCATCGTCCAGCTGCTGCCTGGCACGGGTCATCTCCCGGTCATACGCCGCCTGTCCGTTTTCCAGCTCTCTCCAGCCGTCCTCCCACTCCTGCCGGGCGTCGGACAGCTCCTGCTCTCCGTCCCTCAGCTGCTGCTCGCCCTCCGCCACCTCCCGGCGGGCATCAGACAGCTTCTCTTCCACCTGTGTGCGAAGCTCTTCCAGGCGCTGGGGATTGCGCTGGTCGCCGCTTTCCTTCAACCGGTCACACAGCGCCTCAATTTTTTTATCATAGGCATCGGTAAAACGGGAAAGTCCCTCCGTCTCGGAGGAGGACAGAAAAAGGTCGGTATAAACCGACAGAGAGAAATTTTCGGCCGGCAGCAGAACAAAGCCGCTCACGTTGCCGGTTCCTTTAGCGCTGGATCCCCGGTCAAGAGAAATATAATAGGTAGAACGAACCGTTCCCACCAGGGTATAACTCAGCCGGGACAGGGCATCGGAAATTTCCTCATCGTCCTCGGTCGTAATATCAATGGTATCCCCCACCGCGTAACCGCCGGAGTTCGCCAGGTGCTCGTCCATCAGGCACTCGCCGGCAGTCTGAGGAAAACGCCCCTCCATCAGCACCGGAAGGTTCAGGCCAACACCCTCCGCCGCTTCAAAGGGACAGGATTGAAAATTCACCAGCTGCCGGTTCTCCCCCCGAAGGATAAACCCATCGGTGGAATAAGCAGGCTGAACCGTCTGAATCCCTTCCACCGCGCGAACCGCGTCGATATCGTCTTCATTAAAGCCCATGGTGGACACCAGACGGATATCTGCTGTATGGTATTCGTTAAAATAATGGTCCACCGTCAGCTGCATATCCGGGCTGGTCGCCCTGACCCCGGAAAAAAACGCCGCGCCCAGCGCCACAATAATCAGAATGGCGATAAAGCGGCGGGGTGTGCTCCTGATCTGGCGAAAAATATCCTTCCACATCGAACGTCCCATTACCATTCGATCCTTTCCACCGGCAGCGGCCTGTCGTTAACTGTCATCTCCTGTACCTGGCCGTTTCGGATGCGTATCACACGGTCGGCCACCGGGGCAATCGCCTGGTTATGTGTAATGACCACCACCGTCATGCCTGATGCCCGGCAGGTACGATGCAACAGCTCCAATACTGTCCGCCCGGTGCTGTCATCCAGGGCGCCGGTGGGTTCATCGCACAGCAGCAGCTTCGGATTTTTGGCCAGAGCGCGGGCAATGGACACCCGCTGCTGCTCTCCGCCCGAAAGCTGAGCAGGAAAATTATCCATCCGATCCTTCAGCCCCACATCGGTCAATACCTGACGCGCATCCAGGGGATCCCGGCAAATCTGGGCCGCCAGCTCTACATTTTCCAGCGCCGTCAGATTCTGCACCAGATTATAGAACTGAAAAACAAAACCAATATCGTAACGGCGGTAGGTGGTCAGCTGCCGGTGGTTATATGAGCTGATCTCCACCCCGTCCACCAGAATTTTTCCCCCGTCGCAGGTATCCATCCCTCCTAGTATATTCAGCACAGTGGTTTTTCCGGCGCCGCTTGGCCCCACCACCACGGCAAATTCCCCCTTCTCAATATCGAAGGTAATGCCGTCTGCCGCGTGGACAGTTACTTCTCCCATCTGATAAAGCTTGGTGACATTTTGCAGGCTGACATAGGCCGCCATTCCCGGTCTCTCCTTTACCGCTTCCACTTACCAGCGAAAATTGCATATATAGTTTCAGTATACCGGTATTAGAACGACGATTGGTATCAAATTTGTAAACATTTTCTTGCCAGCGCCATTTCCGGCAGGCAAAATGAAGAGCCGGCCCCGAAAAGCCGGCTCTCCACCGTTTTGACGGTGTGCCCTGATGGTAGTGAATGGATTTGCTCTTACCCGGACAAGCGTAAACAGATCCGGTGAATGGATGTCTCTTTGAAAAGAATGGATAGATTCCGCCTATTTTTTAAGAAGGATTTCCGGTTTCAGACAGGTTTCCAGCCGGGATAAAGGAACCGAAAATTCCACGCTGCCCATCGAGTGGGGGAAATATTGCATTTCCTGAAAAACGATCACCAGAGAGGTATCTGTCAGATAAAAGCAGTCGTTATTTTGAACTCCCTCAAAAGGGGAAATCAGCTGAGACGACAAGTCTCGTTCTTCCATTTGTCTGCGAATCTCCGCGTCGATCAATTCCCGGCAGGAGGTTCCCTCCCGAAACAGTCCCTCCAGCGAATAGCACTCCCCCGTCGCAGCGGAAAAGGTCATTCCCGACAGAGTGGTCAGTCCGTTGGCTCCCCCCGCATACAGATAATCGGAAAATAACAAACTGACGATTCCACCGCTGTTTCTCTTGACCACATACTCATAAATGCCTTCGGCGGACCGCTGTCCCGTCCCTTCGGCGGACGACAGCTCCATTCCGGCCGCTTTGGCCCGAATAAGCGCCGATTGCTCTTTTTCGCGCATCTTTACATTGAGCTTCTGCTGCGCGCCGGTATTGCCAATGCCTGAAAACTGGGGATACGAGCCGGTAAAACTGACCGAATCCTGCTGATACCGCTCGGTGACGCTGCTGATGGCGATATCGCCTACATAGGATGCCGGCGCTGCCAGCAGGGAAATCAGCGCTGCCAACGGCAGCAAGGCAAGCCGCATACAGCCTCACCTCGTCTGTCAATTTTGCAAGAACCTAGACGACCGCCAAAACGGCCTTTATAGCATATGCCCGTCCTGCACAGATACACCCGGAAATTGATGCCGTATTCCATGGCAATTCTTTTATTTCCTTATTTAGAAAATTTATCACAATTTTACGGCTTTTTATTACGGATTTGCCGTCATCCTATTCTTATGGTATCATAACCACGGCCCAACATTTCTGCTAACGTAACGCCTAGTGGCCGTGGTCTCGAAAATGCCCCAGGCATTTTCCTGTATGGCATCATGACCGGACCGGGTCTTTCCATCTCCGCTATTTCTTTATTCTTTGACCGGTTCGGGACCAGGAGCACCTGAGATATTTCCCAGGACAGGCAGATTTTTAAATCGGTGGGAAAAACGAGACAGCAGAGCCGCCGTCATCATAAGGAAGGAAAAAGACAAATGAAAATCAAAGAAATTCTCGAAAAAAAAGAAATCACCTTCTCCTGTGAAATGTTTCCTCCAAAACCGGGAGCAGACTTGCAGAAATTTGAAGAAACCATCCGCGCGATTGCTGAACTGGGCCCTGATTTTATCAGCGTTACCTATGGAGCGGGCGGCAGTACTTCCAAACGCACATTGGAAATCGCTACCGAAATACAAAATGTCTATGGCGTCCCAGCGCTTGCGCATCTGACCTGTGTCGCCTCCAGTCGTGAGGAAATCGCCTCCTCTCTCCGCCGAATGAAGGAAAACGGCATTGAAAATATTTTGGCTCTCCGCGGCGATATCCCACAAGGGATGGATTTTCCTTTATCTCAGCATTATCGGTATGCCTGCGAATTGATTGAAGACATTCGTTCTCAGGGTGATTTTTGTATCGGCGCCGCCTGCTATCCGGAGGGTCATGTGGAATGCGAACACAAATCAGAGGATATCGGTTATCTCAGTCATAAGGTGAAATGCGGCTGTGATTTTATCACTACACAGATGTTTTTTGATAACAATGTGCTGTATAATTTTCTCTACCGCATTATGAGGCAGGATATCCGGGTCCCCGTCGTCGCCGGCGTTATGCCGGTAACCAACAGCCGGCAGATCAGGCGTTCCTGTGAGCTGTCCGGCACCACCCTTCCTCCCCGCTTCCGGGCGATCGCGGATAAATTTTCCGACCATCCGGCCGCCATGAAGCAGGCAGGTATTGCCTACGCCACTGAACAGATCATTGATCTGATCTCCAATGGTGTTACACATATTCACTTGTATACCATGAACAAACCGGATATCGCCGCTCAAATCATGGACAATCTTTCGGCTATCATCCGCTGACAAAACCGCTTGACAGGGAGGAATTCAGGATGAAAATTAACATGGAAGAGACTTTACGCTATCTGGGATGCCAGGGTCATACAGATGACCCTGAGCTGCGAAAAACCATTCAGGAATGTACAGAAGAGCTGCTGCAGGAGGTTACCCCCCGCTGCCTTTATCAGCAGGTAGCTGTCCATTTCACCGGAAATGGACAGTTGGATCTGGACGACATATCCGTTGTCAGTCAGGATCTGTCAAAGCATCTGGCCGGGTGTGACCGGGCATTTCTTTTTGCCGCTACATTAGGCGCACGGGTGGATATCTGCCTGCAGCGCTGTGCGGTTTCCTCCATGAGCCGTGCGGTGGTTATGCAGGCCTGTGCTGCGTCACTGATCGAGTCCTGGTGTGATGAAAACGAACCGCCTTTAAGTAATTCGGCCGCACAGGAGGGGCTTTATTTACGGCCGCGCTTCAGCCCCGGCTACGGCGACTTCTCCATTGAACATCAGAACGATCTGCTGACCAGGCTGGATTGCCCCCGCCGCCTCGGTCTCACCATGACCAGCAGCTTCATGCTGGTTCCCTCCAAATCGGTGACAGCGGTCATCGGCCTGACAAAAGAAAAGCAGAGCTGCCATATCAACCGCTGTATGGACTGCCGCGCGGAAAACTGTCCCTTCAGGAAGGGGGAGCCCTCATGAATATCCGTGAGCTGCTGGGCCGCCGCCTCCTCTTTTTTGACGGCGCGATGGGAACCCTGCTGCAGGAAAGGGGGCTGGCAGCAGGAGAAGCTCCTGAGCCCTGGAATCTCACCCATCCTGAAACCATCGAAAACATTCACCGTACTTATCTGGATGCCGGCTGCGACATCGTCAAAACCAACACCTTCGGCGCTAACCCTATCAAGCTGCACAACAGCGAATATACCACCGAAAAGGTGGTCACCGCCGCCGTCCGGATTGCCCGCCGGGCGGCTGACGCCTGTGGCCGAAGGGCGTTTGTCGCCATGGACATCGGCCCCACCGGCAAGCTGCTGCGTCCCCTTGGCGATTTGGATTTTGAAAAGGCATACGATGCTTTCCGGGAAGCCGCTGTCGCGGGCGAAAAGGCGGGGGCCGACCTGATTTTAATTGAAACCATGAGCGATACCTATGAAGCGAAGGCCGCCCTGCTGGCTGCGAAGGAAAACACCGCACTTCCGGTGTTCGTCACCCTGATTTTTGATGAAAAGGGGAAGCTGCTGACCGGCGGAACCGTTGAGGCGGCCGTCGCCCTGCTGGAAGGACTGGGCGCCGACGCCATTGGCTTCAATTGTGGACGTGGTCCGGATCAGATGCTCCCTCTGCTGTCAGAGCTGAGGGAGTACTGTTCTCTCCCCATCCTGATCAACCCTAATGCTGGCCTTCCCCGTAGCGTAAAGGGGAAAACCCTGTTCGACGTCGGCCCCGACAGCTTCGCGGAAAGCATGCGCTGTCTTGCCAAGAATGGCGTCTGGCTTCTCGGCGGTTGCTGCGGTACTACGCCGGAGCATATCCGCGCGATGGTCGAACGCTGCCGGGACCTGTCCCCCCTCCCCTTTGATCCCAAAAACCGGACGGTCGTTTCCTCTTACGCCCGCGCGGTTTCGTTCGGGAAACGGCCGGTGCTGATTGGGGAACGGATCAATCCCACCGGTAAAAAACGTTTTAAGCAAGCGCTGAGAGAAAACGATATTGACTATATTTTGCGGGAAGGGGTGGCCCAGCAGCAAAGGGGCGCCCACATTCTGGATGTCAATGTCGGTCTGCCGGAAATTGACGAGCCTGTTGTAATGGCCAAAGCGGTATCCGGACTGCAGAGCATACTCGACCTGCCTCTCCAGCTGGACACCTCCGACCCGGAGACCATGGCGAAAGCCATGCGCCTTTATAACGGGAAGCCGCTGGTCAACTCGGTCAACGGCAAACGGGAAAGCATGGAACAGATCTTTCCTCTGGTCAAGCGCTACGGCGGCGTGGTCATTGCCCTGACTCTGGATGAGAACGGAATTCCGGAGACGGCGGAGGGGCGTCTGGCTATTGCGGAAAATATCATCCGAACTGCCGCACTGTATGGGATTGACAAAAAGGATATTGTTGTTGATCCCCTTGCCATGACCGTCAGTGCGGAACAGAGTGCCGCCGCTGTGACGCTGGAGGCCCTTCAGCTGATTCGGGAGCGTCTGGGCGTTCCCACCTCTCTCGGCGTTTCCAACATCTCCTTCGGTCTGCCGCAGCGGGACAATATCAACGCCGCCTTCTTTACCATGGCGATGCAAAACGGCCTGGGGGCGGCCATTCTCAATCCGCATTCCGATGCGATGATGACAGCCTATTATTCCTTCTGCGCCCTTTCTGGGGCGGATGAACAGTGTATGGCGTATATTTCCCGTTATTCCGGTCAGACGGTCTCCGCTTCCCCTGCGGCGGATCAGGAAATCGGCCTGTATGACGCGATCCTTCGGGGGCTCAAGGACAGCGCTGCCCACAGCGCCCGCCGCCTGCTGGAGGAGAAAGCGCCGCTGGAAATCATCAATCAGGTTATGATTCCGGCGCTGGATGAGGTAGGAAAGGCCTTTGAAGCCGGCCGCCTCTTCCTGCCCCAGCTGCTGATGAGCGCCGATGCAGCCAAAGCCGCTTTTGAAGCCGTGAGAAACGGCATGGGCGGAGAAAAGGCACGCGAACAGAGCCGTAAGGAAAAGGTGATTTTGGCCACTGTAAAAGGGGATATCCACGACATTGGCAAAAATATTGTCAAGGTTCTGCTGGACAACTATGGCTATGAGGTGATTGATCTGGGCAAGGATGTCGCACCGGAGATCATTGTCAGCGCCGCTCGTGAACAACGGGTCCCTCTGGTCGGTTTAAGCGCGTTGATGACCACCACCGTCCCCAGCATGGAGCAGACTATCCTCCTCCTGCATGAGGAGGGCGTGGACTGTAAGGTAATGGTGGGAGGCGCTGTGATGACGCAGGAGTATGCCGACAGCATCGGCGCGGATTTTTATTCTCCTGATGCAATGGGGTCTGTCCGATACGCCAACCGTCTGTTTGGTCATGAGCAATAGACCTCTGTCCGTACAGGGATACAGAAAAAGCCAGCGCCTGATGGCATCCGTCAGGCGCTGGCTTTCCGTTAGGTGAAAATGAGGAGCGCCGCCGCACTGCCCACAGCTCTCTTCCCGCACAACGCTTCCCTTGTAAACAGCAGAAACAAGCGGCGGCGTCCTCGTGGCCGGGCGTTAGTCTGGCCAGCTTCCCTTTTTCCGCCTGAAAAACTCCGAAGAACCCGGCGGCAGAACAGAACTGGCGAAACCAGTAATGCCGCAGGATGATGGCAGGCTCACGCTCACTAAATCCGAGAACGAAGACGGTGCCTCTTTTGGCCGCTGTCAGGCATATTTCCCCTTGTCAAACGATGGTCAGGAAGCAAATAACAAAGCAGCCGCCTCTTCCCTTCTGTATAGGGGGGATAGCGCAGAGGAATGTCCAGACGGGTTCCCCGTTCCACCACACTTTTTTCATAGGAAAAGGCGTCAAAGCCGGCTTTACCGTGATAACGGCCCATCCCGCTGTCGCCCACCCCGCCAAAGGGAAGCCGGGGAGAGGTCAAATGCAGCAGAACATCGTTGACACAGGCTCCGCCGCTGGGGACAGCCGTCAGAAACCGCCGGGCCGTCTCCCGTCGGGAGGTGAAAATGTACAGCGCCAGCGGACGGGGACCATGTCGGATAAAACAGGCGGCCTCTTCAAGGGAGTCACAGGCGAGAACCGGCAGCAGAGGGCCGAAAATCTCTTCCTGCATAACAGGGGCGCTGAGAGAGGATGGCTGTAATACTGTCGGCTCAATTCGCAGGGCGGCGCGGTCGCTTCCGCCGCCGGAAAGGATGTGCTGCCCCTCCAACAGAGCGGTCAGACGGTTAAAGTGCTTTTCATTGACAATGTGGGGATAGTCTGCGCGGGTCAGTGGCGAACGGCCCCACATCCGATGAGATTGCTGAATCAGTTCCCGGGTCAGTTCTCCGGCAATTCTCCGGTCGGCCAGCACATAATCCGGGGCGACACAGGTCTGACCCGCATTGACTGTTTTCCCCCAGATCAGCCGCCGGGCTGCGGTCTTCAAATCAGCAGTATGATCCACTACAGCGGGACTCTTCCCCCCCAGCTCCAATATTACCGGCGTGAGATGACGGGAGGCGGCCTCCATCACCGTCCGGCCCACCGCCGCGCCGCCGGTAAAGCAGATCAGGTCAAAGTGCTGTTCCAGCAGAGCGGCGTTTTCCCGGCGGCCGCCCTCCACCACCGATACATAGGCGGAAGGAAAGGTTTCAGCAATTAGACGGGCCAAAACGGAGGAGACGGCGGGCGCATAGGCCGACGGCTTGATCAGAGCACAGTTTCCTGCCGCCAGCGCGGCGACCAGCGGATTCAGCGTCAGCTGTACTGGATAGTTCCACGGCGACATAATCAAAACACAGCCATAGGGAACCGAATGCACCCATCCTGTGCCGGGAAAAGCCGCCAGAGGTAGAAAAACCCGGCGAGGCGCCGTCCAGTGCTTCAGGCGGCGTATCGCAAAATCCAGTTCTCCATAGACAAGGGACAGCTCTGTCATATATCCCTCGGCCAGTGACTTCCCCAAATCGGTCCTGAGAGCGCTGAGAAGCTCCGCTTCATGGGCCCGGATGGACAGCCTCAGCCGATTCAGCTGTTCCCGGCGGAAATCGGCGGACAGGGTTCGGCCTGAAGCAAAATAACGCCGTTGGTGTTCCACATACTGCTGCAGTTTCATGGATAAACCTCCCTGAAAAAATAACGCGGAAAGAGCGCGCACCGCTTATTGTAAAAAATCGAAAAACTTATTGATTATTTTACCACCCATCTATTGAAAAAATCAAATGGAGTGGTGTATACTGAAGAAAAGCAAAATAAGGGAGACCTGATATGAACCTGTCCGAGATTCAAAGCCATCCAGCCTATCTGTCTTCACCTAAAATCGACATAGCAGACACCGCCCAGCCGATGGAAAGCACGGCAAACAATTCCCCTGCTCCGTCCTTTGACAAATATGTTCCTGAGGAGTCCGACGCCAGACTGTCAGCCGGTCTGTATTATCCCACGCACGACGAATCAGGGCATCCCCAAGTCCAATGGGAGCCTCCGGTCTCTCTCCCGGCAGACGAGCCTGCGAGTGAAGAGCCGGAAATGGTTGCTCCGACTCAGGAGCGTCCGGATAGCCGGTCGGAAAGCTGTACCGCCAACACTGACCGGGTTGATCGGGAGATTGAAAAGCTGAAAAGGGAAAAACAGCAGTTGGAGCAGCAGCTCCGTTCCGCCCCCGATTCCCCTAAAGCAGAGGAATGGACGCGACAGCTTTCTCGAATCGAGCAGCAATTGTCGCAAAAGGATAACGATGCCTACCGGCGCCAGCACACAGTCTTTTCTTAATATGAAAGGGAACCCGCTTCTGTTCTGATGCCTTTCCTCGACAGAAGCGGTATCTTTTTGCCTTTCCAGGGAGCCATTCCTATCATACATGTAGAAAAAGGCACGTTTTTCTACATTATAACGCCGTTTTGGAATGTTGTACACAGGAATGATTCTCATTTTTGCTGCATTGTTGGGATCAGCCCAGCTTTCTGGCGCAAAAGGAAGTACAGGAGGTATCTTCCTCATTTTTCCGAATGGCAGGATGACTTCCTTCTGTTTCACCGGCCGGCCGCCTTTGGAGGAAACAGCAGCTGTAAAGCATACCAATGAATGCTCCCCTTTTTGACAAACTGTCCAATCCGCGTTATAATATGGATGTCCATCCATTTAAAGCGATAAAGCGAACAGCTGAGGAGACAAACATATGACAGCAAGAAAAGGCAATCTGATGGGGGTCCGTGAGGATATTAAGGTACTGGATGCTACCATCCGGGACGGCGGCCTGTGCAACAACTTTCAGTTCACGGACGAATTTGTCACAGAGCTTTATAAAAGCAACATCAAAAGCGGCGTGGACTATATGGAATTCGGCTATAAGGCCAGCAAGGGGCTGTTCCGCGAAAGCGACTTCGGAAAATGGAAATTTTGCAGCGAAGAGGATCTGCGCGCCATTGTAGGCGACAATATCTCCGATATGAAAATTGCGGTCATGGCCGATGTGGGCAGATGCGACTATAAAAGCGATTTTCTTCCGCAAAACGAAAGTGTTATTGATATGGTGCGCGTGGCCTGCTATATTCATCAGATTCCCGCTGCGATTGAGATGATTGAGTATCTTCACAGCCTGGGCTATGAAACCACCTGTAATATTATGGCAGTCTCACAGGCGGGTTCCGATCAGGTGGAACAGGCGCTGAATATGCTGACGCCCTCTAGTGTGGACGTCATTTATCTGGTGGACAGCTACGGCGCCTTTTATCCGGAAAATGCGTCGGATCTGGCAAAGGTATACCTTAACGCCGCGGAAAAGGTGGGAAAAAAGGTCGGCTTCCACGCGCACAACAACCAGAATCTAGCCTTTGCCAACACCATTGAAACCCTGTCCTATGGTGTTTCCTATCTGGACGCCACCGCGCAGGGAATGGGCCGAGGTGCCGGCAACTGCGCAATGGAGCTGCTGCTGGGATTTTTGAAAAATCCCCGGTATAACCTTTACAGCCTGCTGACCTTTATCGAAAAATATATGCTTCCGCTGAAAGAGCAGGGCATCGTCTGGGGCTATGATCTTCAATATATGTTCACCGGACAGCTGAACCGCCACCCTCGTGAGGCAATGGATTTTACCGCTGCACAGCGCAGCGATTACTGTGAATTTTATAAGGCTCTGTTGGACAATTTTTAAAAGGTATAGGCCTGTGAGGCCTCTATGTTATTTTTATTATGGAGTCAGGGAAAATGCCTGCCGGCATTTTCATGGCCACGGCCACCGGGCGTCATGTGAGCAGATGCGTTAGGCCGTGGTTATTTTGTCATACAAGAAGGGTTCAGGCAGTTTTGCCTGAACCCTTCTTGTATGACAGGACAGGAAAATCAAAGCTGTCAGTTTTCATCCTATCCATCATTTGAGAAAATTGGAGAGGGGGATTTCTTCCTTTTCTTTCAGGGGCAGGTAGTTCCTTTTCCGCAGGGAGTATCAAAGCTGGGATTGCAGGCGTAGAAATTCTTGCTGTTCAGACGGTCAGTGGCCAGCCGCAGGCCTTCGCCAAATCGCTGATAGTGGACAATCTCTCTCTCCCTCAGGAATTTGAGGGGTTCCCGTATATCGGGATCGTCAATCAGGCGCAGCAAATTTTCATAAGTCGCACGCGCCTTTTGCTCCGCGCCCATATCCTCGTGCAGATCGGCAATCAAATCGCCCTTTGACTGGATATAGCTCGCATTCCAGGGCGCCCCGGAGGCCGCCACTGGATAGACTCCCGCCGTGTGATCCACAAAATAGGTATCAAAGCCGGAGCGTTTGATTTCCTCTTCGGTCATGCTACGGGTCAGCTGATGCACCATTGCGGCAATCATCTCAAAATGTGCCAGCTCCTCGGTGCCGATATCCGTCAGCAGCCCCTTCAGGTCGTTATACGGCATAGAATACCGCTGGCTCAAATAGCGGAGGGACGCGCTCATTTCGCCATCCGGGCCGCCGTATTGTGTGATGATAATTTTTGCCGCCTTTGGATCCGGATTTTTAATATGAACGGGAAATTGCAGCTTTTTCTGATATTGCCACATAAGTCAGTCCTCCCTCCTGTAATCCCATGGCCACGGATGATCCACCCACGACCATCGGTCGCCGGCAACATCATCGCTGGTCAGAATATACGGTCCATATTTCTCTTCGTATTCACAAACCAGCTCAGCCCGTTCAGCCTGAGCCTGCTGCCGGGCGCTGAGGGCACGGGCGTTGTCAGTGTGTGTGTCCAAAAACAGCCCCAGCTCCAGAATTGTGAAATCATAGGCGTGTATTCTCTGCAGCAATCTGTTTTTATCGCTCATTTTTCGCACCCCTTTGGCATCCATGGCTTATCCAGCTCGGGGAAAATAGTACCAATAATAAAGCCATCCTCCGGCTCATACATGCTGTTCAGGCGCTGCATCGGCACATAGGCCATCGCAAGCACGGGCATGCTCTCCGACGAATCATTCGGCGGCTGCATGGCGTTTCCGTTCTCAACAAAGGTGTTGTCCATTGCTCCTTCTCCTTTTCATGATGTGAGGCCGTCCTCCATTGACAATATATGACCGTCTCCGCTCTTCTGTTCGTTTTTTCTTCTCTTTCTCCCCTGCTTTGCCGTCAAGATAGGACCTCTGTCCATTTGTGCAAATTTTATGTCCAAATAGACATGGGTTTTTTTTCATATTGCAGGATAATAGAGGAACAGGCGCCGGTTTCCCTCGGGATCCGGACCATAAATAAGAAAAAGCATGGGAAAGGATTGACTGTCATGAATGTAAGAATATATAAGGATACGAAGGCGATCGGTACCGCCGCCGCCGCCCTGTTTGCGGCTCAGGTAATTGATAAGCCTCATTGTGTGCTGGGCCTGGCCACCGGTTCCACGCCGATCCCCACCTATCAGAAGATGGCGGAAATGTATCGTGAGGGAGCGGTAGATTTTTCGGGTGTCACCACCTTCAATCTTGATGAGTATGTCGGATTGGATCACGATCACGATCAGAGCTATTATTATTTCATGATGGAAAACCTGTTTAAGCATATCAATGTACCACATGACTGCATTCATGTGCTGTCCGGCACCGCTGCTGATGCACAGGCGGAGTGTGAGGGATATGAAAAGATGATCGAGGCCGCCGGCGGTATTGATCTTCAAATTTTGGGAATCGGCCGCAACGGCCACATTGCCTTTAACGAGCCGGCGGACGATTTTGCCCCCTCCACGCATATTGTGGAATTGACGGAAAGCACCATTGAAGCGAATAAACGCTTTTTCGCCAGCGCTGACGATGTTCCCCGCCGCGCCCTGACAATGGGCATCGGTTCCATTATGAAGGCGCGTTCCATCGTCATTATTGCCACCGGCAGCGATAAAGCTGAAGCGGTTCGTGCCATGGTAAAGGGCCCGATTTCTCCCTCCTGCCCCGCCTCCATCCTGCAGGCCCATCCTGATACCATCGTGATGGTGGACGAAGCGGCCGGCGCTCTGCTGTAAAACGGTTTTAGATAAAAAAAGAGAGGGCCCTGACAAAATCAGGGCCCTCTCTTTTTCTATTTTCGGCTTTAAATTCCCCTTCCAGATATCAAAAAAGCCCCGGGAAGGGGCCCGCCGAAGTCAGTATACTGTTGACCGGCTTCCGCGGCTCCTTCCGGGACGATTGCGCCATTACAGGAACTTAAACCCGGCCTTCTGCCCGATAAAACAAAATAGCCTGCCGAAAAGCTCTGCAGCTTTGTGCATCCCAGTTAAATTTAAAGCGTCCGCAGCAGCGGAAGCGCCGCCTCCAGATAATACCTGGCGATCAGCTTGGCGCCCTCTTCGGTGGGATGGATACCGTCGGCCGCCCACCATGCCGGCTCCTTCTGCACACTGGCCGCCGCCAGGATTCCGTCCAGTGGAAGGTAGGCATCCGCGTATTCCCGGGCCAGCTTTCGGCAGCGTTCGATTTTTGCGTCCAGGTCAGCGCGCCATTCATCCTTATCGGGGCTGTTGTGCAGCAGGAACGGCTCCAGCAGAAGTATCTTCGCCCTGGTATGCTCCTTGACATCCTCCAGCAGGGCGCGAAGGTTATCCTCATATTCCTGTGCAGAGGTCGGGTCGTTCTGATCAAAGGCCCGCCAGGTATCGTTGACACCAATCAGAATGGACAGAAAATCCGGCTTTAAGTCAAGGCATTCCGCCTGCCAGCGTTTTTTCAGCTCCCAGGTGCGGTCACCGCTTCTGCCGCGGTTAATAAACTCCAGCTCTCGATCCGGAAGCTGCTCCCGCAGCCCATCGGCCGTGAACCTGACATAACCATTCCCCAGATCATGAAATTCATCGTACTTTCGGTTCCAGTCGGTAATACTGTCTCCCTGAAACAAAATGCGCATCATTTCTCTCTCCTTTTGATTGATTTTCTGTCCGGTTTCCAACCGCTTCTAGGCCCTGACGGCAAACCATTTGCCGCCGGGGGACATTTTAAGGTCTTTGAGCTGTGTATCATTAGGCACACCGATCCACTCGTACAGCCATCGTTCACCAGTGAACCGCATCCGCACCGCATAGGTCAGCTCCGTTTCGCCGGTATCAATCACATAACGGATATAGATCGGATTTTCATTGCTCAGAACCGGAACCTGCTCGAAGCCCTCTTTCCCCTCCCAATAGCGGGGGATCAGCCAGTTGCTGAACTGAAAGCGAACTTCATCATACCCGCCCTCTGTCCTCAGACCGGCGGAATCCTCTGCCGCCCGGTCAAATGACGCCGCCAACTCCTCTCCGCCGTTCTCCAGCAGAAAGGAGCGAAACTCCGCCGCCGGCAGTTGGCCGGTCAGCATCTCCGCCTGCTTCCGCGCCAGACGTTCGATGGCAATCTCATATCGGGTGCTCATAGCCGTTTGATAAGAGGCGGCCAGAAAGGCGCCGATCAACACACAGATCACACCGATCACAATACAACGGCCCACCTTAAACTTGAGGGGATCAGGAGGACGGCGCACCCATATCCGGCGGACATTGAAGAGGATCAACGGTACAATGGTCAGCACACCGATGACCACATGAATCCAAAAGGTATTTTTCATAAGCGGCAGCCTCCGCCTTTCTTCCAGATAAAAAACATGCGGGAAAATTCACCATGTGGCCCGGCTACAGCACCTTTGACAGGAACTCCTGCGTCCGTGTGTGCTGCGGATGAAGGAAGATATCGTCGGGTGATCCCTGCTCAGTGACAACACCGCCGTCGATAAAGAAAATACGGTTCCCCACCTCTCGGGCAAACCCCATTTCATGGGTCACCACTACCATAGTAGCATGGTGAAGGGCCAGCTGCTTCATGACCTCCAGCACCTCACCCACCATCTCAGGGTCCAGAGCGGAGGTGGGTTCGTCAAACAACAGGACATCCGGGTCCATGGCCAGCGCCCGCGCGATGGCCACCCGCTGCTTTTGTCCGCCGGAAAGGCGGTTGGGGTATTCTCCCGCCTTGTCCGCCAAGCCGACCCGGTTGAGCAGCTCCATGGCTTTATCCGTTGCCGCCGGCCTGGAGAGCTTTTTGAGCCGGACAGGCGCCATGGTGATATTTTGAAGCACCGTCATATGGGGAAACAGATTAAACTGCTGGAACACCATGCCCACCTTCTGCCGCAGCCGATCAAGCTGCCGCAGATTCTGCATGGCGGAGACGCCCTCAATCAGGATATCGCCTCTGGTGGGGAGCTCCAGCAGGTTGATGCAGCGCAGAAAGGTGGATTTTCCGCCGCCGGAAGGACCGATAACACAAACGCACTCCCCCTTATCGATGGTGGCGTCAATGCCCCGAAGCACCTCCAGCTCGCCGAAAGATTTGTGAAGATTCTGTACCTCAATCACTTCTGCGCAGCCTCCTCTCCAGCTTGCCGATGCCAGTGGAAAGCACTGTGGTCATCAGGAAGTAGATGAACGCCGCGCATAAAAGCGGCACCATATAATCATAGGTAATGCTCCCCACCGACTGAGCACCCTTGGTCAGGTCGGCGATACCAATGTATCCCGCCACCGACGTTTCCTTGAGCAGGACAATGAACTCATTGCCCAAAGCGGGAAGCACATTCTTCACCGCCTGCGGAATCACAATATGCAGCATGGTGGCGCCGCCCGACAGGCCCAGAGAACGGCCGGCCTCAGTCTGTCCCTTGTCCACCGCCAGAATGCCGGCGCGGATAATCTCCGCCACATAGGCAGCGGAATTGATGCCGAAGGCGATCCCTGCAATTTGCCAGTCGGTCAGCAGGTTCAGCAACGGCACCTGATTGAGCAGGCGGCTGAACACAACAAAATAGATAATCATCAGCTGCACCACCGCCGGAGTACCGCGAATGACCGATATGTATCCATTAGCGAAGCCCGCCACCCAGCGGCGCAGCCCCACCACAAACCGGCTGCCTGTCAGGTTATCCACATCCTGCAGCTTGGCAATCGCCAGCAGCAGCCCGAGAATAACGCCCACTACCGCGGCCACCAGTGTCAGCTTCAATGACATGAGAAGCCCCTGGATCAGATACTGGTACCGGTCCTCCTTGATCAGCGACAGGAAAATCGCATCGGAGAAAGAGTGTATCATATTTTGAAAAAAACCGAATAATCCGTCCACCATATCCCTCCCCGTCCGTTTTCCTCAAAGCGGCGGTCAGATCTCCTTTTATCAGAGAAGAGCCGGCCGCCAACCGACAGCCGGCTCTCCGCGCCCTGTTGTCATTTCCCCGGAAATGAGCGCCTGCACACCGCCGGAAAAAACGATTTTATCGGACGTACTGGTCCACAACCTTCTGAAAGCTGCCATCCGCTTTAATGTCCCGAAGCGCCTGATTGACAGCGTCCAGCAGCTCTTTGTTGCCCTTGCGGACAGCAATAGCATACTGCTCTTCTTCAAACTGATTTTCCAGCAGCTTCAGCTCGTCGCCGTGCTGGTCCTTGTACTCGTTGGCGGGATTATTATCAATGATGACGGCATCCACCCTGCCGCTGAGCAGCGCCTCCACCGCCAGCGCGCCGTTGTTGAAGCCGACGATATTGTCCTCACCGGTGAGGGTGGGAGCCGCGTCGTTCATACCGGTGGTGCCTGTCTGTACGCCGATTTTCAGATTCTTCCCCTTCATCTCCTCGGCAGAGGTATAAGCGCTGTCGGACTTGAGAAGGATCGTCTGCCGGGCGGTATAATAGGTATCGGTGAAATCCATGGTCTCTTCCCGCTCCGGCTTGATGGTGAAGCCGGCAGCGATCAGATCAATGTTCCGGCCGGCCAGCGCCTCCGGCAGAGATTCAAAGGTCATGTCCTTGATCTCGAGTGTCAGGCCCAGCTTTTTGGCAACTAGATCCAGTACCCCTGCATCCACACCGACAACGCTGCTGCCCTCTTTATACTCAAAGGGCGGGAATTCAGCATTGGTGCCCATGATCAGCTTACCGTCGGAAACCAGATTGTAATTGGAGCCGCCGGACGAGCTACCCGGATTCATCTTGTCGTTATTGCTGCCGCAGGCCGTGGCCATGACAGCTATCAGGGATGCCGCTGTGAACACCGCCAAGGCTTTCCTTAACTTTTTCATATGCGATTACCCTCCACTATCAAAACTTGGTTTTTATTATATCGGTTTCTTTGCCGGTTGGCAACAAAAATTTAAGCGCTGTCCTTTACCAGCCGCACTGGACCAACTCCGTCAGTTCGCCGGGTTGGGATATCAGCCGGTCCGCGCCGGCCTCCTCCAGCTCTTCCCGGCTGCGGAAGCCCCAGAGGACACCCACACTGCGCAGCCCTGCCGCCCTGGCGGTACGGATATCCACATTGCTGTCGCCGACGAACAGGGCCTCCGCCGCGGGAACGCCCAGCTCATCCAACGCTGTCAGAGTCAGAGCCGGGTCCGGCTTCGCCCGGCGTTCCCCGGACAGGCCGTAAATCCCATCGAATAGTCCAGAGTAAAAATGATTCACAATCTTTTCAGCCTGAGGCTCCGGCTTGTTGGTAATAACGGCCAGGCGTACCCCCGCCGCCTTCAATGCCGCGACAGCCTCCGGCATTCCGTCATAGGGACGGCTGAGTCTGACACAGTCCCGGTCGTAAACCTTCATAAGCTCCGGCAGAAGACGGCCGGTCAGCTCCGGTGTCTGCCGACCGCCCAGCGCCCGCTCAATCAATACGCGCATACCGTCCCCCACCATCTGATGATAGGCGTCCAGCGGATGAGCCGGTAGGCCGTGGGCGGACAGTACCTCGTTGACCGAGGCCGCCAGATCCTCCAGCGAGTTCATCAGAGTACCGTCCAAATCAAAGGCAATGCCCCGAATGGGTGCCGCCATATGAAATCGCCCCTTTCATTCGGATTGACGCAGTCAAAATACCGTGAGGGTGAAGTGATAGCGCGCCTCTTCGCCGGGGGCCAGCAGGCGCATCCCGCGTTTATGCTCAAAGACATCATCCTCGCTGTCCCCGGTGGCGGTGCCGGTCCAGGGCTCCAGGCAGAGTAAAGGAGCATCGGCGGAGCTCGACCAGATGCCGAAATAATCAAATCCCTCAAAATCCATATGGAAGCCCCGTCCGCTCCTGCGGGAAAAAACCCGGACGCTGCGGGATTTCAAGGTATCAAAAATCAGGGCGTCACCGCGGAAAAGCACATGGTTCAGACGGAAGGAGCGCTCATCGCTGAGAAAACGGTTGCGGACCGAGTCCACCAGCAGGCCGGTTGCACCGTCCACCTGCGGACAGTCCGCTGTTTCTGGATATTCAAATTCCACCGTATAATCCTCAAAGGCGTCGCGCTCATCCAATGGTACCCGATAGCCGGGGTGCGCCCCAATACAGAAGGGCATGGGGATATCTCCCCTGTTATGTACAGTATAGGCGGTGGTCACCGACGCGCCCTCCACCGTATGGCAAATTCTCATCTCAAAATCGTAGGGATACCCCTCACGGGTCCGCTCATCGGAGGCAAGAAAATAAGTGACGGAAGCGGCGTCCGCCTTCTCCACTGTCCACTCATACTGACGGGCAAGACCGTGGCGGGGCAAACGGATCTCACCGGCAGCACTGTCCGCCCGGTTGCCGCGCAGGCGTCCCACAAAGGGGAACAGAGTGGGGGCTCGTCCTCCCCAGTAGCGAGCGTCTCCATTCCACAGATAATCAATTCCCTCCCGCGAGGTGATGGCCCTCTGCTCACCACCCTTTGTATCGCAGATGACGGTCAACTGTTCGCTGCTTATCGTCGTTTCCATATCCGACTGCTCCTTATTCTGTCAATTATCAAACAGAGAGCCTGGTGCCCGGCGTTCTTCCGTTTCGCCTTATCATACCTCACCCGGCCGTCGCCGGTCAAGAGCACCCAAAAGAAAAACCGCATCAATCAACAATAAAGGAAGCCAGATGCTCCTCCAATGAGCGAAAAAACAAATTTTCCCGCATATTGTCCCTTCCATTCACACACAATAACGCCAAATCCTGTTCCCTCTGCCGGAAAATATCGGTCTCCGGCAGAGGCACCTGCATGTGAAAATGGAAAGGAAGTCGTGTACAGATGGTAATTAAAACAACAGCGGCGCCGCTGTGGACCTCTCTGAGCTCTGCGCCCGCCCAATATCCGTGGCTGGATCAGGACCTGATCTGTGATGTTGCTGTGGTCGGCGGAGGGCTGGCGGCCGCCATGTGTGCCTACCGCTTCGCCGAGGCCGGCCACACAGTTGCCCTGATGAGCGCCTCTTCCGTAGGAAGCGGAGGCACCTCCTGCTCCTCCGGGATCATGAGTGTGGATGGCGAAGACAGCCTGTCTGAGTTGGCTGGAAGTATCGGCGCCGACCGCGCCATGATGGCAGCGGAGCTGCTGCGCGAAGCTATGGACCATGTGGAGGCCCTCTGCGCTGCTTCAGGCAGCGACTGCGGCTTCCGCCGGACCGACAGTCTACGCTATACAGAAGAGGAGAGCGGAATAGAGAAGCTCCGCAGAGAATACACCTTCCGCCTGCACAACGGTATTTCCTCCGAGCTGCTGGACCGCCAGTCGGGTGCGGAATGGTTCTCCTTCCCCATGGCAGCAGGCGTTTATTCCAAGAGAGCGGCAGCGGTCGCCGACCCGTATCGGCTGGTTCATGCGGTGGTATCACTGGCGGCGGCCAAGGGTGCCAAAATTTTTGAAAATACCGCTGTCTGTTCTCTGTACGACAGCGATGGAGAGTCCCCGGAGGCTGGGGAAGGGAACGACGGGCTCCTGACGCTGGAAACCTCCACCCGCCGCCGGGTAAAGGCGGGCTATGTCATTCTGGCCACCGGCAGCGGCAGTGCACGCATCGCCGGAACAGCGCGAACTGAGCGGGAATACGAGGAAATCCGTACCACCTATATGGTGGCCACCGAACCGGTGGAGGAATTCTCCGGCTGGCAGGGTCCCTGCGTCATCCGGCGGGAGGGCGGTGAGCGGCTGTATCTGACCGTCACCCCGGACAGCCGTCTGCTGATCGGCGGTCTGGACAGCCTGCTGGTGGACGAAAAGGGCCGGGTAGCCGGGCTGCTGAATTTGGGAGAACGGCACAGCGACCGGCGCTATGAAGAGCTGGAACGTCGTCTTCGGGAAATGTTTCCCGCTATCCGGGAGATCACACCGGAATTTGTCTATGCGGCACGGGATGCCCGTACAAAGGACGGTCTGCCTGTTATCGGCCACATGCCCGACGACTCCGGATTACCGGCGCCTGATCGTGTCGCCTATGCTCTGTGCGGGGGTGATAACGGCATCCTGTATGCTGAAATTGCCGGAAGACTCCTGCTGGAGCAGTTTGAGGGACGAAATAACCGAGAGCTGGGGCTTTTTTCGCCCGGTCGTGCCTGGCGGGTCAAACACTGATCATCGGGACGGCTGCCGCCGTCCCGATGATCCGGAGGATTTCCTCCAATCCTCCTGCCCT
>JAAWCO010000115.1 GCA_022793315.1 Clostridiales bacterium | reverse complement strand
GCCTCACAATCCAAAATCTGACGTTTACTTATCCCGAAGCCTCTCTGCCCGCTCTGGAAGATATCTCGTTGTCGGTTGACGCCGGGGAATTTTTTGTGCTGTACGGTCGTTCCGGATGTGGGAAATCGACGCTTCTGCGGCAGATTAAGCCGCAGCTGGCCCCTCACGGAGAGAAAAGCGGCAATATTTTGTTTGAAGGTGTCCCTGTCACCGAACTCAGCGACAGAGAAAGCGCCGCCGGCATCGGCTTTGTGCTTCAGTCCCCGGACCATCAGATTGTTACAGATAAGGTGTGGCACGAGCTGGCCTTTGGTCTGGAAAGCCTGGGCTGTGACACACCGTCAATCCGCCGCCGGGTGGCGGAGATGGCGTCGTTTTTCGGTATTCAGAACTGGTTTTATCAGAATGTTTCAGCGCTTTCCGGCGGACAGAAACAGCTGCTGAATCTGGCCTCCGTGATGGTGATGCAGCCGCGGATTTTGATCCTGGATGAGCCCACCAGCCAGCTGGACCCGATTGCTGCGACGGATTTTCTGGCGACCCTTCAAAAAATCAACCGCGAGCTCGGTACGACGATCCTTCTGACAGAGCACCGGCTGGAGGAAGCGCTTTCGCTGGCGACACGCGCCGCCGTCATGGAACAGGGACGTCTGCTTTGCAGTGGCACAGCGGCGGAAACCGGCGCTTTTCTCAGACAGGGCCGCCACCCTATGTTCTTTGCCATGCCGGCTGCCATGCGGATTTGGGGAGCGGTTGACTCCCCTCATCCCTGCCCGGTATCGGTCAGGGAAGGACGCAGATTTTTGACGGAGTATGCGGCTGCTTCCCCTCTGAGGCCTCTGAAAAACCACGCAGAAAAAAGGGGAGAGGGAAAGGTCAAAATCGTCGTCCAGGAGGCCTGCT
The DNA here is from genome assembly GCA_022793315.1 of Clostridiales bacterium. Taxonomy (GTDB): domain Bacteria; phylum Bacillota; class Clostridia; order Oscillospirales; family Acutalibacteraceae; genus Avimonas_A. The sequence goes on along the minus strand of JAAWCO010000115.1, from coordinate 8,231 downwards.
TCCGCTATGAAAAAGAGGGGCCTGATGTGATGAGCGGCGTTTGCCTGAGCGCCCGGGCCGGCGAGCTGCTGTGCCTTCTCGGAGGAAACGGGACCGGAAAAACCACCACGCTGAAAGTACTGTCGGGGCTTTACCGGCCTCACCGCGGAGAGGTGATCAGGGAGGGAAGCGTCGGTCTTCTTCCGCAGAGTCCGCAGACGCTGTTTGTGAAAAAGACGGTGATGGAAGAGCTTGCTGAGACGCTGTCCGGCAGCGGGCTGTCCCGGGAGGAAAAAAGGGAAAAGGTTTTGCAGGTGGTGAGGCTTTGTCGTCTGTCCGGCCTGGAGGAGCGACATCCCTACGATTTGTCAGGCGGCGAGCAGCAGCGCGCCGCCTTGGCCAAGCTGCTGATTCTGAATCCCGATATTCTCCTTCTCGATGAACCGACCAAGGGAATGGATGCGGTTTTCAAAGCAGAGCTGGCGGCCATTCTGAAGGGACTGCTCCGCGTTGGCGTCTGTATCGTGATGGTCAGCCATGATCTGGAATTCTGTGCGAAATATGCCGATCGCTGCGTCCTGTTTTTTGATGGCAGCATTGCCGCCGAAGGAACCCCGCGGGAATTTTTTGCCGGCAACAGCTTTTATACGACCTCTGCAAACCGTATAGCCCGCCATCTGCTTCCTGACGCGGTGACAGCGGAGGAGGTCATCGAGGCGATGGGGGGTGAAGCGGCAGAAGAGGCTCCGACGGACACAGAGCCGGAAAGCGCACAAAGAGCGGCTATTGGTGATTGTGCGGAGGAAAAGCATGAGGAACCGCCGCGTCAGCCGGCGTCACTGCCGCTCTGGCGGAAAATTGGCGGCCTTCTCTGTGGGCTGTTATCTATCGGCCTGTTGATACCCGCCGTCAAAACAGAGAATTTGAATGAGCTGGTTGACCGGAATGGGATCACCGCGGCCGGAAGGCCGCAGCTGTACCTTTATGGGGCGCTGATCCTGCTTCTGCTTCTGACAGCGGCCTTTGTCAGCCGCCGCGCCGCGCCGCCTGTTCCCGCCCGGATGCCGCAGGAGAAACGGAGGCTGTCAAAGCGCACACTGGCGGCAGTGGTTCTGATTTTGCTGGTGGTTCCTGTCACGCTGTGGATCGGTGTGGTATATATTGACCGCAAACAGTATTATTTGACGGCGCTTGCCGTCCTTATGGAATGCATGCTGCCGTTTTTTATGGTCTTTGAGGGGCGGCATCCGAAAGCGCGGGAGCTGGTGGTGATAGCGGTGCTGTGTGCGTTGGGGGTTGCGGGCCGGGCGGCCTTTTTTATGCTGCCGCAGTTTAAGCCTGTGCTGGCTCTGACGCTCATCGCCGGCGTCGCTTTTGGCGGCGAGACGGGTTTTCTGGTTGGGGCGGTGACTATGCTGGTTTCCAATATACTGTTCTCTCAGGGGCCCTGGACACCATGGCAGATGTTTGCCATGGGGATGATCGGTTTTCTTTCCGGGGTCCTTTACCGAAAGGGCTGGCTGCGCCGGACACGGCTCTCACTCTGCATATGGGGGATTCTGAGTGCTGTTCTGATCTATGGAGGGATCATGAATCCCACCTCTGCTTTCATTTGGGGCGGTGAGTCCCTGAATGGGAAGATGATCGCCGGTTATTATCTCACCGGCTTTCCGATGGACTGCCTGCATGCAGCGTCTACAGCTGCTTTTCTCTGGTTTATCGCAGAACCTTTGCTGGAAAAGCTGGACCGCATCAAAGTAAAATATGGACTGGTGGAATAACCGGCGGTTTTTGCCCGCCGGTTTTTTTTGTGCGAAAAACAGGAAAATTTTCACGCGAAACAGGTTGAGTTATGATGATAATTGTGGTATGATACAATATAAGGAAGTATATGGGAAAAAGATGGGCGATAATTTATGATTTCACTTCTGATCAGGCTCCCGCTCCAAAAGGCGGTGACCATCAAAACCGATTGTGACAGTCTGGCCGTTTCGCTTTTCCGGCAATATGGCAGCTATGCCAGCAACGGAGCGGAAACGGCTGATGTTGTTGTTTGGCGGAAGGGAGCTTTTTACACTATTGAGTATGAGGGCAGGAGCAGCTGTACCGATTCCCCGCTGGGAAAAATCCACCATCTGCTGCTGGAAAGGCGCCGCGATAACGATCAGGTGATAGCATTTCACGGAGCTGCGGTGGAATGGAGAGGAAAAGCGATTATTCTTCTCGCCGCCACCGGCGCGGGCAAAACCACCCTGACCAGCTATCTGACAGGGAAGGGGATGGGGTATCTCACCGATGACTGCGTGTTAGTCGGTCGGACAGAGCCTATCGTTTATCCCTTTACCACACCCTTGCAGCTGCGTGCCGGCGGGCTGGAGGTTCTTCGCCGTTGCGGCGCCGCTCCCGCTGACGTGACAGAAACCGGCGATCCCCTGTTGTGCCGGTATGTCAGTACCCCCGCCTACTGTGTATCCAGGCCGCTGCCTCTTTCCCGTATTTATTTTATCCAAAGGGACGGCGGCAATGAGGTGGAGCCGATGGGGACCAATGAGGCCATGATCCATTTGCTGAAGGCGCCGATCACCCCCTATCCGCTTACCGGAAGCTATCTGCGGTTTATGGCCCGCCTGGCGGGGACCGGCTGCCGCCGTTTGCGGTATGCGGATATGGACTATGTCGCCGGGGTGATCCGCCATGGATAACCGCCTGCTGTGCAGGGTGCTTCAGGCACAGGTGAGCGCAGGCCTCCGGGCTGATATCGCGGTGACGGGTGTCAGTATGCTCCCGGCGCTGCGGGAAGGCGACACCGTCACACTGGCTGCCTGCCCGGAATATGAGATCGGTGACATTCTAGTGTATTCCTATGAGGAGGACGGGCTTCTGATCCACCGCCTTCTTTTCCAAAAGGGGGGGCGGTATTACTGCAAGGGGGATAATGCGTTCCGGCTGGAATCGGTCGGCCGGGATCAGGTGATTGGCCGGGTAACGGCTGTCAACGGCAGGCCGATGGAACCCTGTCCGGAGAGGCTGGTGATGTTATCTTTGCAGGTCAGCCGCGCATTTCGTGAATGCGGGTATGACGTTGAGAAGACCAAGCAGACCGATAGCTATCGGTTCTATCAAAAAACCATTCTGAACAACGAGGTGATTGGGATGATTTACAGAAAGAATGAAGCGATGGAGTATATCCAGGCGGACGCCGCCTCTCTGGCTGTTTTTGACCCTCAAAGCGGCGACACTCATTTTTTTGATGAAACTGGTATTGATATCCTCAGTTGCCTTCAGGAGCCGTGTGGTCTGGAGGAACTGCTGGAGCGGCTCTGCCGCATATACGATGCGTCGCCTGATGAGATTCGTGTCGATGTGGAGGAGTTTTTACAGCAGACGGTGGATAAAAGGGTTGTGGAGATTTTATGAAAATTGCCTCCCTCTATCTGGAAATCACCAATCAATGTAATCTGGACTGCCGCACCTGCTATAACCGGTCGGGGCAAAACCGCGAACGGCGGGAGCTCTCCTTCGCGGATATAGAAGCGCTGATCCACCGCTTTCTCCCTCTCGGCCTGGAACGGCTGCAGTTTTCCGGCGGAGAGCCGACGCTCCATTCGGAATTCGATCAAATCCTGCGGCTGTCCGACCGGTATCCTCAGCTGCGCTTCAGTGTGGTCACCAATGGAACTCATCTGCACCGCGGGCTGATCGACCGCCTGAACGCCGGTCAGAATTTTACCCTGCAGCTCAGCCTTGACGGGGCGGATGAAGAGCAAAATGCCAAAACACGCGGCCCTGGTCATTTTGATCAGGCCCTTCTTTTTGCTGGGCAAGTTCATGCGCCGGGCCGCTCTTTGCTGAAGATGGTGCTCTCCCATGACAATGCCGGCGGTATCGAGACCTTCTACCGGCTGGCTTTGTCGCTGGGCTTTGTACCGGAATTCGCCTTTCTTCTGCGGGCCGGAAACGGCTCCGAGCGGTGGGAGGAGCGCACACTGTCCGATAACCAGAAGCTGGACGCCCTGCGCCGGATCGACAGCCTGAACAGACAATATGGGACAGAGGCTGTTCTGCCCCTGTGTACCGATCAGTGCCCCTACACAAATGGCCTCGACAATCTGTCGCTGTGCGTCCGGGCCGACGGCAGTTTCCAGCCGTGCCAGCTGCTGTATGACAGCCGCTTCTCTCTGGGAGATATCCATGCTTTTGATGAGGACGATTTCAAACGCCGGCTTCAGGCGCTGTCCGGACTAGTTAAAAAACGTTCCACTCAGGATTACGGGTGCCGGCGGTGTCTGCTGCGGGACAGCTGCGGCAGAGGCTGTCCTGCTGCTGCTGTGATGCGGGGCGGCGACCTGTTGGACGACGACGGCGACTGCGGACTGCGCCGCCTGCAGTTTGTCGGTCTTCAGGCTGGGCAGCTGTGCCAGGATAAGGGAGAGGGAGGACAACAATGAATCGTGAGGAAATTCTTGAGCTTTTGGCTGAAGCAATGGAGCGGGACGCGGCCGAACTCGCCGCTCTTCCGGAGGATCAGCCGCTGGGCGAGTGGGGACTGGAATCCATCCGGTTCATCCGGTTTGTGCTGGCGGTGGAGGAGAAATATCAGGTGGAGATCAGCGACAGCGATTTGCTGGATGTGCGTTTTGCTACCCTTGCCGACCTGTATGCGATTTTTTCCAAATATCTCGACCCCGGCGCGGCGCCCAAAAAGGTGCTGGTCTGCGACTGCGACAACGTTTTATGGCATGGTGTCGCCGGAGAGGAGGAGCTTTGGACCAACAGCGCCGTCCGGCTGTTTCAAAATGCGCTGATCCGGCTGAAGGACAGGGGGGCGATCCTGTGCCTTTGCAGCCGGAACGATCCGGCTAATATCCGGGAAGCATTTGAGCAGCTGTCCATGCCGCTGCGGGAAGAGCATGTCGCCGGCTGGCAAATCGGCTGGAACAGCAAGGCGGACAGCCTGAAAAAGCTGGCAGAGGAGCTGAATCTCCCGCTGGACAGCTTTGTTTTTGTGGACGACAGCGCGTATGAGATCGGTCTGGTCCGCGGACTGCTTCCGGAGGTGGTTGCTGTGCAGGTCGATTACGCCGATCTGTCGTTTATCGACCGGATCGAGGGATATTTCTGGCATTCCTATCCCGAGACGGATGTGGACAGGACCCGTCTATATAAGGAACAGAAGGAGCGGGAAAAGGCGAAGCCGCTTTTCGACTCCGCCGAAGAATACAACGCTTCGCTGGATACCGTGCTGACCTGTGCCGCCGCCCGGCCAGAGGAGACGGCCCGCCTGACAGAGCTGTCTCAACGAACCAATCAGTTCAACCTGTCGGGCCGAAAATACACATCAGAGGAAATCGACAGCCGGCTCTCCGACAGCGATTATCTGGTACTGTCCCTTCAGGCGGCGGATCGGTATGGCGATATGGGTATTGTCGGTGCGGCGGTGGTCTGTTTGGAGGATGCCGATGCGGTGATTGAGAGTTTTTTCCTGTCCTGCCGTGTATTCGGCCGCGGCTTTGAAACGGCGCTTCTGAAGGAAATTCAGGCCCGTTGTGCGGACAGGACACTGTACGGCCGCTTTGTTTCCACCACCAAAAACGGACGGTACCGCGGCTTTTATCCGGAAAATGGGGTGACGCTTTGTGAATGAAGAAGACTGCCAGGAGCTGCTGGAGGATATTCGGGCCCTGGCCAGCGGCGGACAGCCCGCGAAGGACAGAGCGGCGCTTTTATATGAACACGGCTGCTTTTATTTGCTGTCCAGACTCCGGGCGGCAAACGCTTACACAGAAAGAGGGCGTGCCGTCATTCTTCTCAATCGGCTCAGCGCGCGGGAGCGCTTTCTTCAGTGCGGCCCCCTGTTCCGCACCCTTGACAGCGAGGCGCTCCCCTATGCCGTGGTGAAGGGCGCGGTTTTGTCGGAGGCGATTTACGGCGACTGCGGCTACAGAGCCTCCGGAGATATCGACCTGCTGATCAGCCGGCGGCATATGGATCGTGTGAAGAGCCTTTTGCTGGGTAACGGCTTTATACAGGGGCGCGTGACCCCGGAGGGGATCGTCCCGTTTTCTCGCCGGGAGCTGCTGTTTCAGTCCGGGCTGAGCCATCAGGCCGCGCCCTTTGTCAAAGCGACCGGAAACCCTCTCTGCCCGTATGTCAACGTGGATATCAATCTCGACATCCTGTGGGGAGAGAGCGAAAGAAAAAGCGACATGGAGGTGGTGCTGTCGGAGACAGAAACGGCTGTCCTCTGGGATATCCCTATTCGGAAGCTCCGCTGTGAAATGGAAGGAATCGCGCTGTGTCTGCACCACTATAAAGACGCCAACTCCATTTATCTTTTATCGCAAAACAGCCTGCGTCTGAGTCTGTTCTGCGATATCTGTTTTTTCTGGAGGCGGTATGCCCCGCATCCCGACCGGCTGAAAACGCTGTGCGAGCGGCTTGAGGTTGGCGAATATGTGTATTATTGTCTCTGGTATGCCCGCCGCCTTTTTGGCGGGGAGCTGTTTGAGCCGTCTCTGGATATTCTGAAAACGGAAAAGGGTGACCGTCTGCTGAACCTGTACGGCCTGGCCGGCGGCGAGCGGCGGGAGTGGGAGATCGGTTTTGAACAGCGTCTTTTTCACCCCGATTTATCCGCCTGGCTCCGCGAAGGTTTTTCCCCAAAAGACTGGGAAAAGCTGCGTCTCAATTCGGCTCTGATGTAGAGAGCGTCGGCCGGCTCTGTCGGAAAACGGGACATTCGGTCAAAAAGCGTTGACCTTTTTGGGCGGGGATGCTAAAATCAATCCAGCTTGAAAAGCGGGGAGAGGTTAGCAATGAAATATGGCGTGAGCTCCTATAATTACCGCCGTCATCAGATCAACTGCTTTGACGCGGCGGAGCAGGCAAAAAAGACCGGATTCGATCATATTGAGTACATTGATCTGAACGAGACCGAGGCCGGTGATATGTGCGAGGTGGCCCGCCGTCTGCACACACACTGTGAGGCGCTGGGACTGGAAATCTGGTGCTATACCGTGCAGGCAGATTTCCTCTGGGGCAGCGGCGGCGACCTGAAGGCTGAGATCGAGCGGATCAAGGCGAAAATTGATATTGGTGAGGCGCTGGGCGTTCACCTGATGCGCCACGACGCCAGCACCGGCTGGCCGGAGGGGAAGGAGGGTACCTTTGACGAGGCGGTAGAACGAATCGCCGCCGCGTGCCGCGAACTGACCGCCTACGCCGAGCAAAAGGGTATCCGTACCATGGTGGAGAACCATGGCTACTATTGTCAGGCATCCGAACGGATGGAAAAAATCGTGACGGCGGTGAACCATCCCAACTTCGGCCTGCTGGTGGATATGGGGAATTTTTTATGTGTGGATGAGACGCCTGCCGAAGCGGTCCGGCGCCTGATCCCCCATGCCTTCCATCTGCACTGTAAGGATTTTCACTGTCATCCGGCGGATTATCCCAATCCCGGCGAGGGCTATTTCCGGAGTCAGGGGAACGGATATATCCGCGCCGCCATCGTGGGACATGGCGATGTCAATGTCCGGCAGTGTCTGGAAATCGCGAAAAGCGCCGGCTATCAGGGCCGCCTTTCGCTGGAGTTTGAAGGGATGGAAGATGTAGAGACAGGCAACCGGATCGGTCTCGACAATATGAAACGTTTCTGGGAGGAAGCTGAAAACGGCTGAAAGCCTCGGCGGCCTCAGATTTCGTAATCAATCGCGGCCCGACCGGTGACCCAGGGGGCGGACAGCTCCTTAATCGCCAGATGCAGAGGATGAACCTGATAGGCGGCCTCTGCCTCTTTGGTGGTAAACTCGCAGTACAGGGCAATATCATAAGGTCCCGCCTTATAATTCTCTCCCAGCTCGATACGGACAAGGCCGTCGATTTTACCCGGCAGTTCCTCAAAGCGGGCGCGCAGAAGGGCGCTGACCTCCTCCGTGCCGGCGGCGCGAATCTCATCGGTGAATTGCCATAGTACGATATGTTTGATCATGAGAATCCCATCCTTTCTGTTTCCCCTTAAACGGACGGAGAAAAAGAAGCCTTTCCGCCAGAGGGGGCTGAGCTTATCCTACACGACTCTTCAGAAAATTTCAATGGGGTTATTGACAAGCGGGCGCACCCCGCATATAATGAGAACAGAAACCGATGAGGTGGAGATAAAACTGCTGGCGTTGTATAAACGTGCGCGCACTCACAGAGAGCCGGGGGGGCTGGGAGCCTGGCAGGAAGCGGAGCAGACAAATGGACCACCG
>JAAWCO010000114.1 GCA_022793315.1 Clostridiales bacterium | reverse complement strand
TCTACTACAGCGGTAACGCTGTCGCGGGTATAGCCCTCTCTCCCCGAGCCGGGGGCCTGCGCCATATAGTGGGCATAGCTGCCAATTTGTCCCACTTCATAACTGTAGTTATCCAGCAGGAAGCCGTCTACCGCCAGGGCCGCCGCTGCGGCGGCCCTCTCCCGAAGGCTGGCCGCTCCTTCCGGCGAAGCGGGGTCCCACGGCGTGCTGCTCCGGACATTCAAATCCAAAACGCCATAGAAATACAGCCCCTGTTCCCGCGCCTTCTCCAGCAGATACGCGAGAGGGGAAAAGTCCGGCTCATCTTCAAAAAGAACGCCGGTCTCCGACAGCAGCCTGCCCTCATAGCTCATGGGGGCCAGTACGGTGTTGAAGCCCCATTCCTTCAGCTGGGAGACCGCAGCCTCCAGCTGTCCCCGCACGGTTTCAGCTGTATCCGTTGCCCCGGTCAGATAATCGACGCCGGGAGCTATCCATGCTCCCTTCATGGTGCCGGGGCGGGCAAACTCCCGCTGGACAGGTTCCTCCGACGGGGTTTCCTCACCGGGCGGCTCCGCCGGCGGAGAGGTGGGAGTGGTCTCCTCCGGAGTGGGAGCGGTGGGCCCTTCAACCTGTACAACCGACGGCCGACGGGAGGACAGAAAGGCGGAAAGCATTTCGGTCAGAGCGGCAAAGCCTCCGTTGCAGACCAGAACCACCGTCAGTACCGCCAGACAGACGACAGCGGCAGACACCAGAGAAACAACAGTCCGCTTCCGGCGGGAGCCCGGCCGTTCATGCCTTCGGGCGGTTGGTCCCCCCGGCTTTTTAGCGTGTCGTGCGTGCTGTGCCATGTTTTAACGTCCTCCATTGGTATCATCCGCCCCGCGGTCAGGTCTCGTTCGCAGCAGTTCCCTCCGCGCCATCGGAGCGGAAAACCGACAGCAGATTTTCCACCTCCCGCTGTGCCGCCGCCAATGCGTCACCGCTCAATTCGCCGCGGCCCGCAGGATCAAAATAGCTGTAGCTGAAAAGAATCATACCACATCCGGACGCCCTTGTCAGCTCGGCCGCCCGCTTTAAAATATCGTCGTTCTGGCTCCATTCCTGCCGTCCGGTCCCGGCATAAGGATCGTCCGGCAGCGCCGCCTTATACAGCGCCAGACCGACATGCACCTTCACCGATGCGGCACGCGGCAGGGAAAGCCACTGTTCAAGTGTTTTGTCAAAGGGGGTAGCGCCGTTTTCAAAACCATAGTATATCTGAGGGCAGATATAATCCACATAACCGTCCGCCGCCATCCATTCCCGCACATCGGCATAAAGTCTCGTCACATCATGTTCGATATCAGCGGCGGGGCTGATCCCAAAAACACAGCCCTCTCTTCGGTGAACGACCGCCCAGGTGGCGCGCATCAGAGCATTGACATGGGTCTGACGCCATTGGACAATATCCTTCATCCCTGACTGGGAAAAGGACTCTTCCTCAAACTCAGCAGGTTTGTCCGCCGGCACCCCGCCGACGGGGTAAAAATAATCGTCGTACTGTACACCGTCCACTGCATAACGGCTGACAATTTCCCGTACACCGTCCAAAATCAGCTTCTGTGCCTCAAGAGAGGAGGGAATATAGTAATAACGGCCGTCATATTGAAAAACGTCGTCGCACCGGCCGCGGCTGGGATCGGTCCCTATCCGATACGGATTCAGCCAGACGTGCAGGGCCAGCCCGCGGGAGTGCGCCGCTTCCACCGCATAGGCAAGCGGATCAAACCCCTGTTCCAGCAGCGGAGCGGCGGCATTCGCCGCCGGAAAAAACGACGATGGGTAATAGGCATCGCTGTTGGCGCGGACATGGAGCATCACAGCATTCAGGTTTCGGGAAGCACAGTCCTCCATCAGAGCATCCAGCGCTGCCTTTGCTCCATCAGGGGACTGGCCGTTCAGCAGCGTATTCATTTCCATATACGATACCCAGATTCCCCGAAGCTCCTCCAAAGCGCCGTCGTCCTTGTTTTCGGCAGAGGTCGGCTCCGGGGACGGCGGTTCCCCGGGAAAAGGGTCCGTATCGGCACAGCCCGGTAAAAATGCCGCCATCAGCAGGAGAAACAGCACTGGCACAAGCATCGCCAACCGTCTGAATTTCATGAGTACCCCTTTCCGGCAAAAAACGACTGGTTTTTGCTCCTGCTTCTAATAATAGCGGCTTTGCCATCTCAGGTCAACCGCCCTGACCTTTTTCCCTCTGCCGCTTTTTGATCAGCCTTCTTGACAGCGGTGGATCAAGCCGCTAGGATGAAAGAGAAAAAATCAAGCCATGCTTTCCCATATATATGGAAAAGGAGGAAAAAACATGTCCCCTTTGCTGGAGCTGGAGCCAGCTCTTCAGGACCTCAGCAAGCTGCCGGGCCGGTGCCCCCGCTGCGGGAAAAGCCGCCGGATGCCTGTGTACCGGGCCTCCCAGCGGCTGTCGGTAAAAGGAGTCCCCCTGTTCCGGGCTTTTTTCGTCTATTTCGCCGTATGTCCCCACTGTATGGGCCGTTACCGTCTTGACAGAGCCGTCGCGGAGCGGTGCCTGCACAACGGGCTGCCTTCCGGAAAAATTCTGTCCGGGCGCTGCTTTCAGCCGCTGTCGCCAGGGGAATGGCTCCATCGCCGGCCACACGGACTGATCCTCAAAACCGCTGAAGCAGACAGGAGGAATTAACGCATGCCCGTTTTCTATGGGTATCTTGCCGTTTATTTTGTTCTGATCAACCTCACGGCGGCAATCGTCACGCTGGCAGATAAACGCCGCGCCCGGCGTCATAAATGGCGTGTACGGGAGAGCACTCTGCTTCTTCTGGCAGCGCTGGGAGGTTCCCCCGCCATGTATCTGACCATGCTGATCATCCGGCACAAAACGAAAAAAATCAAATTTATGCTGGGGATTCCCCTGATTCTCCTGCTCCAGGGAGCGGCCATATACCTGGCCCTGGCCTGTGGGCTCTTTCCTTCCCCGGATGCTTTCCGATTCCATATGTGACAGAATCTGGTCACCTATGGACCCTGATGGAGGGGGAGAACCGGCGGCTTCCTGCTCTGTAGGCTTTCAACTTATGAGGGCCTGCTATTCCTCCTGGGGAAACAGCAGCGTATACAGGGTGGGACGCAAATGGAATTCCTCCATCAGCGCCCACGCCTCCGCCTCCGCCCGACGGCGGGAATCGGCGGAAACCGGACCTTTAACCGCACGGATGAGAATATTTTTAGGTGTGTTCAGGGGATTGACAATGTCCAGCATTTGTACCCTGTACCCGCTGGCGGTCAGCAGATGGCCGCGCAGGGCATCGGTAAAAAGCGAGGCCGCATTTTCCTTCAGCAGCCCATAACGTGTTAGGATGGCAAAACGTTCACTTTCCAGCTGTCCGTTGAGCTCATGCTGACAGCAGGGCATGGAAAAAATCATCTGTGCCCCCCACCGCACCGCATGATACAGGACATAATCGGTAGCTGTATCGCAGGCATGCAGGGAAACCACCATATCCGGCGGCTCCTTTGGCTCATAGCTGCGAATATCCCCGCAGACAAAGCGCAGACCGTCATAGCCGTAGCGGTCGGCCGCTGCCTGACATTCCTCCATCACCTCCCGCTTAAGATCTACTCCAGTCATCTCCACCTGAATATGCCGCAGTTCCACCAGATAGTAATAAAGAAGAAAGGTCAAATATCCCTTTCCGCAGCCAAAGTCCACCACTTTCAGGGAGGCAATTTTTTTCCTTGACACCACATCGTCGATTACTTCGATAAAACGGTTGATCTGCCGGTATTTATCCTGCATGGGGGCGGCCACCCGGCCCTCTTTTGTAAAAATCCCCATATCCACCAGCGGTTCAATCGCCTGTCCTTCCCGGATCAGATAGCGCTTCTCTCGATTGTGCGCCTCTGTCTCCAATACAGCGGGCGTCACTGTCCCTTTCGAGCGGGACAGGTGAGGTTCGCCCCTTTTGCTGATGGAAATAGTTCGTTCGCCCGCAGAAGTAAAGGCGTTAAGCTGACGGTAATCCGCTGTCAGACAGCAGGTGAGATAACCAGCCAGCGCCTCCTGCTCCAGGTTCTCATGAAAGACCTGGCTGCCGACCCGCCTTTCCGCCTGATACCCCTGACGGCAGCGTCTCACGGCGATTCGGGGACAGGGGTTAGACCTGTCCCGCGGTTTGCTGACAATCAGCCGCGCTGGTCCTTCTTCGAGAATTTCCTGCAAATAATCCTGCAGCTTGTCCATGGCCTTTTTCTTCCTCCTGCTTCGTCTTTTGGCTTGAGGTCCTGCCAGAAAAAATGACAGCCGCCCCTGGCGGATCTTTCCCTGTCATACAGCGTGACAGGGAAAATTCACTGTATCCGAAAAAATTTTCGTTCCTGGGCCTTTCGCTGTTGATCCAATAGGGTCTTAATCGAATAGGCTCAGCTGTTTGCCGCCGTAAGGCTGCCTCTGTTCCCTTGTCTCTCCGCGAAGCAGGTTCGGCGGTAATTCCTCCAGAAAATCAGAGGGTTCGCCGGAGGTCAGCAGGATCAGCTCCTCTCTTGCCCGCGTCAAGCCTACATAAAACAGCCGGCGCTCCTCCTCGCGGTCGGCGGCACGCCCCGGCATCTCCAGCGGAAGAGTGCCCCGGTTGATCCCGCACAGAAATACCACGGGAAATTCCAGCCCTTTAGCGGCGTGCAGGGTCATAAGAGATACCGTATCAGCCCGACAGGTTCGGCTGCCGCTGCGGATCACATCTCCCTCGGCGCCAAGCGTCAGCGTCTGCAGGAGGGACGGCATATCCGCATGCAGCACGGCGATGCTGAACAGCCGTTCAAGCGAAGGGGTCTCCTCCAGCTCCATATGTGCCGCCAATTCCCGCAGAAGCCCATCGGGTGAGTCGGACTGCACGCGGTGGCGGAAGGCCTCCGCCTCTTTCTTCCACTGAAGCAGTCCCTGATTTTCCTCCACTGTGTCCGACAGGCGTTCCCATACAACCTCCGGCCCTGTTTTCTCCATCTGTAGGAGAATATTATTCACGACGTTTCCCGTACAGTGAAAAAGCGTGCGCAGACATAAGCGCAAAAACAAACGGTCGCGCGGTTCCATAAGGCTGCGGAAAAAGGCGGCGATTCCCCGGACCACCGGATCGTTCAGCGTCCGATCCCGCCCGGCCACCGTATAGGGAATGCTTTCAATGCGCAGACATCTTTCCAGTACCTCTGCCTGCCGGTGAGTCCGGTACAAAACCGCAATATCGGAAAAGCCCCGAACCGGCCGGTCCCCCAACCTAGCTTCCAGCATATCCATGCCGCCAACCAGACGGTTGATTTCCTTTGCTATAAAAAGCGCTTCGGCAAAATCATCCGCTGCCGTCAACAGGCGGACCGGTTCTCCGGCGCTCCGCTGCGCCTCCAGCACCCGGCGGCCCTGGACCAGGGGATTGTGGTCAATCAGGGGCAGAGCGCAGTCTACAATTTCCGGTGTGGAGCGATAGTTTCTTGTCAGCCGAATCAGACGGTGGCCAGGATAGTCCTCCTGCAGACGGTCAAAGCAGCGGGCGTCCGACCCGCGGAAGCCGTAAATCGACTGATCGGGATCACCGATAACAAACAGTTCCCCACCGCTGCCGCTCCACGCCCTTACCAGACGATACTGTATCTCATTGATGTCCTGAAACTCGTCCACCAGCAGGGCGGAAAACCGCGGCGGGGCACTCTCCCCCAACGCCTCTTCCCGCTCCAACACCCGCAGCAGGAGATCGTCATAGTCGAGAACACCGTCCTCCTGCAAACGGCGATTATACTGCTCAAACGCGCCTTCGGGCAGCGTCGTGCCCGTTTCTTCCGTACCAGGCGCAGCGTTTTTGATCCGGGAAATCTCGCGCAGCAGAGCACCAGGGCGGATCGTCCAGCCCTGCTCACGAATCAGATCCTCCGCCGCAGCGTGCGCTTCGTTCTCTCCGATCAGGGCGAATTCCTCCCCGGCTTCGGACAGCAGACGCAGGCAGAGGGAATGAAAGGTACCAATCCTCATTTTCCTCACCGTGCCAGCGCTCAGCTCCTTTGTCAGGCGTTCCCGCATCTCTGCCGCCGCCTTGTTGGTGAAGGTGACGGCCGCCAGCTGCCCTGGGGACATCCCCTTCTCCCGGATCAGATGGAGGATGCGGGCCACCAGCGTCCCGGTCTTGCCGGTGCCGGGGCCGGCGACTACCGCTACTGCTGCTTCCTCTGCTGTCACTGCCTGTCGCTGCTGCTCATTGAGGCCGAAGACCGCCTCTTTTTCCGTTTTGGCCGTGGTTTTCGTCCGCTTTTGCACCGGACGTTTCCCGTCAGCCGAGGCAATCGCTCTCTTTTTGGGGGCCGGGCCAGCTGCGTAAAGGCTGAGCTGTCCCGACAGCTCACGAATTTCCCCCTCGCTCAAAAGCTGAATGCGGCCATACTCCCCGTCAAAGCCGGGGCATCTCTCCACCCGGCCCTGGCGCATCCTCCGAATTCCCTCTGCAATACAGGGTCCGGCTATCCTCTCAATATCCTCTGGCGGTGTCTGCCGCAGGATATGAAATTCATCTCCCAGCTCCCGAAGCATCTCTTCATAGCAGGCCTGGACCTTTTTTCCTGCCGCCGCAGCGCCGGTAGAGGCAGCGATTACCTCCGGAAGGGGCACCAGGCTCTCAAACTGCCTGGCATGAGGAGGGGCTATTCCCTCCTCCCGGTCGGCCAGCTCCTCCACCCGATGGAGCACCCCGATGGTCAGCTTTTTTCCACAGATGGGACAGCGTCCGTCCCCCGCTGTCTCCGCCGGATTCAGACAAACGCCGCAATTCCGATGGCCGTCGAAGTGATATTTCCCCTCCTCCGGAAAAAATTCCAGGGTCCCCACCAGGCCGCCGTCCTCGCCGGCCAGTGCCTGTTTCAGCGCCGGATAGGACAGCTCACAGCCAAACAGATTGGCCTCCCGTCCCAGTCGGGCGGGAGAATGCGCGTCGGAATTGGAGATCAGAGCATATCTGTCCAGCTGAGACAGCCGCCAGTTCATGGGCGGATCAGAGGAAAGGCCTGTTTCCAGCGCATGTATCTGCGGGGTCAGATCACCGAAGCATTCCTCCACGGTACTGAAATCGGAAAAAGCGCCAAACATGGAAAAATGCGGCGTCCATATATGGGCGGGAACCAGCTCGGTCTGCGGATCGGTTTCCAGTGCCAGCTCCAGCAGGTCCCGGCTGTCGATCCCGAGAATCGGACGGCCGTCGGAATGGAGATTTCCCACCTCCTCCAGCCGCCGTGCAAAGCGTTCAGCCTCATCCAGCCCTGGCAGCAGGAACAGGTTGTGAACCTTGCGGGTTTTTCCCCCTCGTTTATAAATACTGCTGATTTCCCCGGTTACCAGGAAACGGGGCCGCTGCTCCCAGGGCGCCGTATCGTCCCGCAGACGGTATTCCTCCTTCAGGACATACAGTCCTTCTTCCGCCGGCGCCAGCTTTTCCTGTAATTCCTCCCGCCAGGCGGGATGGGTAAAATCCCCTGTGCCAATCAGGGCGATCCCTTTACGGCGCGCCCACAGCTCCCAGTATTCGGGCACACATTCTTTGCTGGTCGCCCGTGAATACCTCGAATGGATATGCAAATCCGCTAAAAACATGTCGATTCCCCCACATCTGTAAAGACACCACACATTTTATGCTGTTTTTCCATAAAGCGCAAGAGGAATCTTTCCATACCGTCAGACAGCAGCCGCTATCCTTTTCGCTCCGCTATATCCGCCGCAGGAGAAGCATATTACGTCATGCCCTGCCCGGCAAAGGAAATGGCGGTTCCTTATTCCGACAAATTCCAGTAAGGATAAAACAGATGAGCCATGGTGGGCGTCTCTCTCATGGAGACAAAATCATCCCTGGCCACAATGATATGATCAAGCAGACTGATATCCACCGCCTTCAGCGCTTCGGCAATTCGGGCAGTGGTGGAAACGTCCGCTCGTGAGGGGAGGGCATATCCATTGGGATGGTTATGGGACAGAATGATTTGTGTCGCGTTGTGGGCCAGCGCATATTGCACGACGGTGCGGACACTGATGTCCGCCGCATTGACGCTCCCCTCCCGTACAATCGCACCGCTGAGCACCTGATCACGGTTATCGAGACAGATGAGATACACCGACTCCTCCTTCCGGCCCAAAAACTTGGGCCGGAGATATTCCCCGGCCTGCTCCACGGTCTGGAGGACCGTGCCGCAGCTTTTTCGATCATCGTAATACGCCCGTGCCAGCTGACCGGAAAAGGCAATTAAAAAAGCGGTGTTTGCTGTGATCCCCTTTACCCGGATGAGCTCTTCATAAGGGGCCTCCAGTACGCCCGTCAGGCTACCGAAGGTCTCCAGCAGACGATGGCCCATCTCGTTGGTGTCCCGGCGGGGGATACCAAAAAACAGCAGCATTTCCAGCAGCTCATGAGGCGCGAAGGAATCGACGCCCTCTTTTAAAAATCGTTCCTTCATCCTCTGCCGGTGCCCCATATGGACCGCTTCTGTTTTATCAGGCTTGTCTCCGGCCATCGTTCCGCCCCCTCTGCCGCCGCGTATCCCGGCACTCCTGAGCCGGATGTCTTATTTTATCACAATCGGAAGAATTTGAAAAGATTTGCACCTTTTTGCGCGTCGGAAGACCTGCGGTTTCTCCAGAGAACGCCGTTCTGAAAAATCTCCGCCGCAGAAACACCCCCGGCCTCTCTTCCGCTTCAGCAGCCGCTGTGCTATACTGTAGAAGCCTCCATCGAATGCAGCAGGGCCGCTGCGGACATTTTTCTGAGGAGGATTCAATGCTCTGTGCCGGAAAGGATGAAAACGATCATGAAAACCGTGACCGTCGGCGCCAACGACGCCGGACAGCGTTTGGATAAATTTTTACAGAAAACCTTCCGTGAGCTGCCGTCCCCGGTCATGTATCGGCATATCCGCCAGAAGGATATCAAGCGCAACGGAAAACGTTGTCATATTGACGACCGTCTGCAGGCGGGAGATGTCCTCACCCTGTATGTAAAAGACGAATTTTTGGGAGAAAGCCAGCCTCTCTACGATTTTTTGAGTGCCTCCCGGCGCCTGTCAATCGTCTATGAGGACGAGCATTTTATGCTGCTCAACAAAGAGGCGGGACTGCTGGTACATCCCGACGAAAGAGAATACCGGGACACACTGATCGCCCGGGTTCAGCGCTACCTGTATGACAGGGGGGAGTACAATCCGGCGCGGGAAAACAGCTTCACCCCGGCGCTGGTCAACCGGATCGACCGCAATACCTGCGGCATCGTGATCGCCGCCAAAACTGCCTCCGCTCTGCGCATTCTTAACGATAAGCTGAAAAATCGGGAGCTCCACAAATACTATCTTTGCCTGGTTCATGGCATCCTTTCGGAAAAATCGGCCACGCTGGAGGGGTTTCTCGAAAAAAATGAAAAACAAAACCGGGTGTATATTACCGGCAAAAAAAGCGAAAGCAGCCGCACCATCGCCACCCGTTACCGAGTACTGGGTGAAAAGGGGAATCAGTCCCTGCTGGAAATCGAGCTGCTGACAGGGCGCACTCATCAGATCCGGGCACATCTGGCTTCTATCGGCCATCCTCTTCTCGGCGACGGTAAATACGGCACCAACGCCATAAACCGGGGAACCGGCTTCCGGCGCCAGGCTCTCTGCTCGTACCGCCTTGTATTCGATTTCACTACCCCAGCCGGTGAACTGGAATATTTGAACGGAAGGGAATTTCAGATTGACGATGTCTGGTTCCTTCCGGATTTTAAGCAGGGAATGGTCCCGGTTCAGGCGTCCGACTGGAGCTGAGAGCTCCCCCGATCAGCGCCCTGCCGCTTTCTAAAAAATGCAAAACAGTCGAATCATTCGTCCCAAAAGGCCCGCAGCTCCCGCTCCAGTGCCTCCCCATTCCTCACCACACGAAAGCCACCCCAGTGTTCCGGATACAGTCTGCGGTATGAAGGGGTGGTAAACCGGTCGTCCATCAGCACAACCACACCGCGGTCCTCCTCTCCCCGGATGACTCTGCCGGCCGCTTGCAGCACCTTGTTCATGCCGGGAAAGGTATAGGCATAATCGTAGCCGGCGCGCCCGCCCCGCGTGTAATACGCCTTGAGCAGATTCTGTTCCTCGCTGACCTGCGGCAAGCCGACACCCACCACAATCGTTCCAATAAGGCGCCCTCCCTTCAGGTCGATTCCTTCCGCGTAGATCCCCCCCAGTACGCAGAAACCCACCAGTATACGTTCGTTTCCCTCATCAAATCGGGCGAGAAACGCCTCCCGTTCCTGCTCATCCATTCTGCTGTGCTGTACCAGTGTTTCCACGGCAGGGTATTTCTCCATAAACCGATCGGAAACCGCCTGCATGTACTGATAGGAGGGAAAATAGACCATATAGTTCCCCCGGCGGACTGTCACCGTCCGATAAATTCCGTCCGTGATGGGTTCGATGCTGCCCTCCCGGTCACGATAGCGGGTGCTGATCCGGTCGGCCATCAAAAGGCAGAGATGCTCCCGCTGATAAGGGGAAGGCAGCGCCTGCGTCCGGGCGTTTTCCCCACCGCCCAGCACCGAAGCGAAATAATCGAGCGGCGTCAGTGTCGCGGAGAACAGCGCAACGGCTCTCGCCCTCTTCATACAGCTGTCCAGTGCATGAGAGGGGTCCAGGCACAGCTGCCTGACCAGCACCTCCCGCCCCCGCCGTTCGGTGGTGGTAACATAGCATTCATCATACAGCTCGGCGATTCTGGTATATTGAAGAACTTCAAAAAAGAGCGCAAGCGCTTCTTCGCTGCCCGGCGCGCCGGCATGGCTTTCCAGCCATTGGCCGCATTCGTCCAAAAACGTTTCCGCCTGCCGGTTCAGGTCGCTCCAGGCGGCTTCCTCCGCCTGAAAAGCGCTGTCTCCCATATCCGCCGCCCGCCCATTCATAAGGCGAATCATCCGATTCAGAGGACGACGGAGGGGGTCCCGCTTCGGCAGCGCCTTCCCCACTGCCTGAAAGGCCGATTTAGCCAGTCCAGCGGAATACATCTCCCGCGAACGGTCCACCAGATTATGTGCTTCGTCCACCAAAAAAACGTATCGTTCGTTTACCTCCTGAAAAAAACGCCGGAGGTAAACCTGGGGATCGAAGGCATAATTGTAATCACAAATGATTCCATCGGCCCACAACGTGGCGTCCAGAGACAGCTCAAAGGGGCAGACGGTGTGACGGCGCGCGCAATCCTCAATAGCCTGCCGTCCGATTGCTCCATCACCTGCCAGCAGCTCACGGAGCGCGTCGTTTACCCGATCGTAATGCCCTTTGGCAAAGGGACAGGCGTCGGGATGACAGGCGCGCTCCGCCCCCAGAAAGCAGATTTTATCCACGGCGGTCAGCGTCACGACCCGCATCCGAAGCCCTGCCTCCCTCATCCGGTCAAAGGCCTGCTCCGCCGCCTGTCTGGTAATCGTTTTGGCGGTCAGGTAAAACAGGCGGTCGGTCAGCCCCTCCCCGATGGATTTGACGGCGGGGAACAAGGCGGAAATCGTTTTGCCGATGCCGGTGGGCGCCTGTGTAAATAAGCGGCCGGATGCCGCAATCGTACGATATATCGCCGCCGCCATTTCCCGCTGTCCCGCCCGATAACCGCCGTAGGGAAACGCAAGCGCCCGGATGGATTCGTCGCGCAGGCGGATCCATTCCAGCTGCTCTTCCGCCCACAGCCGGTATTGTTCCAGCAGACCGTCCAGAAAGGACTCCAGCTCGCCGCGGGTGAATATCCGTCGGAACTGCTTGAGCTCCTCCGATGCCTGTCGGCCCCTCCCCGGTTCCCTTCGGGCATAGGTCAGGCGAACACCAATCTGCGGCAGCTCCCGCTGAACACAGAGGATGCAGGCATAACACATGGCTTGCGCCCAATGGGTGCGGTTGAAGTCTTCCTCTATCATTTCCAGCGGGAGGGCCACCGTTTTGATTTCGTCAACGGTCACCGAAGGCTCTCCGCTTTCCTCAGTGATAACACCGTCGGCCCTTCCCTCCAGCGTATAGGATATGCCTCCTACCTCCCGGCTGATGGTCAGGCTGACCTCCGACTCATAGGCATCGCCCGCCGCCTTCTGAATGCGGCGGTGCAGGCGGGCGCCCTCGTGAGCAGACTCCATACCGCCAAACCGGTTGTCTATACTGCCCCCGCGCAGAAGAAATTCCACCAGGCGCCGTACCGATAAAGAAACATGCTTTTCCGCCACCGCCGCTCCTCCCTTCAGAAAAAGAACGTGTGTTCCACAGTGTATCATATCTCCGCATTGTCTGCAAGTGTGAGGCAGGGATTCTCCTCCTGTTCATTCCATTTTTATCGTCATATCCCTGAGCATTCGATCTGTCTTTGATATTTCACGCTTGCATTATACTTTTAGGCATGCTAAAATAAAGATAAATTTTTAAATTCATCTTTATTTTGAGGCGATAGCATGCCAAAAGTAGCCTATTCTGAGGAAGATCGGGAACGTATCAAAACGGAGCTGATTGCTGTTGGCCTTGAACTCATGGCAAAGCAGGGCATACAGCATACCACTGTCGAGCAGATATATCAGAGGGTAGGTATTTCACGAACCTTTTTCTATTCCTTTTTTTCAACAAAAGAGGATTTGATCGTGGAAACGCTGTACTTGCAGCAGCCGAAGATTATCCAACAGGTGCAGCGACTGATGGATAACCCTGCTTTAAGCTGGCGCGACGCCGTCAAGCAATTTCTTTATTCCTGCTGCTATGGGGAAAAGTATGGCATTGCTGTTTTGACAATCGAAGAACAGCAGCTTATTTTCAAGCGTCT
>JAAWCO010000113.1 GCA_022793315.1 Clostridiales bacterium | reverse complement strand
TGCCGCAGGAGGGCGCTCCGCCCGACAGGGGGTTCTTCGGCAGGAAATCTTCGATTTCCTGCACTGTACCATGAAGTGAGGGAAAATGCCGGCGAGCATTTTCGAGACCACGGCCATCAGGCGTCACGTGAGCAGAAGTGTTGGGCCGTGGTCATTGTACCATGAAATTGACAAAAAGAAAACAGGTATTTGGAAAAATTCGCTGTCGGAACAAAACTCATACCTTTTTCACAAAAATCGTATTGCGCATCCGTGTTCGGCTGGAATAATAGACGCTGAGCACCAGCCCAATCCCCAGATACAGGGTGGCCACTGAGCTGCCGCCGGAGCTGAAAAAGGGCAGGGTGATGCCGATAACAGGAATCAGTCGGAGAGTCATGCCGACATTGATCAGCGATTGGAAGCCGATCAGCGACATCATGCCGGTACACAGCAGCATGCCCAGTCGGTCCTTTGCTCTCACAGCATCGCGCATAATGACCAGCACAATAGCCAACAGCAGAATAATCACGGCCAGCGCGCCGATAAAGCCGAACTCCTCTCCGGCCACGGTGAACACAAAGTCATTGTTGCGGGCATAAACCTGATGGTCGCCGCCCTGCATGTATCCCACACCCCAGAGTTTTCCAGAGCCGAGGGCGACCACTCCCAGATACTGCTGCCAGCCGGTGGTGGACAGATACTCTTCCACAAAAATCAGACTGAGAATGCGGTCTCGCTTGTCCTGTCCGATGGCCTGCCAGACAATCGGCACAGCAGCTGTTACACCGATGAGACCTACAAGAAAATAGAGGGGGCGCAGGCCACCGGCAAACAGCATACAGATAAAAATGAAAATAAAGACAAGGGCTGTACCATAGTCACCCTGCAAAAATACCAGACCTACCGGAAACATACCGTGCAGGCAGAGCAGCAGCACCGTCAGTGGGCGGTTAATGGTATCGTATACCCTGGTGAGATGAACGGAGAAGGTAACCACAAACACAATTTTCAGCAGCTCTGCCGGTTGGAAGGTCGTTTTGACCGGCCCCAGATTGAGGCGCAGCCATGCGGTGTCGTCGGTACCTGGCACCGTGATGCCCAGACTGGTAAAAGTCAGGGCCATCAATCCGAGAGAGATCACAGCCATCACCGGCCACAGGCGGCAGAGCAGTTCATAGTCAATTTTGGAGATCACCACGGCGGCGACATATCCCAGCGCACAGGCGAGAAACTGAACCAGATAAGCTGAACGGCCTCCGCCGGAGGTTTGGGCATCGGAATAGACCAGCAGGCAGCCATATATCGACACCGCCGCGCACAGCAGCAAGAGGAGCCGGTCGGTGTTGCGGATATAGTGGGCGATTGCTTTGCCCATTTTTCGCAGAAAACCCACGGCATCCCTTCCTTTCGTGAAAAGTCTGCATTCAACCGCCCCTCTATCCGGTAAAATGAAGAGAAAGAGCGAATCCTTTTATTTTTAGTATACCCCACTCTTCCTCCAGGAGCAAGCGAAAGTTAAAGGATGCCGTAAAGAGGATGGAGGTTAAAAAGCAGGTGTTTATCAAAATTGAGTAATAATTTAACAATTTTAATAATATTATTGACAGAATACATTTGTTTATGATAATATTTCATGAAAAGTGAATTATTCACTCATATTATAGGGGCTATTGCACATATCTCAGCTTTTAGAGAGAAGGAGGGGAGTCCCATGTGGTAAAGAGCTTGTCTGGATAAGGGAGAATTTCCGCCAGCTTTCAAGAAAAGAGAAGAGCAGAAAAATGATTTTGACCTGTTTCTTTGAGCACCGGCGGTGGTGATATGAGACAACGTTTATCAAGGGTGATCGTCGGCAGAGAAGAAAACGGTATTTTTTCTGGAAACTGTAAATACGGAACCGACTGCGGTTTATTCAGACGCCGAACAGGCTTTTGGATAGCCAAAACCACTTCTGACCCTGTAAGGAGAAGGATGAAGATGAAAAGGATTAAAAAAGTTTTGGGCTTTATGGCGGCAACATCGGTTTTCCTTTTGGCAATCGTATCTCCTGTATCGGCTTCTTCGGGGAATGGCTCGCCTCTTCGTGCGGCGAATGCGAATTCAGCGGTCTTTACCTATTTGAACCCTGTGGCCGCTAATCTGAGCTCAACCCCTCTGAACGGACAGTCAGGGATCACACGCCTGTCCTTCGCCAGAAATGACAGACCCATGATTTATGCTAACTATCCCGAACAGATCGGACAGAACGGCAAAGGAATGGCTCTGGCGGAATACGGCTATTGTATCAATCAGCAGACGATTACCGCCGGGGAAGCGCATGTGTTTTTTTCTCACTGGAATCGCAGCGGTGAAACGTTGAAATACCGGGTGCATTTGTATAATATGTCGGCGGGAACAGCCACTGTTCAGAGGACAAACATAGGCTACAGCAGCGGCTGGGCCGACCCCGGAAAAACCGTAAAGGACTTTTTCCAAAGCAGTTCCACTAACATCACCATTCCGCAGGGAGGGTCGGCCTGGCTGACACCGGAATATTCAATAGCGTCGGGACAGCCGTTTAACGGGCTGATCCGTTTTAACACCGACAGGGCGATTATCGTCACTATTTATATGTACCGGAACGTCAGCGCGGTAGACGGTTATGAGGTGGTCTATCCTTACAGCACGGATTATTCGGAGGATATGGCTGTCTATACCGGTGTAGGAAAAGGCTATTTCCTGACGGCGTCGCACGGCACGATCCGAACCAGCGAAATGCCCTACCGCTATGTGACCAATAACGTGAATTCCAATGACAATGAAATCACACCGATCAACATTGTGGGAACCAATATACAGGCCAATGAAAACGCAGCAGCCCCGCTGAATAATCTGGGGAACTGGTGTACACAGAATTACCATGTGATGACCTTTTTCAACGACAGCGATTCGGTCAAAACCGTGTATGGGTATATCGGAAGCAATGCGATAGGAAACACCTCTGTTGTACAGCGGGGCAGCAATGTACAGAGCGTTCGGCTGGAGGGCGGCCCGAGAACGTGGAAATGGTGTAAAATTGAGCTGCAGCCGGGAGAATCCTATACCTTTGATTTCCAGACGATTCTGGCATCCTATGGGGCGGCTGCCACCTTCCATGAATGGGATATTGTGGACAGAATGGCGTAATACCTGACGACCTGATCCCCATATAGCTCCGTTTCCTGATCAGGACGCCTGCTTCGTGATAAAGCAAGGCGGGCGTCCTCTCCTGTATTCTGCCTGTCGGCAGGGGATGCCATAAAAATCATTTTTTTAATTTTTATCAGTTGACATGATATTTTTTATGTATATGATGAATTTTGGGCATAAATGGAAAAATTAACATTCCATTGCTTTGAGGAGGAGAAGAAATGAAAAGACGATCAGCATTGGTGTTAGTGCTGGTACTTATGGCGACGCTGTTCAGCGGGTGCGAGGTGAGTGATGCTCCTCCAGCCAGCGAGGCTGGCAGTGTCAGCGCGGCTCCGGTGAATGCAGAGGTTTTCCGTCTGTCGGGCATTGAGGATGTGACCGATGAGAAGGGTGTACGCTCCTATGCCATGGCTGCTCCTTATACTGACAGCTATACCTTTACATCTGCCGACACAAAGGAAATCGCCGTTTTTGACGGCAACCAGAAGGTAACAGCTGGAGAAAAGGAAGTGGCGGCCGATCTGACAGAGGGTAAGACGTACACGATACAGGTCGTGACCGAAAAAGCCAACACTTTGTTTTCGCTGAAAGCGGTGGCGGCCGAACATGAGGTGACACTTCCCTACGATACCGTAAAAGCGCCGGAAGGCACAAAGCTTACTGCTGCCGGGGAAGCGACGCGGATCGAATACCAGAAGCGTGAAGGCGGAACCTATATCTATTCCAACAATCCGGAGCAGGTACCGGCAAGTGATGTCGGCAAAGCCTATATCCGCAACGAAGGGCTGACCGGCAATGTCTTTTTTACCTTTGAACACGCCAATTATTCCGGCGAGTCCTTTTACCTTGGCTACCAGCTGAAAAACGATGGCGAGGAAGATGTGTTTATCACTGTAGAAAATGTCGGCTATCAGGCGGGCGGCACCTGGTTTGGCCTGTTTGCGTGGGCGGATTTTTACAACACGCACTACACACTGCCTGACGGGTATCTGATAAACGGCAATATCGCTCCGGAGTATTCCGGCTACGACTATGCCTATGCGGATTATATACCTCGTGTGTACCAGCCTACCACCTATCGTCTGCCTGCGGGAGAATATTTCTATGTGATCGGCGGCACAACGGAGGATGCGTATAATGGCATCAATGTAGATAAGTCGGCCAATAAGCCTCTCGGCCATATCCGATGCGCAAACGGTGCGGTCAAATTTTCCGTGACGGGTGGCAGCGTGACAGGGACCTTCTACTGCTATGACGACGTTGCACAGGTACAGGCGGAGCCTGTCGCGCAGGGCTATGTTGTCAGCCGCGGCGGCAAAGACTATTCGCCGCAGTATATTGGAAAGGCGGATCATGCCGGTGTGATCGACGGCTTCTTCTCCTTCACCTTTGATGACAGTACGAAAAAGGGACGCTTGCCGGTGACTTATACCAATCGCTATGCTGACAAGCTGCCCACCAAAGCGGCGCCGTATCAGGCCTATGACAGCACCGATCATGAGGTGAAGAGAGCCCAGCAATGGATGACGCATTTGAATCCGCAAAACAACCATTCTGCTGTTGGTATGGATATGGTAAACTTTACCTGTACCAATGCCAGAGGTGAGGAAACGGTCGTAGACAATGATCATGCAGATGGCGGCGGGAATCCCGCCAACACCGCGAACTGGATGATTGAGTATCAGGAGCATTACATCCTGACCAATGAAGGGGACAGCGCCCGGACGGTCAGCCTGGCGGAGAAGGATCACGGTTCGCTCTTTATTGTCGTCCGTGATGAAAATGGGGATGTGCTCGACACGGCTGTGACCATTGGACAGACCAAAAGCTCCGGCTCAGATTATGTATATGAAGTGACAGTAGAGCCGCATACCACCCAAACAGTCACCCTCTCCTATGTGCTGGCGCCGTGCTCTTATGGAAGCGTGAATCATTTTGTATCGCTTTTGGATTAAGCCTGTGCAGCAGAGAATCCGGCATCCATCCTTTATCTCCAGCTGAGCGGGGAAGAATGAAAAATTAAACAGAGAAGAGGCCTTCTGATAAACAGAAAACGGCGGTTGTATGCCATCGTTCTGAATAACCAGAAGGCCCTTTTTCATATACCGTGGAGGCAGAAAGAATTCTTTCGCCGGTAGCGTTTTATTTTCTATCCTTGGAGGAACAGGGGAGAAGAGGACGCGGTCTCCCCTCTCAGTCGTCCCACTCAGAATCGTATTTCAGAATCTCACCGGTTACCGCGTCGATCTCATACTCATATTCCCTATGGTTTTTCCGGAACTCAATCTCGTATATCCAATAGCCGTCCTCCTCCTCCAGCTTGGTTTTGTAGAACACAATATCGAAAAGCGGCAGCCCCGCATGGTTAGCGGCGATGGCCTTGGCCTGCTCCACTCCGATCCAGGAATTTTTATCCGGAGACGCCCCGCCGTTTCCGTTTCCTGTTTGATGAGCTTCCACTTCCCGGCTGAGTATTTTTCCGGTTTCCGCATGGATTTCGTATTGATATGTATGAAAAGGGGTGTAAAAGTCAATTTCATATACAGGGATGCCGTCCTCATATTCGAGTTCGGTTTTGATAAATGTGACATCGGAAGAAGTCAGCTTGGCATCGGAGAGTGCCGTCTGCCTGGCGGTATCGGGGTCGATTGGGCCGGTGGTCGGCTGTGTTGTCGGGCTGGTATTGGGGCTGATTTGGCTGGTGGTCGGCTGCGCTGTCGGATTGGTCCCGCCGGGGGTATATGTTTTTATGCTTTTGCCATATATGCTGCCGGTGTCCGCGCTAACCTCGTAGTCGTATTCTGTATTTCCGGCTATAAACTCAACATCGTATACTAAAATTCCTTTTTCCCAATCCAATTCTGTTTTGGTAAACGTCACGTCGGCGCTTGTCAGTCCGGCGTCGGCCAGGGCCTTTTCTCTGGCGGCATCGGGAGAGAGTTGCACCGGAACGGTGCTGGTCGGCTGGCTGGAAGCGGTCTCCCGTTCCTTTTGGAGAATGGTGCCATCGGAGGCTTTTATCCGGTAGGTATACCGGGTGTCTCCCGTGGTAAACGAGATCTGATAGACTGGCTCCCCCTGTTCGATGTCGTGTTTCATATCAATAGATTCAGCGGCAAGAGAACTGATCCCCGCGTCTGCAAAGGCCAGCTGCCGGGCGTTTTCTTCTCCGATAGCGGGACTGTCCGCAGCAGACTCGGCGAAAAAAAGAGCGGCGGCGCCCAGCAGCGCCAGCAATGCCGTTATTCCAACGACAAGAACAAGGATTTTTCTGTGAGTTTCGATAAAGGTGCGTATGGTCTTCATCATCGGCTCTCCTCTGACGTGGTATGAAATCTGTATTGTAGTAGCTGGGGCAATATATGCGCAGGAGAAAACGCCCCCTGCGATAACGGCAGCGCGATGCAGCCGGTTCCTGGCGACGCGGAAAGGCTCGTAGCGACGGGCTTATTTCCGACGGTCCAGCAAGAGCGCCAGCAAATCCGCGGCGGCCGCTGCCAGCAGGACAATGGCCATGCAGGTCCAGAGAATCGCGGTGGTGGCAAAGGGATTGATCAGAACCAGGAGGGAGAACGCCACCGATACGGCGGCACTGAGCATGGCGACATACCAGTATTTTTGTCCAAGCCGCAGCATGTCTATCGCCCATTGCAGCTTACCGATCCCAGCTATAAGAATCAGCAGGCCATAGAAAACGGTAAGAAGGGGAAACGTTGAGAGAAACCAGCCCGACTGAAAGATACAAAAAAGACCCAATCCGGCCAGCAGCAGCCCTTTTGCCAATCCGCTTTTCAGGCAGGCCTCTTCCGGAGGAGTTCGGAAGTAGCCAATCACACTGATCAAACCGAGGATTGTCAGCAGAACTCCCAACAGAATGATGATTCCCGCGGTGAAACCGATAGGATTGATCAGCAGCAGAAGGCCCACCACCGCTTCTGCTGCGCAGAAAAGCAGACTTCCCAGACGTTTGTTCATGGTTGTTCCTCCTTCATCACGGTTTTCAGTCCAGTCAACGGCTGCCGCCCCAGTAGAGAAGTGCCAGCATGCCAGGGCCGGTATGCGCCCCGATGACGGGGCCAATATTCACTATTTGGATTTCGGCGTCAGGAAAGCGCTCCAACACGGCCGTTTTCAGCTTTTCTCCCTCTTCGGGACAAGCGCCATGGCCGATCACCACCAGTTTCCCCAGCTCTGGCATCCAACCCTGTGCCATACGGGAGAGCTTAGCCTGAACCGCTCGGCTGCGTCCGCGCGGTTTTTCTACTACCTGCAGGGCCCCCTCTTCATCCACATGAAGCAGAGGCTTGACCTGAAGCATAGTTCCCAGAACCGCAGCGGCAGCGGAAACCCTGCCGCCGTGGCGCAGGTGGTCGAAGGTATCCACGGTAAACCAGTGGCATACCTGCAGCCGATGCTCCGTGACCCACGCGGCCAGCTCCTCCAGGTCCAGTCCTGCCGCCTGCATACGGGCAGCCTCCCGGACCAGGAAGCCCTCACCCGCGGAAGCACACAGGGTATCAATGCAGAGAATTTTTCGGTCGGGATACTGCTCTCTCAGCTCCGCAATACTCATCTCCGCCGTATGAATGGTTCCCGACATCCCTGAGGTGAAGCAGAGATACAGGATGTCGAATCCCGCACGCAGAGCTGGTTCAAAGGCCGTATGATAAACGGCGGGATTGATTTGAGAGGTACTGGCAAACTTTCCCTCCTTCAGCTGAGTGTAGAATTGCTCAACTGTCAGATCTCCGCCGGGGCCATAAGTATAGTTTTGACCGTCGAGTTCCACCTGCATGGGGACAATTTCCACCTTTGGCAGTCCTGCGAGCATTTCCTCATTCATATCTGCTGTGGCATCGGTAAAAATCCGATAGTTCATGGTGTTCTCCTCTCCAAAACCGCATCCGCGTTTTGTATTTTCCTTTTATGGATGATTCCGTTCCCTTGATTTTCCGGAAATTCTGGAGAATTTCCATTGGGTATTATACGATTTCTTTCGGCTGATGGCAACACAATATGCGCGCAAAATTTTGCCGGCGGATAAGCTGCGGGCAGGCGCTGGAAGGATTCCCCTTTCAGTGCGGCTGGAAATTCACATGATGATTCTGTATAATCAAGAGGGAATCCCCTTTTTCCTCTTGGATTTTGTCGTATCATATGGCGCTGTGAGGCGTAAAATGGAGGAGATGGTATGTACTATTCCACGACCTGTCCGTCGCCGGTTGGGATGCTGACACTGGCCAGCGATGGCGAGCATCTGACCGGCCTGTGGATAGCGGGGCAAAAGTATTTCGGGGGAACGCTTGCCCCCCATATGACGGTGAAGGATGACCTGGAGGCTTTTGCCGCTGCAAGAAGCTGGCTGGACCGCTATTTCCGGGGTGAGAGGCCATCGGTGAAGGAGCTGTCGCTGCGTCCGGCGGGAGGAGAATTTCGACAGATGGTGTGGCGTCTGCTGCGCGAGATTCCTTATGGAGAGGTGACCACTTACGGTAAGCTCGCGGAAAAAATAGCGGTGAAAATGAAGCGGGAACGTATGTCAGCTCAGGCAGTCGGCGGCGCAGTAGGACATAATCCCCTGTCCATTATCATCCCCTGCCACCGGGTGGTAGGGGCCCGGGGGAATCTGACAGGCTATGCCGGCGGCCTTTCTGTCAAGGCGCGGCTGCTGAAGATAGAAGGGGCGGATCTGTCACGTTTTGGGCTGTTGAAGGGCGAATCCGAGTCCTGAAGGGAATACGCAGCGGATAAAAGGGGTGTGAGGTTCACGGGTTTCCCTGGACACTATCTGATATGTGACGATGGGAATCGGCAGAAAAAGCTCTCACGTGGATTTCGATTTTACAGATTGGGCTTTGCCGGAACAGGGAAACAGGCGGGATGGCGTGTTGCTTGTTCACTATCGGCTTTACCTCCTGTTTTTGTTGTCTGCCGTTTTCTCTTCTTCAGAATCCAATCACGGCTTTTCAGGGACGCTCATAGGATGGAATAAGATTGAGCCGATGGAGGTCATCATACTTATGAGCAACATAGAAACCTTTGCCGTCATTGGAGGGGACCTTCGCTCCGCCTATCTGGCCGGCGCACTGGCGGCGGACGGATACAAGGTCATCACCTCCGGCTTCGAGAGCACCGATCTTCCGCCCTGCGTTACCGGATGTACCAATCCGGCGCAGGCGGTGTCTTTGGCCGACTTCGTTCTCCTGCCGCTGCCGGTTACGACCGACGCTTCTACCCTGAACGCGCCCTTTTCCCGTGTCCGTATCACACTGGATCAGGTGCTCAACGCCATCAGGCCCGATCAGAAGCTGGCAGGGGGGTCGGTTTCCGAGGTGGTACGTCAGGAAGCGGAAAAGAGAGGACTGACCATTCATGACTACTTCAGCCGGGAGGAGCTGGCTGTCTATAACAGCGTTCCCACAGCAGAAGGCGCCATTCAGCTGGCCATGGAGGAAATTCCGATCACCATCAGCGGCGCTCGCTGTCTGATCACAGGGTATGGCCGTGTGGGACGGACGCTGGCCAGGCTGCTGGTGGCGCTGGGGGCAGATGTCACCGTGGCAGCGCGAAAATTTTCCGATCTGGCGTGGGCGGCCACACAGGGCTGTTCAACGGTGGAAATGGCCCATATGGCCGACGCGGGAGATTTTGATGTCATCTTTAATACGGCGCCTGTCCTGCTGTTCGATCGGGAGCGGCTGGCCGGACTGGACCGGGGAACTCTGCTGATCGACCTGGCCTCCCGGCCCGGCGGGGTAGATTTCAACGCGGCGGCCGAGCTGCAGATCAAAACCATCTGGGCGCTGTCTCTGCCGGGGCGGGTGGCTCCTAAAAGCTCCGGGCTGTTTATCAAAAACGCCATATTAAATATGATAAAGGAGGGGATATGATGTCACAGCTGCGAATCGGCTTTGCCCTTTCCGGTTCCTTTTGTACCTTTGAACGGGTGATCCGGCAGATACGTTTGTTGGTGGAGAAGGGATATGAGGTGACGCCAATCCTGTCCTTTGCGGCGGGGGAGACCGACACGCGCTTCGGCGAGGCGGCAGACTTCCGCCAGCAGCTGGCCGAAATCACCGGCAGAGAGCCGCTGGACACCTTGACCGCGGTGGAACCCATCGGCCCCAAAGGTTTTTTTGATGTGCTGGTGGTGGCGCCCTGCACCGGGTCCACGCTGGGCCGGCTGGCCAACGGTATCAGCGATACGCCGGTGACACTGGCGGTCAAATCCCATCTTCGCCGGAGTCGTCCGGTGATTCTGGCCGTGTCCACCAACGATGCGTTGGGGGCCTCTCTACGCAACATCGCCTTGCTGAAAAATGCCAAGCATATCTATTTTGTCCCATTGGGACAGGACGACACGGAGAGCAAGCCCAACTCTCTGGTGGCAGATTTTTCCCGAATCGAGGATACCATCACGGCGGCGCTTGCCGGTACCCAGCTGCAGCCTCTTTTTCTGTAGTCCTTTACAGAAAAGGGACAAAAATGCTATAATAACTTCAACTCTCTCAGGCGCGGGGGAGTGACGTGGCCAGGGGTTGATTTGGGTTGCTGCGGCTCCTCATGCTGCCAGAAGCGGAGAGCGATGGTTTATAGAACTCGGGTAAGATAGACAAAAGGCTGGAGGCCGGCAACAAAGTGGGAAGGATGTTTTCATGATAGCGATTGCGTGTGATCATTCAGCATTGGAGATGAAAAGGGTAGTAATCGAGCTGCTGGAGGAGATGGGGCTGTCCTTTCGTGACTATGGTACCGATACCGCAGACAGCTGCGACTATCCCATTTTCGCGGCTCGCGCTGCCGGTGCGGTAGCGCGGGGCGAGTGCGAAAGAGGAATCCTGATCTGCGGGACAGGGATTGGGATGTCCATTGCGGCCAACAAAATTCGAGGGGTGCGCTGCGCACTGTGCAGCGAGCCGTATTCCGCCCGGCTGACCCGGATGCATAATGACAGCAATGTACTGGCGCTGGGAGCGAGGGTTATCGGACCGGAGCTGGCCCGTATGACGGCGCAGGTATGGCTGGAAACGCCCTTTGAAGGAGGCCGGCATCAACGGCGGGTGGATATGCTGACCGCTCTTGAAAACAGAGAACCGCTGGAGTAAACCGATACAGCCGACGCACTTAAAAACCGATTTTCCTGCTTCCTTTTTACCATTTCGCAGGAGCACCGGCGTATTATATAAAAAAGAAACCGCCCGATTGCAAATCGGGCGGTTCTTTCTATCCCCCATGATACCCTCGGTTGACCAGCGTAAACACGCCTGACGGCGGTCAAAAGGGGGTGCTACCATCGTTCTCGGATTTGTTGGGCGTCAGCCCGTCTGCATTCTGCGGCCTTGCCAGCGTCCCCTTTTGTTCCGCCGCTAGGTCCTTCGGAGTTTTTCGGGTGGAAAACGGGACGCTGGCAAGGCGGACGGGGCCGTCGGCCACTGTTTTTCCCCCGTAAAACCGAGTCTGCCCTTGTCAATCGAGGGTATGGTGCAGGGGAAGAAATTTCCACCGCCTCTGTCCTGCAGGGACAGGGGCGTTTTTTTATCAGTTCAGGTAATACTTTTGATGTGTGAGTGATTAGCACTAATTTTCTTGTAAGAGGGGGATTTCGTCTCTATAATGCGGGCATGAAAGGAGAGGAAAGGCTTCGGCGTCCGAAAGGCGCTGGGACAGGGGGACGAGGATGAGCGATATTTGGGGAAATTTCCGCCGGGTACAGACAGCGGTACGTGAAGCGAAGGCCTTCGCAGAGGAGAAAAAAGTCCCACTGACCATTGAACGACTGGCGGCGTTTCTGGGGGTCAGCCGGATGGAGCTGCTGGAGGAACTGGAGAGAAAGGAGGGGGATGACGAGATTGGGAGGGAGAAGGCGCGTGCCCTGCTCCGGAGGACCTGTGCAGAGGCGGTAGCGTCGGTGGTGGAATTTGGTTTGCTGAAGGGCAACACTCCCACCATGACCATGTTCTACCTGAAAAGCAATGCGGGATACCGTGAGCGGATGGAAAAGGAACGCCCGCCGGACATCTGCTTTTATGGAGAAGAGGAGCTGGAATAGAAAGGGAGCGGAGGGGGGGCTTTGGCAGAGCCGGTAGGTCCCTTTGAGGGATGTCAGGGGAAGGAGAACGGATATGGGTGAGCAGATGGAGCGGCGGTATCTGCCGGGGCTGGTGGGGAGAGGTTATGCGGATTTCTGGCGGTGCCGGAAGCGATACCGTGTGGTTAAGGGCGGAAAGGCCTCCAAAAAATCCAGTACGGCGGCGCTCTGGTTCATTTATCATCTGATGAAATACCCCGGAACCAATCTTCTGGTGGTCAGAAGGGTTGGGCAGACCCATCGTGACAGCACCTTTGCCCAGCTGAAATGGGCCATCACACGTTTGGGTGCGGACCGGCTGTGGCAGGCGGTGGAGCATCCGCTGGAGCTGCGTTATCGGCCCACCGGACAGAAAATACTCTTTCGGGGAATGGACAATGTGGACAAGCTGGCCTCTGCCACGGTTGCGGACGGCTGTCTGTGCTGGGTATGGATAGAAGAAGCCTATGAAATTGAATCGGAGGCGGATTTTGACCGTCTCGATCTGTCGGTTCCCCGGGGGGAAGTTCCGCCGCCGCTGTTTAAGCAGACCACCCTGACGTTTAATCCATGGAGCGGGACCCACTGGCTGCGGCGGCGCTTTTTTGAGCGCGAGCAGGAGAATGTGCTGACGATGACCACCAATTACCTTCTCAACGAATTTCTGGACGAAGCCGACCGGGCAGTTTTTGAAGAAATGAAGCGGCGTCAGCCCCGGCGCTATGCGGTGGCAGGACTGGGAGAGTGGGGTGTTTGTGAAGGGCTGGTGTTCCATCGGTGGCGGGTGGAGGACTTCGATAGGGAGGCGCTGAAGCGGGAAAAGCATCTTCGGCATGTATTCGGTCTGGATTACGGCTACACCAATGATCCCACGGCCTTCATTGCTCTGGCGGAGGACCGGGACACCGGGCGGCTGTATGTATACGACGAGCATTATCAAAGAAAGATGCTCAACCGCGATATTGCGGCGATGCTGCTGCGCAGGGGATATGGAAAGGAGAAAATCCGGGCGGACAGCGCCGAGCCGAAATCCAACGACGATTTGAAACGGCTGGGTATCCGGCGCCTGACTCCGGCAGCCAAGGGACGCGATTCCGTCCTTCACGGAATAGCACGGCTGCAGGAATATGAGATTCTGGTGCATCCTGCCTGTATTCACACGGCAGCCGAGCTGGCGGCCTATCGCTGGAAGACAGATTCTGACGGGACCCCCGGCAATTATCCAGAGGATGCGAACAATCATCTGATAGATGCGATGAGATATGCCATGGAAGAATTATCCCGCTGTCCGGCACGGGGAGAACATCCGGCGGGGACAGGGAGAATTCTCCTCAGTGCAGGGATATCAGCGGAGGATATGAAGGGAGGATGGAATGCAGGATGATGGAACTGCTGACAGGTATGCTGGGAATGCTTCTGCTGCTGGCCGCCTATCGTCTGGGCGAATGGCGGGCAGGAAAGGCAGGGAGCAGGACGGGACGGGAAGAGCGGAGAAAAGAAGAAGAGAACGACAGGGAAAGCCGGGAGCGGAAACAGCGACTCAGGGAGCTGGCCCGGTTCCTCAGCTTTGACGGAGGTGAGGCGGTGGAAGAAGAGAAGGAGCAGAGAGGGGGATGGGTATGAAGCAGGTGGATAAACGTGTGGCGGCCGGCCGGCGGGTGGAGACGGCACAGGTTCTGGAGGAATACCGGCGCGGCGTTCAGTTCAAAAACGGTCTTGGCAGGCGAGGATTGTACGAGCAGAACCGGATCAATGAGCGCTTTTTTGCTGGGGATCAATGGCATGGCGTCCACTGTGGAGAGGATCGTCCGCTGGTTCGATACAACCTGATTAAGAGAATCGGGGAATACAAGATGGCGGTCATCGGCAGCAGTCCGCTGGCAGTCGCCTATTCCGCCGATGGGGTGCCCAATACGCTGGAGATTCAGCAGAGGGCGCACCGCCGGCGCGAGGCGATTCGTCTGGGGCGGATGGGGGAAGGGAAGAGCGGAGGAGAGCTGCCGGATGATGAGGAGATCAGTATGGTTCTGTCGGCGCTGACCGACTATTTCCGCGTGACGGCAGAACGGGTCGGCTTCGACGGAATCCGGCAGGAGGCCCTGCGAAATGCCTATTGCTCCGGAACGGGAATCGTGTATACCTGGTGGGAT
Organism: Clostridiales bacterium; assembly: GCA_022793315.1. Classification (GTDB taxonomy): domain Bacteria; phylum Bacillota; class Clostridia; order Oscillospirales; family Acutalibacteraceae; genus Avimonas_A. The sequence continues at coordinate 384 of JAAWCO010000113.1, read as the reverse complement.
GAAGGAATCCGTACCGGATTGTATGCAGATCTTTCCCGCCGCCAGCCGATCACAGGAGATATCGCCTGTGAGGTACTGGATGTGGAAAACGTTTATTTTGGTGATCCACACAGCGACGATATTCAAAGACAGCCCTATCTTCTCATCGCTCAGCGCCGCAGTGCGGAGGAGCTGCGGCGGGAGGCAGCCAGGCAGGGAATCGGACGGGAGGAGCTGGAGCGGATTGTTCCCGATGGGGGCCCGGATGACGGGACAGGCACAGAAAAGACAACCGTGCTGACCAGAATGTGGAAGGAATTTTCTCCGGATGGCAGCGTGAGGACGGTGAAGGCCTTGCGAGTTTGTGCGAATGGGGCGGTCATCCGACCCGAATGGGAGATGGGA
>JAAWCO010000112.1 GCA_022793315.1 Clostridiales bacterium | reverse complement strand
TAAATTCAGTTGTAAATAATACCGCAAAAGCCCCGAAAAATCAAGGGTTTCTGGAGAAGTGGTTCCAAAGCGGTCACTCGTTTTCGAGTCAAGGAAGCCCTGCGTCGATACCCCTTCCTAATAGTCCAACCCAAAGGTTCTCTACAATACGCAGAACCCGGAGACAGGGTTTGCTCTGCCTGATGGAAATTTTCAAAAATCCATTTTAACAGGCTCTTATTATACGGGATAAAAGACATTTTGTCAACTATACTGCTTCAGGGAGTAAGCGGTGTAGGGAAGCTCTGGTATACCGGAGGGGATGGGCGGTGGAGTGTTTTTATCTTGGGAGGGAAAATTCCAAGGGAATTTTCAGGAGTGCCGCCGGAAGGCGTTGGTATACCGGAGGGGGTGGGCGGCGGAGCGTTTTCATCTGGGGAGGGAAAATTCCAGGGGAATTTTCAGGAGCGCCGCCGGAAGGCGTTGATATACCGGAGGGGGTGGGCGGCGCTTTGTGGAAAAATGTCCCGGCCAGTGGTGGAGAGTAACCGTGCTGGGGAGAGGGTATAGACGCCCATTTTCAGAGTCCAGGGGCCTTCTCAAACAGCCAACTGTCTGTACAGGATGTTCAGAACGAGGTCGTCGCCTGTTCGCTGGGCAAGCACCCGTTCGCTGCCATGGAGGGTGGCGAGCATGTAATGGGCGTAAAATGGTTGGGTGTTCTATTGCTGTTGATGTTGAGTTTCATTCGGATAGCGGAGCCCTGTGAAAGGGAAAGCACCGTCAGCGCGTTGGCGCCGAATCATACTTGAGTGGTGTTGTAATCTCAATAGACCTATCATAATTTAAAAACAATTTATACTTTTTTATTGTTGGGAATAAGTCGCCCCAGCAATACAGAAGTACCCTTTACCAGGGAGCAGCGACAGACCGCTGTAAAATCAGTGACCATCCTTTCTCTCCGCCATATACTGTAATATCCCGTGGGAAAGGAGGAAACGTCTTATGTGTCTGTCTCGTCTGTTCGGCGGCAATCGCGGCAACGGCTGCGACTGCACCTGGATTCTGTTCATCATTGTCCTGCTCCTGCTCTGCGACAATGACGACAACGACCGGGGCTGTGGCTGCTAGAGTCACCCCCTGACATCGTCCTTCCATAAAAAAGGCGAAACCAGCGGCGGGGAGCGTGCTCCCCGCCGCTGCGTCTGTTAGGCCCCTGTATTGGACTCTCGTCCGGCACAGAGGGCCCTCTTTTTAAGACGATGAGACGATCCGCCGGATTACCATACCGGCCGGTCCACCGGCATGGTAGCGGCGGCATTCAGCTCCATTCCCGCCGTATGTCCTGCCTGCCATTCATAAAAGGCCTGTGCGCCAACCATGGCGGCATTGTCCCCGCACAGGGGCAGGGAGGGAGCGCAGAAGGTCAGACCGCGGGCGGCGCACTCCCGCTCCATAAAGGAGCGCAGGCCGGAATTGGCGGACACACCGCCGGCCAGGACGACCGTTTTCGCGCCGGTATCCTCTGCTGCCAGCAGCAGATTGCCGCCGAGAAGCTCTACCGCCGTGTGCTGGAAGGAGGCGGCCAGATCAGGCAGGGACAATGTTTCCCCCTTCTGTTTTGCATTGTGCAGCAGATTGAGCACGGCGGTTTTCAGCCCGGAAAAGCTGAAATCATAGCGGCTCCCCTCCACCCGCGGACGGGGAAGGGGAAAGGACATCGGATTTCCGGACGGGGCCAAACGGTCCAGATGGATGCCGCCGGGATAGGGCAGTCCCATCGCGCGGGCGGCCTTGTCAAAGCATTCTCCCGCGGCATCGTCGCGGGTTCGCCCCAGTACGGTATAGGCCGTATATCCCTCCACCTGTACAATATGGCTGTGTCCGCCCGATACGATCAGGCAGAGAAAGGGGGGCTCCAGTGCCGGATGCGTCAGATAATTAGCCGCCACATGCGAACGCAGATGGTGAACCGGCACGAGCGGAAGACCGGCAGCCAGCGCGAGGCCTTTGGCGAAGTTAACCCCTACCAGCAGCGCTCCGATGAGTCCGGGAGCGGCGGTCACGGCTATCGCGCCGATATCGGTCAGGGAGAGCCCGGATGCTTCCAGCGCACGGCGAGTGATGGCCGAAATGGCCTCCGCATGGCGGCGACTGGCAATTTCGGGCACTACACCGCCATATAGCTGGTGCTCCTCCACCTGTGAGGCGATCACATTGGACAAAATCCGGCGGCCGTCCTCTACCACTGCGGCAGCGGTTTCATCACAGGAGGATTCAATGGCAAGTATGTACATGGGAACCTCTCTTCCACGGCGGTGTACGCCGGTGTTATGACGGCATGCCTGAAAACAGCAGGGCGGCGATGGTCCAAACAGTCTCTAATCGGGGAGCAGCGAATAAAGTGCCGCGTCCTCTTTGGGTGAATCGTAAAATCCGGGGCGTATGCCGTCCCGGACGAAGCCAAAGGCTTCATATAAAGCAATGGCCGGCGCATTGGAGACGCGCACCTCCAGTGTGATGCGCCTCACCCGATGGCGTTCAGCATAGAGGCGCGCCTCCCGCAGCAGGCGGGCGGCGATGCCCTGACGCCGGAAGGCGGGGTGCACCACCAGATTGGTTATGGCGCATTCGTCCAGAATATGGTGCATACCCAGATAGGCGACGGCACGCTCCGCCTCGACCTCCTCCGCCACATAAAAGACGGCCAGCGGGTTTTGCAGCTCCTCCGCCAGCGCGTCATAGGACCAGGGACGGGAAAACACCATCCGCTCCAGCTCCGCCAGCCCGTCCAGATGATCTGCGTGAAGGGGAACAATCATGGTATCGTCGAGAATTCCTCTGCGGAGATTCCCGGCAGCCTCCGGCTTGTCCGGAGGCTGAGTTACCGGTTCTTCCATGTCCTCTGATCGCCTTCCTTTTGTCTATTTGTCAGCTCCTCCGCCAGCGCGGCGGTTTTTTCCTGCAGCGTATCCCGGGTGCGGCGGTAGAGCTCCAGCGGACCGCCGAAGGGATCGGGAATCTCCCATATCCGGATATGGGAGGGGTCGGCTCCCATACCGGCGGCGGCGACCGCGTGGGAGGAACTCATGGCCACGATCAGCTCTGCCCGGCGAAGCCGCTCCGATGTCGCCTGAGTTGAGCGATGAGAGGACAAATCAAGTCCCAGCTCCCTCATAACCTCCTGTGCAGAAGAGCTGGCGGGCTCTCCTGAGGCACACAGGCCTGCGCTTTCAACCGCAAAGGAGCCGCCGCACCGGTCAAGTGCGTCACGAAGAAGGGCGGCTGCCATGGGACTGCGGCAAGTGTTGCCGGTACAGAGAAAAACAACCGTCAATGACCATTCTCCTCTCTTTATCATTGGTTAACAGGGGCCTGCTTTTCTGCCGGAAAAGCGAAGTTGTCGGCAGATGTGGCGCCCTCCTTGCCGGCCGGTAACACCTCCTCAAGTACGGGCCAGGGGAGGGAGATGCGTCAGCCCTTGGCGTCGTACCAGGTGACACCAGTATGCACATCGGCGGCCAGCCGGACCGAGAGGCAGGCCGCGCCCTCCATCTCCTCGCGAAGCAGGTTTGCGGCGTACTCTGCCTCTTCAAGGGGAGCCTCCACGATCAGCTCGTCATGAACCTGCAAAATCAGCCGAGAGCGAAGCCCCTCCGCCCGTAGGCGGTTGTATACCCGCACCATGGCCAGCTTGATGATGTCGGCGGCGGTACCCTGTATGGGCATATTCCGCGCCACCCGTTCCCCAAAGGAGCGGGTAGCGGCGTTTCCCGCCTTCAATTCCGGCAGGGGACGGCGGCGGCCGAACAGGGTTTCGGCATAACCCCGGCTTCGGGCCTCCTCAATCAGGCGGTCCATGAAGTCCGCCACGCTGGCATAATGGGCCAGATAGCCGTCAATATAGGCTTTGGCTTCGCTATGGGAGACGCCGATATCCTGAGACAGCGAGTGGGCGCTGATGCCATACACGATGCCGAAATTCACCGCTTTGGCGCGGGAACGCATCAGGGGAGTAACCAGATCCTCCGGTACGCTGAACACCTGTGCCGCTGTGATACGGTGGATATCCTCCCCGCTGTTGAAGGCGGCAATCATGGCCGAATCACTCGCCATGTGAGCCAGCACCCGTAGCTCAATCTGGGAATAGTCGGCGTCCACCAGCGTCCAGCCCTCCTGTGCGTGGAAAAAGCGGCGCATTTCCCGGCCAAGCTCCTGTCGTACCGGAATGTTCTGCAAATTGGGTTCAGCGGAGGAAATGCGGCCTGTCCGGGTTTCGGTCTGGTTAAAGGAGGAATGAATCCGGCTGTCGCTGCCGATCACCTTTATCAGTCCGTCGCAATAGGTGGATTTCAGCTTTTGAAGCATGCGATAATCGAGAAGAGTCGCCACAGCCGGGTGGGCGTCCCGCAGCTCCTCCAGCACCTCCGCGTTGGTGGAATACCCGGTTTTCGTCTTTTTTTTGGCGGGCAGTCCCAGCTCGTCAAAAAGGGCAGCCGCCAGCTGTTTGGGGGAATTCAGGTTGAGCTCATGTCCCACCGCGTCAAAAATTGCCTTTTGGCAATCCCCAATCTGTGTCTGGAGCAATTCGCCGAATGCCCGGATTCCCGCCGCGTCAGCGGCGAAGCCTGCGTTTTCCATGTCTGCCAGCGTGACCGCCAGCGGCAGCTCCATGGTGCTCAGCAGCTGGTCTTGCCCCTCCCTGCTGATCTGGGCTGCCAGCACATCGGCCACAGCGGGCAGGAGAGGGAGGAGGGGATGCGGAGATTCCGCCGCCGGCAGGGGCACGCCGTATTCTGAAGCCAGGAGATTCAGGCTGTAATCGGAGGAAAGAGGATTGAGCAGATAGGCCGCCAGAAGGGTGTCCATGACGAAGCCCGCCGGACGGCGTCCCTTTTTCAGCAGGGCCGCCGCCAGCGGCTTGAGATCGTGGGTGCGTTTATGGACGGTCTCGTCACACAGGAGCGCGGCGGCCTCTTCCAGCCCCTTTCCCTGAGAAAACCGGGCACTCTCCAGCACGCCGTCCTCCGATCGGCGGACCGCCCAGAGGGCGGTCAGAGCCTCTCCCTCCCATTCCGCCAAAAGATCGAGCCGCGGCGGCTCCCCGGTCACAAAATCGGCGGGGGAGACATTCTCCACCATGGTCAGGGCAGAGGAAGCGGGAGTCTGCGCGGCTCCTTCCTGTAAAGGCGATGCCTCTGCAAGGGAGGGGTCCAGCCCCAGCCGGTCCAGAAAGGAGAAAAACTCCAGCCGAACCAGCAGACGGGTCAGCTCCGCCTCACGCATCGGCGACAGCGCATACGTCGCCATGTCGAGGGGGACCGGCGCCTCCCGGGAGATCGTGCCGAGGGTACGGCTCAGATAGGCGCTGTCTCTGCCGTCGGCCAGCTTCCGCCGCAGTGATTCACGAATGGTGGGAGAGGACAGATTTTCGTATACGCCGTCCAGGCTGCCGAACCGATGCAGCAGATCAAGGGCGGTTTTCTCCCCCACCCCCGGCACACCGGGGATGCGGTCGCTGGCGTCCCCCATCAGGGCCTTCAGGTCGATGAGGCGGGCCGGCTCCAGCCCGTATTTTTCCCGGATAGCGGCCGGATCGTACAGGGTCGTTTCCGGCCGGCCCATTTTGGTGGCCGTCAGCAGGACGGAAACCTTTTCATCGACCAGCTGCAGAGCATCCCGGTCGCCGGTGGCGATAAAGCATTCGCCGCCGGCTCTTTCCGCGGCGGCGGCCAGGGTGCCAAGGATGTCATCTGCCTCATAGCCTTCTGTTTCCACCACGGTGACCCCCAGCAGGGTCAGTAGCTCCTTGAGAAGGGGCATCTGCTGATACAGCTCGTCGGGCATCCCTTTCCGCCCGGCCTTGTAGCCCTCATACAACCGGTGGCGGAAGGTGGGGGCGGAGAGGTCGAAGGCCGCGGCGGCGTGTTCCGCCCCTGTCTGTTCACGCAGACGAAGGAAGATGTTGAGAAATCCGAACAGAGCGTTCGTATAAAGCCCGTCCCGGGTGGTCAGGGGCTTAACGCCGTAAAAGGCGCGATTGATGATACTGTTGCCGTCCAGCGCCAGCAAACGCATGGCTGATCCTCCTTTGGCCGGGGTGTTCTTCGCGGGAGCCGGGGCGGCCGCGCGGTCAGCGTTTGGAGCCCTTCGCGCCGCCCAGCTCGACGCCGGAGAGCAGGTTGGTATCGTACGTAAAGGTCAGGGCGGCCCGTTCCCGCTGCCGTTTGAAGGCGGCATCCAGCATCCGCTCCAGCATTTCCGCAAAGGGGACGCCCGACGCCTCCCACAGATAGAAGGCGAGGGAACCCGGGATGGTGTTGATTTCGTTGACCCAGAGCTCTCCGCTCTCCCTGTCGTTGAGGAAATCAATCCGTGACACGCCCAGACAGTTCAGGGCACGGAAGGTGCGCACCGACAATTCCTGTACCCGCTCGGCCAGCTCGTCGGGAATCTCCGCTGGCAGACGGCGCTGAAGGCTGCTCATACCGCTTTTGCCCCCGGCGGCGGTTCCGGTCTTTTTGCTGCCGCTGAGATATTTGTCCTGATAGCTGAGGATTTCATCGCTGCCCACCGGCTCCTCACACACCGAAGCCTCAGCGGTTTCGTAGTCCCCCAGTACCGCACAGTTGATCTCCCGCAGATGAGGCACCGCCCGTTCCACCAGTACCCGGCCGGAATAGCGGAGAGCTTCGTCGATGGCCTGCTCCAGCTCCGGCCGGTCGCCGGCGCGGGACACGCCCACCGAGGAGCCCAGATTGACCGGCTTGACAATGAGAGGGTAGGGGCCGACCCGTTCCGCCCGTTCCAGCGCCGCGTCGGGATACAGCGCGTATTCCCGGCCGGTAAAGGAGACGGCGTCCAGTACCGGAATTCCCGCCTGGCGGAGCACGGCCTTCATCTGGTATTTATCCATTCCCAGCGCGGACGAAAGTACGTCGCAGCCCGCGTAGGGCACGTTCAGGGTTTCCAGAAAACCGGATAACACGCCGTCCTCCACATTGGTGCCGTGGACAGCGGGCAGCGCCGCGTCAAAGGTAGCCACCACAGGATTGCCAAACCGTTTGGGCGGCTGGCGAAGCAGGTCGACTGTATGGTTTTCTCCGGGAACCGGCACCACCTGTGTGGCTTTTTGCAGACAGGCTTTCATGTCCCGGTAGCTTTCGATCTCTCCCATATGTCCACCGGTATAAAAGAGCCCCTCCTTCGAGATATAGAGAGGAATCGGTTCGTATTTATGGCGGTCCAGCGCAGCATAGACCTGCAGTCCGGTGATGATGGAGACCTCATGCTCTACGCTGCGGCCACCAAACAGCACCGCGATTCTGGTTTTCATCAATAGTCACACCTTTCTCTGCTAAAAGTTATCCGGCAGATCGTTTTCCAGCAGCACGGTGCGGGGGCCCTCCGCCGGCAGGGCGTTGATGTAGTTCAGCGCGTCCTGCAGATGGGGCGCCACATACAGCCGCTCTTCATCGAAGCCGGCGGCCAGCAGCCCCTCCTTCAGCGGCGGGGCCTGCTTTTCCCCCACCAGTACGGCGATATCACAGCGGGAGGCCGCATAGCCGCCCAGCTCCCGGTTAAGCGCCTCCTGCCTCTCGCCCAGCTCCACCATGCCCGGTGTCACCAGAATCCGCTGTCCTTCAAAGCCCGCCAGCACGTCCAGCGCGGCGCGGAAGCCTGCCGGGTTGGCGTTGTAGGCGTCATCGATATAGCCGTTGGGCAGCAGCTGCAGGCGATGCTCCACCGGGCGGAGGGTTTTGACCGGATAGATCAGCTCCTGCAGCGGAATGCCAAGGGAGCAGGCCATAGCGATGCTGCCTGTAATATTTTGAATGTTGTGGGCGCCCAGAAGGCGGGTGGTGAAGCGGGCCTGCTCGCCCCCCGGACCTGTAACAGTAAAGGAGGAACCCCGGCTGTCCACTGTCAGAGCTCCGGCGGTATAGTCGGCCTGTTCCAGTCCGTAGGTCACGACACGGCTGGACGGCGGCTCCTGCAAGCGTCGTCGAATGGCCTCATTGTCGGTGTTCAGCAGGATCAGGCCGCCGGCAGGGAGGGCATCAGCCAGCTCAAATTTGGTCCTGACGATATTGTCCAGGCTCCGGAAGGTTTCCAGATGCTGTTCTCCGATAGCGGTAATCATCCCGTACCGGGGATGGACAAGCTCACAGATTTCCCGAATATCGCCCACGTTTTTCGCGCCCATTTCCGCGATGAAAACCTGATGGGCGGGGGTCAGGCGTTCCCGGATGGTGCGAACCACCCCCAGCGTGGTGTTAAAGCTCTCCGGAGTCATGAGCACGTTGTATTTGACCGAGAGAAGGGCTGCGAGAAAATTTTTCGTGCTGGTTTTCCCGTAGCTTCCGGTGACGCCGATGACGACGAGATTGGGCAGGGAGGCGAGGCGGCTTTGAGCGTCCCGGATATAATGGCGGTTAATCGCTGCTTCCAGCGGCGCGTTGATCATCAGGGCCAGCAGGGTGGCCAGAGGAATCAGTGCTGCCCATAAGAAGAGCGCCGCCGTTCCCAGCCGGTTAAAGCCGGTCAGTGCGACCGCGCCGCCCACCAGCAGGAGCAGCAGACCGTGAGTGATCAGCAGCCGCCGCACACGGGCGGTGAACACCAGCGGTTTTTTTGCCCGTGGGGGCCAGTTCAGAATCAGATGGATGATAAACAGCGCCGCGCACACCACTCGGATCACCCAGTCGGTGGGGGCCAGCAGATAGGCGCCTACCGCCATCACGGCGATCAGAAGCCAGCCATAGGTTTTAACCAGCTCATCCCGGTGGGACTTCATCCAGCCGACGTAACGCTCCGGCCGGTAGGAGTTGAGCTGAAGCATGTGGACAGTGCGCAGGATCAATACCGTGCAGTCCGCCGCAAAGGCGAGCAGGAGCAGGACGGCGGCAGGGATGGCCAGCATGGCAGTTCTCTCCGTTCTTCCGTGTGGTATGGACGCTCGTGCAGTTGTTTCGCCGGAACGGGGTCAGCTCAAAAAGGAATCCAGCACCCGGCGGCACTGACCCCATCGCTCCGCGAAGGAGAAGTGCCCGGCGCCGGCCAGCGTCACCAGCCCGGCGCCGGGAATCAGTCGCTCCAGTGTCCGGCCATCGGACAGAGGAGTGGCGGTATCCTTTTCCCCCCAGATCAGCAGGGTGGGACAGCTCACGCCCGCCAGCCGCTCCGCTGCTTCCTGTTCACTCATGTCGCCGCTGAGAAGCTGCACCATGGTCTGCCGCATACAGCTGCTGGCCTGACGATAATCGGAAGAGCCGAAGCGCCGGCGCACCTTCTCCTCTGCGTGGGGGAAAAGGTGACGCACACCGGGCAGGGACGCCAGCTGCCTGGCGGCTTTAAAGGAATAAACCTTCAGATAATAGCCCGCGCTGTGATGGGCCTTCAGCCCCGCGGCGTCGATGAGCACCGCCTTTTGGGGGCGCAGGGAGCAGCCGGGGCGGGAAAGCAGCCTCAGGGCAATCCGGCCCCCATTGGAATGGCCGATGAGCACCGGACAGGTAATGCCCACCGACTCGGAAAAGGCCACGGTGAAATCCGCAAAGTCATCGACGTTCCAGGGATTGGGCGGTTCGTCGGAGCCGCCGAAGCCGGGCAGGTCGGGGGCGACCACACGGAAACGGGGGGAGAGCTGATCAATAATCAGCCGGTAGGTGGCCGCCTCGGCGCCCCAGCCGTGGAGCAGAAGGAGGGACGGCCCTTTTCCCTCGTCGAGATACCGTATCCGCAGGCCGTTGACTGTGGTTTCCATCGCCGTTCCCCCGTTTTTCACTGATCGTCCGATTCTGAAAATTATACCATATCGCCCCCCTGAACGCAATTGCGTCTTTCGGACAAAATCCGACGCTGGCCGCCGGGGCGCCCTATCCAGTATATGTCAGGAAGAAGGAATCCATACCGTAACCGGACACGGAAGTCTTTTTGATGGGAAACGGGCCGCCGGAAGAATAATATACCGGCAAAAACGGCCCGGACAAGATGTCCAGGCCGTTTTTTCATATGAGGAGGGAGCGAGCGGTTTTTCCGCGAGAAGGTTTTTTTCAGATTTTTTCGCCGTTTTTCTTCTTTTGCAGCAGCTGACGAATCTTTTCATGCGGGTCGATGATCAGGCTGACCGACATGTCGTGGTTGATGGCGGCGATAAAGTAGGCGATATATTTTGAGACGTCCACCTCGTGAAACCACTCCCGCTGGAGCAGCTCCGGTGTGCGGTAGGTCAGGTTGGTGCCAAATACGCCGGAGATGATTCCCTCCTGATAGGCTTTATCGAATTCAGCAAGGCCGTTGGTGAAGATGGCATAGGTAGCATACGAAAAGATGCGCCCGGCCTTGCGCTTTTTCAGCTCGTAGGCAATGTCCAGCATGGATTCGCCGGAGGAGATGATATCATCAGCGATAAACACATCCTTACCCTCCACCGAATTGCCCAGATATTCGTGAGCGACGATAGGATTGCGGCCGTTAACCACCTGCGAGTAGTCGCGGCGCTTATAGAACATGCCCAGATCAACGCCCAGCACAGAGGCATAGAACATATTCCGATGCATGGCGCCCTCGTCAGGGCTGACAATCATCAGATGCTCCCGGTCGGGCTGGAGGTCCGGCACGCTGCGGAACAGAGCCTTCAGGGTCTGATAGGAAGGAATCACATTGTCAAAGCCCATAATCGGCACGGCATTCTGTACCCGGGCGTCGTGCGCATCGAAGGTGATGATGTTGGATACGCCGAGATTCCGGAGCTCCTGCAAAGCGACGGCGCAGTCCAGAGACTCGCGGTAGCTGCGGCGGTGCTGACGGCCGCCGAACAGCAGCGGCATAATCAGGTTGATGCGGTGTGCCTTGCCGCCGGCCGCTTGGATGATGCGCTTGAGATCCTGAAAATGGTCGTCAGGGGACATGGAGTTGACCTGCCCGAACAGCTTGTATTTGCAGCTGTAGTTTCCCACATCAATCAGAATAAACAGATCGTCGCCCCGAATGCTGGCCTTGATGAGCCCTTTGCCGTCACCGGAGGAGAAGCGCGGGCACTCTGCGTCCACCAGAAAGGAGGTTCCAGAGCGGCTGCTCTTTTTGGCCCACGACACGAGATGGGCATTGATCTTTTCCCCCAGCTCCCGGCTGCTTTCCATAGCGATGATGCTCAGGTTGGCCACCTGATCCTGCTGATTAAAGAAGGTTTCTCCCGTGATTTTGTCCTGCATTTTTCCATTCCCCTTTGTATGTAATTGATACCATCGACATCGACTGACAATAAGAACAGGCAAGGCGTTCTGTCTGACGGCCGTCTGAAGGCGGGCCGTTGCTTCCTTCAGCGTGCCACCATGCCGGAGGAAGCCGTGGCCTGCCCTCTTTAAGCGCGAAAGAGCAAGAGCCTTTTATGTTTTGCTTTTATGTGCTTTCTTCATTTTTTGTTTGTTCTCCGCGAAGCCTTTGATCCTGCCTATGGCGGCGGGTCAGGCGGAATCAAAAGGGAATCGCGCCGTAGCGGGCGGCCAGCTCAGCCGCCTCTCCGGCATCCATGCCGCCCATGGTGTCCACCAGAAGCCGACCTGGATAACGACGGAGCGTATCCTCCAGCAGCGCGGCAGTCTCGGCATAAACCGCGGTGGGCAGGCGGCTCATCGACGCCTGCCGGATCAGCTGCTCCACATCCTCCGGACAGGAGACATGCACCCGCGCCACGTTATAAGTGTCCTCTGCCTCAATCAGGGCGTCGGGCAGGCTGCTGTCACAAAGAAGCGGCGGACTGGGGTTCAGATCCTCGCTGAGAAAAAAGGCCTCCTGTTCCCCCGCGGCGGCGTTGGTGTCGATTTCCGGCGATACCACAGTGGGATGGCGGTCAATCAGCTCCCGCAGCCGCCTCAGGTGCTCCGGCCCCGCGCCGCAGCAGCCCCCTGTGAGCACGGCTCCGGCATCAAGGAGGGGCTCCATGGCGGCGGCGAAGGCATCGGGGCCAAGGGTAACCCATCCCTTTTCCCGCGTGGGATAAGAGGCTGCCGGTTTGGCGGCAAGAGGCACCGCGGCATAGGGCAGCGCGCCGGCCAGCCATTCCGCCATAGATATTGGCCCGGAGGAGCAATTGAGCCCAACCGCCGCCGCGCCCAGCGCCTGCAGGGTGATGACGGCGGGCAGAAGGCGCGCGCCGGTCAGCGTGTTTCCCCCTTCATCTACTGTGAGGGTGACCATGACCGGCAGGCCGGTTTCCCGTGCCGCCAGGAGGGCTGCCCGCGCCTCGGACAGGCCGGTGATGGTTTCGCATATCAACAGGTCGGCGCCTGCCTCCGCCAGGGCAGCCGCCTGCTCACCATAGGCGGCTGTCAGTGCGTCAAAGGAAGGGGCCCCCGCTGTGTCCGGCGGCAGGCCATAGCCAGCGAGATTGCCTGCTACCAGACAGCGGCGGCCTGGTTCCCGCGCGGCGGCCTCCTGTGTCAGGGCGGCCAGACGGAGATTCAGCTCACGAACCCGGCCGGGCGGCACCTCTTCCCCCGCGCGAAGCAGGGACAGACGGTTAGCGCCGAAGGTAGGGGTGTAGAGCACGTCGCAGCCCGCTGCCACAAAGCGGCGCTGCAAGTCGATAACAGGGGCCGGGTGCGCAAGCGCCCATGTCTCTGTACAGACGCCGTCCGGCATGCCCGCTGCGCGCAGGGCAGAGCCCATGGCGCCATCCAGCAGAAGAGGCGGGGCTGGCAGACTGGGAGGAGGTTCCATGAAATGGATCATCCTTTCTCTGAACACAAAACGATCCGGAAGGGGGAACACAGCGTGGGCTGCCCCATCACATGGCTTCCGGTGCGTCGATTTTCAAAAGGGTCAGTGCGTTTTTCAGTACGTGGCGCGTGGCCGCGCACAGAGAGAGTCGTGCCTGTGTCAGCGCTTCGTCCGCCCCCTTCACACGGCAGGCGTTGTAGAATTTATGAAACAGGGTGGCCAGCTCGGTGCAATAGCGGGGAATACGCGCAGGGTCATAGGCCTTTGCGGCGGAAATGATCTCGCCGGGATAACCGGCCAGATGCCGGATCAGCTCCTTTTCCTCCGGGGCGGAGAGCCGGCGCAGCTCCCCGTCGGAGCAGGAGCGCGGGACAACGCCTTCGCCTGCCAGCTTTTTGAAGATGGAGCAGATACGGGCATGGGCGTACTGCACATAATAGACAGGGTTGGAGGCCGACTGCTCCACCGCCAGGCCCAGATCGAAGTCCATACGTGTATTGGCTTCCCGCATATTGAAGAAAAAGCGCGCAGCGTCCACCGGAACCTCGTCCAGCAGGTCAGCCAGCTGGATCGCCTTGCCCGAACGTTTGGACATGCGGACCACCTCACCGTCCCGCATCAGACGCACCAGCTGAATGAGAACCACACACAGCTTCTCCCCGTCCAGGCCGATGGCGTCCATGGCCCCCTTCATCCGGGCAACATGGCCGTGATGGTCGGCGCCCCACACATCAATACAGGTATCGAAACCACGGCGGAATTTGTTGCGATGGTACGCGATATCCGCGGCAAAATAGGTGGGATTTCCGTTGGCGCGGACCAGCACCTCATCCTTTTCTCCGCCGTTTTCTGACGCCTTGTACCACAGGGCGCCGTCTTTCTCATAGGTCAGCCCTTTGTCGGAAAGGAGCCTGATTACCTCGTTTACCTCGCCGCTGTCGTGCAGGCGCGACTCATGAAACCATTCATCGTAAACAATCCGGTATTTTTCCAGATCGCGCTTCATCTTTTCAATATTCAGCGGCAGGGCGTAGGCGACCAGGGTGCGGCGGCGCTCCTCCTCCGAGGTCTTCAGCAGCCCGTCGCCGTGCAGGGCGGCATATCCCTCCGCATGGGCGCGGATATCGTCGCCGTGATAGGCGTCCTCGGGCAGCTCAGGCGCCTGAGCTCCCAGAAAATGCTGCTGATAGCGAATATCCAGAGACAGGCCGAATTTTTCAATCTGGTTTCCCGCGTCGTTGATATAGAACTCCCGCCACACGTCATAGCCGGCGGCGTCCAGCACGGCGGCCAGGCAGTCGCCCAGAGCGCCGCCGCGGGCGTTGCCCATATGCATGGGGCCGGTGGGATTGGCGGAGACAAACTCCACCATGACCCGTTTGCCGCCGCCGAAATCCGAACGGCCATAGGCCGTGCCCTGCTCCAGCGTTTCGCGGACAACGGAGGCATAAAACGCGGGGGAGAGGAAAAAGTTCAAAAAGCCGGGACCGGCGACCTCCGCCCGCTCCAGACAGGTGTTTTCCAGCTGCAAATGCGCGAGAATCACCTCAGCGATTCGGCGCGGCGGCAAACGGAGGGCACGGGCGGAGCTCATGGCGGCGTTGGTTGCCAGATCGCCGTGGGAACGGTCGCCGGGGATCTCTACCGTGAGGGGGGGGAGCTCGGCTTCCGGAAGCTCGCCTGCCGCCATCGCCCGCTCAGCAGCGGCGTGGACCGCCTGCCGCAGCTGCTCCTCCGCCAGAGAAAGCGCGTGAGTCATAGATGAACCAACCTTTCTGTTACAACTTCCTTTATCCAAAAGGCGCACGGCCGTTTTTATCCTGTCTTTCAGGTTCGCTGCACGGTCAGATACAGACGGTGACGCAAAGGCTCGCCCTGCCCGGTATCCATGGTGTAGGAAAGCCGCAGCTCGCCGCCATCCTCTCCCAGACGCTGGTCGATGTCCTGGGTATCAATCCCCAGAATAAGCGGACCATAGCCGGTTTCATACTGGCAGAGATGACGCTTCCCCTTTTCCAGAACCAGACGTGAACACAGGGCGCCGGAGCGCTCCAGCACCACCATGGTTTCCGTGATCCGGAGTTCGGTGGTGACGCCGGCCATGCCGGCGTCCTCGTTTTCCTCATAGCGCAGGAGCCAGCCGTCGTCTATCGGTTCCCACTCACCCACGGCAGCCGTTTGAATTGTATCGTTTTCGCCGCCAGCGCTTTGAATGCCGGTGATGGATATCTGAACCTTCATCCTGTTTCGTCATCCTCTCCTGCCATAGGAGCTGGAAGCTCCAGATCGACGGTGTGCAGATGCTCGCCGATCGCCTGCCCCAGAAACATACCCGCGATTTTGGAAAAGCCCTCCGGCTGATCGCTGACGTAAAAATGGCAGCGGCCGCTGTTGCCAGGGGGGGCAAAGGTATTGTCCTGTGCCAGCCGTTCGACGCAGGCATCAGCCGCCGCCTGCCCTGAATCAATCAGCGTTACCCCGCCCCCCATAATATCGGCAATGATGTCCGTCAGGAGAGGGAAGTGGGTGCAGCCCAGGATCAGGGTGTCCACTCCCTGTTCTCGAAGGGGCTCCAGATAGCGCCGGGCGGTCAGACGAGTCACCTCATCCTCCCGCCCGATCCAGCCGTTTTCAACCAGAGCGACAAACAGGGGACATTCTTTCTCAAAGACCTGCACCTGCGGATTCAGCTGAAGCAGGCAACGGCGAAACGCTCCTGCATGAATGGTAGCGGAGGTGCCCAGCACGCCAATACGCCCGCTTCGGGTGGCGCGGACGGCGGCGGCGGCGGCGGGCTTCACCACACCAAAGGCGGGAACGGGCTGTTCCTCCAGCACACGCGGCACGACCGAGCTGACGGTACCGCAGGCGGCGATAATCAGCTTGACCCCTTTTGACCGAAGAAAGCTGCAGTCCTGCCGGGCGTATTTATGAAGGATTTTCCGGCTGCGGTTCCCATAGGGCACCCGGCCGGTATCACCAAAATACACAATATTTTCGCCGGGCAGACGGCGCAGCAGCTGCCGCACAACGGTCAGCCCGCCCAACCCGGAATCAAACACGCCGATTGGCCGGCCGTCCATCCCGCATCACACTCCTGTCACGCCCGCTACGGCGCGGTTTGGGGAAGCCCTCCCCCTTATTACATGTATTCCGCGTTCTGGCGGATATGACCGTTTTTCTGTGTCTGGGCCCGTATTAGGCAGGAGGGGCATCCGGAAAGATTCCCGCTGGCAAATTCCCAAGGAGGAAGCCGGTTATCCGGGCTTTTGTCAAAACAAATTCGACAGCAGAACGGACGGCAACAGACACCGAATCCCGGCGAAGTGCTTCCGAAGCTGACAGGCCCAGCCCGCCTTATGTAGAGTAACCCGAAACCGCCCGGCCCAGGGTCGGCTAAACGGAGACTTGCCGTGCAGGGCTTCGGCTTACGGCGTGAGGTCATTCTATCACAAAGCGCCGCTCTGCCCTTCTTATATGCCAACGTTTTCCGGCGGTACTCCCGAAAATTCCTCCGGAATTTTCCCGCGTTAAGCTATTGAAAAGCGGCGCCTTCCTTATCCCGAAACGGCATTGCCCGTTTCGGGGTGATTCAATGTTCTCTCAGCCGTCCGGAGACTTGCCGTGCAAGACTTCGGCTTACGGCGTGAGGTCATTATATCACGGAGCGGAAAAGAGCGCAACGCCCAAGATAGCGCATGAGACTTTTCGGTAAAAAGAGGGATATAATTTTATTTTTTCATCCTTTTTTCTTTTCTGCTGACAACTCTGGCCGCCGGCGATTTTACCAATGGTTTCTTGAAATGGAGCATTGTTCGTGATATAATCGGTTCAGCAAATCGGGATGGGAAGGGCAAATTGGTGGAATGGCATGTATGGTGTCTATGAAAGCCGGCAAATGGAATGTTGTGGCCTGGCTTTTTCTTTAGGGGATACAGTAAAATGGATGGTTTGTAAAATAGAACAGATAACCACTCCGGTTGACATTTGGAAGAATAGATTACTGTTATGAAGCACATAGCGCAGATTTGGGAAATTTATTTGTTTTAGAGGGAAAAGTCTAAGCCATTAAAATTTTATATCAGCAATATAAACCTGACGCTGATAATCCTTGAGTATTGGTTCCTGTTAATGGAGAAGCTGCTGAGGTTGAACAGGCAGAAGGTTTTGAGAAATTTGATGGTATGGAGGTGAGCGGGTATATTGTGGGGTTAACGGAATATATCATCAGGCCTGCTACGCAGGAAGAGGTTACTTTCCAATAAATTCCCGTTTATCAGACAGTGATCTCAGGATGGATCACTGTCCGTTTCGTCATTTTGACGGTGAGGGAATTTTATAAGTATTTTTACCCGAAAAGAGAAAAGGGATTATTTTTCGCTGGCTATCTGCCCCTTGACAGGCTCCCTTGAAAAGTTATACAATATCAAAGGGTATCCAGCTCTCGACAAACCCAGACCGGACAGGTTCCGGATATTTTTTTGAAATATTGAGAATAAGCATGAGGAGGTGTATCGATTACCGTGCCTGAAATAATAACAGGGATTCTGTTGTGTGTGGCCGGCCTTGTGGTCGGCGGCGTGGCGGCCGGGTATTTCGCCTTTAAGGCCGGCATAGCGCATAGAAAGCAGACCGCGGAGGCGCTGATCGGCTCTGCCGAGGCGGAAGCGGAGCGGATTAAACATGACGCGGACACCGCAGCAGAAGCTATTAAAAAGGAGAAGCTGCTGGAGGCCAAGGACGAAATTCATCGCCTGCGCAGCGAATCGGAAAAGGAATTGAAGGAGCGCCGCGGCGATATCCAGCGGCAGGAGCGGCGCGTTCAGCAAAAGGAAGAGTCGCTGGACCGCAAAATTGATAATTATGAGAAAAAAGAAGAAAATATTGCGAAAAAGCAGAAAGAAATCGATGCCCGTCTGGAGGATGTCGAGAATCTGAAAAAAGGTCAGTTTGAGATGCTGGAGCGTATCTCCGGTTTTACGACTGAGCAGGCCAAAGAATATCTGCTGAAAAATCTGGAAGAGGAACTTGTTCATGAAAAGGCGCTGAAGGTCAGTGAGATCGAAGCCCGTCTGAAGGATGAAGCGGATCAGAAGGCCCGCGATATGATTTCTCACGCAATCCAGCGCTGCGCCGCGGATCAGGTGACGGAAACCACTGTTTCAGTGGTTCCGCTGCCCAACGATGAGATGAAGGGGCGCATTATTGGCCGGGAGGGCCGCAACATACGCGCGATTGAGACGCTGACCGGTGTGGATCTGATCATCGACGATACCCCTGAGGCAATCACACTCTCCGGATTTGATCCGGTAAGGCGTGAGATCGCACGCATCGCTGTGGAGCGCCTGATTTCCGACGGGCGTATTCATCCTGCCCGCATTGAAGAGATGGTGGAAAAGGCCCGCCGCGAGGTGGAGGCCACTATCAAGCAGGAGGGCGAACGCGCCGTGCTGGAGACCGGCCTGCACGGAATTAATCCGGAGATCATGAAGCTTCTTGGGCGTCTTCGCTATCGGACGAGCTATGGCCAGAACGTGCTCAATCATTCCATGGAGGTGGCCTTCCTGTCCGGGATGATGGCGAGCGAGCTGGGAATTGACCCGGTGGTGGCCCGCCGTGCTGGTCTGCTGCATGATATCGGCAAGGCAGTGGATCACGAGGTAGAGGGATCCCACGTGGAGATCGGTGTGGATATTGCCCGCCGGTATAAGGAAAGTGACGCGGTCGTCCATGCGATTCAGGCCCACCACGGGGATGTGGAGGCTAAGACGGTGGTTGCCTGCCTGGTTCAGGCCGCAGACGCCATATCCGCCGCGAGGCCTGGTGCCCGGCGTGAAAATCTGGAAAATTATATCAAACGGCTGGAGAAGCTGGAGGAGGTCGCCAATGAATTCGACGGCGTCGAGCGCTCCTTCGCCATTCAGGCAGGTCGTGAGATTCGTATCATTGTTCGCCCCGATGTGGTGTCTGACGATCAGATGACACTGCTGGCCC
Organism: Clostridiales bacterium; assembly: GCA_022793315.1. Lineage (GTDB taxonomy): Bacteria > Bacillota > Clostridia > Oscillospirales > Acutalibacteraceae > Avimonas_A. The sequence continues at coordinate 3,257 of JAAWCO010000112.1, read as the reverse complement.
ACGACATTGCCAAAAAGATTGAGGCCAATCTCGATTATCCCGGCCAGATCAAGGTCAACCTGATTCGGGAAAACCGGGCGATTGATTACGCCAAATAATTCCAAACGGCGTCCCTGACCGGGGCGCCGTTTTTTCCGGTCCGCCGGCGGCTTTTTTCGGATATGGCGCCGGTGGAAGACAGGGAAGTCAATATGGCCGACAAAAGCCGGCAGAGAACAGGCAGGCGTCCTTCCGGACCTGATGTGAGGTCTGGGCATGAATGGAAAGGGATATGAGAAGCATGAACATACTGTGTGTGGGCGATGTGGTTGGGGCGTCGGGCTGCGATCATCTGCGCCGTGTGCTGCCGGAGACCAAGCGGCGGTATCAGGTGGATGTGTGTGTGGTCAACGGAGAGAACGCGGCAGAGGGGAACGGTCTGCTTCCGGCGGCGGCGGCGCACATTTTTGACAGCGGTGCGGATGTGATTACTACAGGGAATCATGTCTTCCGCCGGCGGGAGCTGTACGAAACGCTGGAGCAGGAGCCAATGCTGCTCCGCCCCGCCAATTATCCTCCCGCCGCCCCGGGGAGGGGCTGGTGTACGGTGGACCGGGGGCGGTATCAGGTGACTGTCATTAACCTGCTCGGCGTTACCTATATGGAGCCGATGGACGACCCCTTCCGTGCGCTGGACCGTCTGCTGAAGGAGGCAGAGCAGCCCCGCTTCTGTCTGGTGGATTTTCACGCCGAAGCAACGGCGGAAAAAAAGGCGTTGGCCTGCTACGCTGATGGGCGTGTATCGGCTCTTTATGGTACCCATACCCATGTGCAAACCGCCGATGAGCAGGTGTTGCCGAATGGCACCGGTTTTCTCACCGATGTGGGGATGACCGGTCCTGTCCATTCAGTGCTGGGCATCCGGCCCGAGCTGGCGGTCGCCAAGATGAAGGATCGTCTGCCGGTGCGCTTTTTGAACGCCAGCGGCCCCTGCATGATGAATGCGGTGCTCTTTACACTGGACGATACTACGGGAAAGACGACGGCAGTGGAACGGCTGGATATCCGATAAAAAATTCTCCTGCCATTGGTGCCGTGCAACCCGCTGGGTGCGTCGGCAGGATGGACAGGCATCATAAGAAAGGGCTGATGAAACTGATGCTGCAATCCCGCCATCTGATTGATCTTGCTGATCTTTCGGTATCCGAATGGGAGGAGATCACCCGCCTGGCCTGCGACATTCGCGGGCACATCGACGATTATTATGGCGCCTGCCGGGGAAAAATTCTTGCCACTCTGTTCTACGAGCCCTCCACCCGTACCCAAATGTCCTTTCAAACAGCCATGCTGCGGTTGGGCGGCCGGCTCATCGGTTTTGACAATCCCGGCAATTCTTCTGTTTCCAAGGGAGAAAGTCTGAAGGACACCATTCGGGTGGTGAGCGGTTATGCGGATATCCTGGCGCTGCGCCATCCTGTGCCCGGCGCAGCACGGGCCGCCGCCCTTTACTCCCGCGTTCCTGTGATTAACGCCGGGGACGGCGGGCATCTGCACCCTACCCAGACTCTGACCGACCTGGTGACTCTCCGCCAGGAAAAGGGTACCTTTTCGGGACTGTGTATTGGCTTATGCGGCGATCTGAAAAATGGCCGTACGGTTCATTCCCTGATTAAGGCAATGGCCGGATTTCCCCACAACCGGTTTGTGTTGATTTCTACCCCCGACCTGACCATTCCCTCCTATATTAAGGATTATCTTGCCGCCGTGGGTTGTCCTTACCAGGAGCTGGACAATCTGATGGAGGCGATGCCGGAGCTGGATGTGCTGTATATGACCCGCATTCAGCAGGAACGCTTTGCTTCGCCGGAGGAATATGAAAGGCAAAGGGGAATCTATGTTCTCGACCGCGAGAAAATGAAGCGGGGTAAAAAGGACCTGATCGTTCTCCACCCCTTGCCCCGCGTGGATGAAATCACGGTAGAGGTGGATGATGATCCTCGTGCCCGGTATTTTGAGCAGACGGAATACGGATTGTTTGCCCGGATGGCCCTTATTATGAAGATGACGGAGGCGGCAGGAAAACGGCTGGAGTCTGTCCGCGGGGGGGAAGAGCCTCTGTGCGCTAACCCCGATTGTATAACTAACCGGGAGCGTTATGTTCCCCGCTCCTTCCGAAAGAACGGTGATATTCTTGTGTGCGACTATTGTGAGGAACGAACCCTTTTGTGAAAAGGACAGGCCGCCGCAGCTGCTCACCCTGTTCGGCTCGCCGCATGAGGAGGGGAGCTGCGGACAGCTTCTGGCGGCCTTCCGCGGGGGGCTTCCTGGCGGCTGGCGGGAAACGGTCGTTTCCGCCTATCCGCTGCAGCCAGTTCCCTGTGACGACTGTGGCTATTGTCATCGCGCGGACGGCTGCTCCAAGCCGGATCTGAGGGAAGTATATGCTGCGCTGGAGGAGGCGGATGCGCTGGCGGTGGTGACGCCAGTGTACAACCGCTCGTTTCCTGCTCCTCTTAAGGCGGTGCTGGATCGGACGCAGCGATACTGGGCTGCCCGATTTCTCCGCGGCGTTCGTCCGCCCATCTCGCGCGCCAAGCAGGTGGTGCTGCTGACCGCGTCCGGGAGCCCGGATGAAGGGGACGCCCGACTGCTGGAGCAGCAGCTGCTGCCTGCCCTGACGATATGGAATGCCCGGCTGCTGGCGGCTGTTCACTATACCGGTTCCGACAGCGGAGAGGAGCTGACGCCGTTTCTGGACGCCGCCCGCGCGGCGGCGTCGCGGCTGAAGGATTGACCCTTCTCTGTTCCGGGCTCCTCCATGCGTCCGGCAGCCCTTACCGAAAAGGCTACCCGCATTTCCACCACTTCATGACAAAATAACCTCACATCGCAGGCTGAAGTTTTGGTCCCATTTGCCTTTCGTGCTGTTACCCAAAGCTCTGGCGACTTGACGAATCATAGGTTGAAACTGAAAATTGACCATGATATAACCAGGTCAGTACGGCAAATTCCCATTTGTGGAGGGGCATTATGTTTAATGAGATATGTATATATGAAGCAAAGTTAACCAAGTTAGATGAAATTGAAGCTTTGATGAAAGAAGTAGCTGATTTTTATTTGGAGCAAGACGGTGTCATTGAGGTACATTACATAAAACGTACTCACAGGCAAAAAGACTTTAATGCAGTTAAAGAGGGAGAATTGCCTATCCGTCTTACAAAAAATGTAGGTAAGGTTACATATGATTAGCTCCTATTAGGAAAACACACTGTCAAAAG
>JAAWCO010000111.1 GCA_022793315.1 Clostridiales bacterium | reverse complement strand
TTTCCGTACTTATGCGTCACTCTGTATCCGCCGTCGTATGCTGTCTGCCGTTCGGCGCAGCGCGGCGGGGCATCGCATCCCCTCCTCAGAGCTGGTCAGTATCGACGAAGAGGAGGCATCTGAGGACGAATCCGCTGTCCCCACTGATCCGGCCGTCCTGCTGCAGCAGCGGGAGGATACCGATCGTTTTCACAGCCGTCTTCAGAAGAATCTGACCAGAAGGGAGTATCAGGTTCTGATGCTGTATCTGGGTGCTTACAGTTATGAGGAGATCGCCCAGTTGCTTCACACCAGCGTCAAATCGGTGGATAACGCCTTACAGCGTGTCCGTCGGAAGCTGACCGCTGATTCTCTTGGAACCACGGTCGAATAGTATTGTTACAAACGGCTGGCGCCGTTTTATATGCCCGGGTAGCTTAAGCAGAGCGTTGTTATCAAAGGTGTCGGTCCAAATCCGTCGCAGGGCAAATTTATTATCTTAAAGCGAGGTAAAATCCATGTACGAAGACAAAACCCTGATCTGTAAGGAATGTGGCGCTGAATTCGTGTTCACCGCCGGTGAGCAGGAGTTCTATGCTGAGAAAGGCTTTGTAAACGAGCCTCAGCGCTGCAAGGCCTGCCGCGATGCCCGCAAGTCTGCCGGCAAGGCGGACCGTGAGATGCATACAGCCATCTGCGCGAACTGCGGTAAGGAAGCGAAGGTTCCTTTCAAGCCCCGCGAGGATCGTCCTGTGTACTGCAGCGAGTGCTTTGCTTCGATGAGAGGCGAAAACTGATTGTGCCTTTCAAAACCGCTCCGGCTGTACGCCGGGGCGGTTTTTCCATGTCCTTATGGAAAAACCGATGGGGCGCAAACACGCTTGTGGAGAACTGAAGCTACTGGAACAGCAGGCGCTTTCCTGCCGGACAGGAGAGTACAGGCCATCCAGGGAACAGCCGAAGTCTGTCCCCTGCGCTAAACGGACAAAAGGAACCTGAATAACCGTCCGAGTCGGAAGAAAACAGGGGATGCAAGTCGAACGGAACCGCTGGACTAACGCCCGGTACCACCATCCCCTGCTTTTACCCCAAAAGACCGGGGCAGCGCCGGAAAATAGATCAGAAAACGGTGGGGGCACACCGTAAGACGAAAAATGCCCTCAACACAGGCAGGTCTCCGAGAAGGTGGAACTACCGCTTAACCGCAGCCGGTGACCAGAAAGGTGGAAACAAAAACATGGATTTTGAATTTCATATGCCGGTGCGGGTGGTCAGCGGGGCGGGATGCGTCCGCGCACGAATCGGAGAACTGAGGGAATACGGCCGCCGCTGTCTGATTATTACGGGAAAGCATGCCGCTCTGCGCTCTGGTGCTCTGGACGATGCAATGGCCGCTTTGTCCGCCGCCGACGTGGACTGCACTGTCTTCCCCGGTATTGAAGCCAATCCACTGGTCTCCCAGTGTCAGGCGGCCGCCGCCGCCGCGGAAACCTGCCGGGCTGATTTTCTGGTAGGGATCGGCGGCGGCTCGGTGATGGATGCGACCAAAGCCGCCGCCTGGATAGCGGAAAACATCACAGCAGATGTGGAACGGCTGTTTACCGGCGCCTACCGTCATGCGCCTCTGCCCTTTGCCCTGATCGGCCTGACCGCCGGCACAGGCAGCGAGGTCAGCTCCGTAGCCGTCCTGACTGGTGATCGGGACGGCCGCAAACGCAGTGTCTCCCATCCCCGATGTTACGCCAGCGCCGTCTATGCCGACCCCCGCTATACCTGTACCATGAGTCCGCCAACCACCGTCTCCACTGCATTAGACGCCCTGTGTCATGCGGCAGAGGGCTTCCTCAACCCCGCCTGCACCGATACAGCGGAGCTTTTTGCAGAGAAAGCTTTTCCCCTGCTGTCCAAAGGGCTGACACAGCTGGCTGAGAACGGCGCAGCAGCGCCTACGATGGGTCTGAGGGAGCAGCTGTTTTATGGCGCACTGTGGGCGGGCATGGTTTTGAACGCCATGGGGACCTCCTATCCCCATCCCCTTGGCTATGTTCTCACCGAGGATTTCCATCTTCCTCACGGACTGGCCTGCGCCGTGTTTCTTCCCGATCTCCTTCTCCGGTCAGAGGCTTTACTGGCGGATCGAACCGCTCGCCTGTATTCACTGGCAGGCGGACGGGAAGCCCTGCTGCACACACTGGAAACGCTGGCGGCCGCTGATATCCGTATGACAGCGGGACAGGCAGAGGACTACATCCGCCGCTGGGACCCCGCCTTTGGCGGTGCACGGCCCAGGAACTTCGCCCGCGCTGCGGGAGACTTCAACGCCGCCGACGCCCGCCTCCTGTTCACCACCCTCTTTGTCCGCTGAGAGCAGATGTCCCCCTGTTTAGCAGAAAAGCCGCTACCTGCGGACCACAAGCTGGTCTGCGGGCAGCGGCTTCGATAACTATTTTCTGTTGAGAGACAGCATCCCCCCTCCCTTTATTTCGGAGAGCCGTATCGTTCCGCCAGTTCGCGGATAGCCACTCCGGCGCCACGGTTCAGCCGGGATTCCTCTGCGGCCAGGCTCATCAAATGGCTTTGAACCGAAATATCCAAAGAGGTCAGCGTTCCTTTCGACTTGCCCTCCATCATATCGAAGAATTCGCTCATCATACGGTGATCTCCACCGCCGTGACCGGAAAAATCCTCCGCCAGCTCGGTAATATTATAGGTGACAGCCTCCCCGGAAAAGGGATAAACGGTGACCAGATTGGTATTCATATCACCAATAATCTCCCCCTTCGTCCCCATCACCTTGATTTCACGGGCCAGGCGTGTGGTAAAGGCCGACATGGTGAAGGTCGCGGTAGAGCCATCTTCAAATTCCATAACCACCGCCTGATGGTCCACCACATCGTTGCCGCAGTGATACACACAGCGGCCGTAGGGGCTGGTTTTCAGCGCCTCCCTCACCCGTTCGACGGTGGGTTCGGGAATCACTACATCCACCGGCCATTCCGTCTGACCGCTGGCGACGCCCTGCGGACCGGTAATATACACCTTTTCCGCATCATAGGGGCAGGTCTCCTTGCACTGACAGCCCCCCAGGCAGGTTTCCGCCGCGCCCTCCGGCGCCTGATCGGGCCGGAAAACGCTCAGACTGCCATAGGAGGAGACACGGGTGCAATTTTTACCCATCAGCCAGAGAATCATGTCCATATCATGACAGCTTTTTTGCAGAATCATCGGACTTTGAACCTGGCTGTTCGCCCAGTTTCCCCGAACAAAGCTGTGCGCCTGATGCCAGTAGCCCACATTCTCCGCTGCATGGATCGCCACCGGCTCGCCAATCGCCCCTTCAGTAATCAGCCGTTTGATGTGACTGTAGAAGGGCGTGTACCGTAGCACATGACAGACCGTCACCGCCCGACCGGTCTCCTGTGCTGTCCGCAGCAGCTCCATAATGGCATAGGGGTCATTGGAGATGGGCTTTTCCAGCAGGATATCATATCCCTTGCGCAGTGCAGGAACTGCCTGCGCCACATGCTGGCGATCCTGTGTGGCCAGTACCAGCACATCGGCCAGCTTCGGCTGTTCCAGCAGCGCCTCTGCCGATGAAAAGCATCTCTCCGCCGGCACGCCGTATTCCTTTGCCAGAAGGCTGACACGAGCGGTATCCGGATCGGCCAGCGCCACGATTTTCATACGGTCGGGGAATTTTTTCTGATAAGGGGCGTAGGTCCCGCCGCCGCGGGAGCCGGTTCCGGCAATGGCAACGGTAAATTGTCTGGACATGAACAAGCACCTCTTTCAACTTCGTGTATGGATAAACGGTCATGCCGACCAGTCAGGAAAGCTCCGGCTGATCAGGAGAAACGGCTTCCTCCGGTATCGGCAGCAGCCCGCTCCTCCTGCCGGCGGCTGCGGTAGCGGATCAAATCCCGGATCAGCAGCTGAATCACCGCCAAGGTGGGAACTCCCAGGAAAATCCCCCAGAAGCCAAACAAACCACCGCCCAGTGTAATGGCCAGCAGAACATAAATCGGCCGCAGACCAATGGAATTCCCCACAATACGGGGCTGCAGCAGGTTGCCGTCAATTTGCTGCATGACCACAATATAGACTGCCACCAGCAGGGCGGTGGTAGGGCCCACGCTCAGCAGAGTGATCAGCACACAGAACACACCACCGATAATGGCGCCGAAATAAGGGATCATATTCATAATGCCTACCAGCATGCCGAGCAGCCAGCCATTGGGCACACCAAAAATCTGCATGCCGATGGCCAGAATGGTACCGATGATCAGGGCGTCCAATGCCTGCCCATATAAATACCCATAAAATATCCGAAAGCTCTTGTGGACATATCCCGACAGAGGCGCCATAATCCGTCCAGGCACAAACAGGCCCACCAGAGAGCGAAGCGCACGAACCAGCGACTCCCTGCCCAACAGCATATAAAGAGAAATGACAAAAGCCATTACGATGTTCACAATCGAGGAAAGCGCCCCCATCACACCCTGCACATAACCGGTCAGGTCACTCAGAGTAATTCCGTTGACGGTTTCCACCACGCTCTGGAAAAAGGCGTCCATCCGCTCGTTGACATTCAGACCGGCCAGCAGGCCGTTCTCCTTGCTGTGCTCATCAATAAAGGCCCGCACATTTTCGATATACCCCGGCAGCGCTTTAATAAAGTCCGCCAGCCCGGTAACGACAGCGGGAACCGCATATACCACCAGAAGAACCAGCAGAGCCGCCAGTACGATATAGACCGTTCCCACGGCAAAGGGCCGGGCGTGCCGGCTGACAAAACGCAGCGGGGCCCGCTTCAGCAGACTCTCCAGCTTAGTAGACGGACCGTACAGGAGAAAGGCCAGGATAAACCCGATTAAAAACGGACTGAGGATATCCAGTAGCTGTCCAATGACCTCCCCAATCACATTCAGGCTGTCAAAGGTTTTGTAAACGACAATCAGAGCCACGCCGAGTAAAAACAGCGAGACCCATGAGGAAAGCCTCTTCATCCACTTCATTCGGTTATCCTCCCTGTTTCCTGTTATCTATCGCGCGAACATCCTTAGTATAGCAAGCCCTTTTACCAAACGCAAGAGAAAGGACTCTTCTCCTTCTGAGTTTCGGACCATTTTTTTGTGCAATCGGACGAAAAAACACCGTCGGCAAAAAGCAGAAGAAGAGAAAAGCCGATAAACGTTTCTGCCGCACTGGCTGGTTGGGATCTCTGCCCCCTTTGCGAAAGAGGTCCCGGCCAGAGAGTGTACTCATATCCTTCTGTTTTCCAGCATTTCCGGCGTATTTCGGATTTTGGAGAGCGAAAATCTTTAGGGAAAGGAAAACGGAGAAGGGAAGGTATTATGCCTTCCCTTCTCCTGCTTGTTTCGCCGACATGGAAAAGACTCCCTGACACCATCCACATCGTCAAAAAAATATTGAAGGATTATCCCTTCTGCTCTTTCTGGCTGCTGCCATGGCTATTTTTTCTCTCTTCCACCATTTTGACAAACCATTCCACTGTTGCCGGATCCTCATATGAAAAAAAGGAGCTTTCCTCCTTATCCAATGCGGCAATGTCTTCCATCTCACCGTCGGACAGCACAAAATCAAACACGTCAAAATTTTCCTGTATTCTTTCCACATGTGTGGATTTCGGAATAACAATAACCCCGCGCTGAATGTTCCAGCGGAGCATAACCTGCGCCGCCGTCTTCCGGTGCCGGTCTCCTATTTCCTTCAGCGTGTCGTTTTCAAACAGTCCGCCTCGCCCTTCACCGAAAGGCGCCCATGCCTCGATCTGCACACCATATTGATCCATGTACTCCTTTGCTTTTCTTTGCTGATGAAACGGATGGGTTTCCACCTGGTTTACCATAGGACGAATTCTGGCAAAGGAAGCAAGGTCAACCATACGGTCGGGATAAAAGTTGGAGATGCCAATGGCGCGGAGCGTTCCTTGATCGTATAAATCCTCCAGGGCTCTCCACGCTCCATAATAATCGGAGAACGGCTGATGCAGCAGCATAAGATCAAGATAATCGGTTTGCAGTCTTTTCAGGGAGGCCTCCACCGATTCCCTGCAGCGTTCATAGCCGTAGTTTTCAATCCAGACCTTGGAGGTCAAAAAAATTTCACCTCTCGCAATGCCGGATTTTTTGACAGCGCTTCCGACCTCCTCCTCATTAAAATAAGCCTGCGCTGTATCCAGAGAACGGTATCCTGTTTTCAGCGCGTCAAGCACACAGCGTTCGCACTCAGTTTTCGATACCTGATAAACGCCGTAGCCCAGCACCGGCATTTTTACACGGTTTGATAAGGTGACATATTCCATCGTTTCTCCCCTGTTTATTTTATATTTAAGCTGTCGAGCCATCTGCTGATTTCCTCATCGGAGGAGCTGCTGTAGAATCCTTTTCCCTCTGCCCATTCGCCGGTACCTGCCATATCGGAAAGCCGTTGTCCGCTTTCTCCGATATCCGAGGAGGCCGCTGTACAGAAGGGAATCACCGTTTTTCCCGTGAAATCGTTTCCTTTTACAAAGGCGTCAACCGGCCACGCCGCAATACCCCACCAGATGGGATAGCCAATCAGCACGGTACGGTAGCTCTCAAAGGAAGTCGGCTTCACAGTTTTCAGCAGCATCTCCCTGCTTTCGGGATAATCATGTTCCCTGGATACTCGGGAATTTTTATCCGTCCAGTTCAAATCATCGGGTGTGTATTCCGTTTCGGGTTCTATGGCAAACAGGTCGGCACCAATCATATCCGCCATACTTCTGGCGACCCTTTCGGTAGTGCCTGTTGCCGAATAATAAACCACCAGAGTCTTTTCTTCCATCTCCTGATCGGACCCCTCTGAGCTTTCCGGCGCTTTATCATGGCTGCCGGCATCCGGGGAAATATCTTCGCTGTCGAAATGCTTTTCTTCCCCGCTGTTATTTTTCCCGCCGGCACATCCTGTGATGGAAAGCAGAAAAAACGCAGCGATCCACATAACCAGCAATTTTTTCATCCTTACACTCCCATACCTTTTTGAATTACCGATAAAAAGCTCTTTTCCACCGAATTTCCGCGTTTTACCGGCCATCGTCCCAAATCTCTTTGGCCATTCTGAAAGCCGCCCATGCCCTCGGCCATCCGGCGTAGAATGCCGCATGGGTCAAAATTTCGACGATTTCATCCTTTGTTATGCCGTGATTTTTGGCGTTCTGCAAATGGAAGTGAAGAGAATGATCAAAAATCCCACCCGACATCAGTGCCACCACGGTCACCATGCTTCTATCCCTGGCCGAAAGACGGTCCTCCCGCGCCCAGACCTCTCCAAACAGAATATCGTCGTTCAGCTCTGCAAACTTCGGGGCAAATCCGCCCAGCTCGACTTTTCCCGCTGTTACCTTTTCCATCACCATATCTCCTTTGCCGAATACGGATATTCCTCATCCGGAACAGGCCCGCACCACTCCGTCCGGCACTCTTCTCCCGGCACTTCCACGGCCAGATGCTGAAACCATGTGTCTGCCCCCGCTCCATGCCAATGCTTTACGCCCGCGGGTATTGAGACAATATCTCCCGCCTTCAGCCGTCTTGGCTCCCGCCCCCATTCCTGATACCATCCGTTTCCCGCTGTAACGACCAGCAGCTGTCCGCCGCCCCGACTGGCGTGATGGATATGCCAATGATTCCGGCAGCCCGGCTCAAAGGTAACATTGCCGATCACGACCAGCTCGGTGGAAAGCATGTTTAAGTAACTCCGCCCAGTGAAATATCCGGCATATCGGGTATTCACCTGCCCGATGGGGAACACGCTCATTTCCCGGGGTTCCCTGTTTTTATCCACCGCTCTACCTCCTTTCCTGCCCTCCATACGCTGCTGCCGTGCAGGGAAAGCCCCTGCTCCACCGTTGCGCCGGGACACAACCGACGAATATCCTCTTCACTGTTTCCCATACCGCTGCCCTCATGGGTGCAAAACGGCCGGATGGTTTTTCCGCTGAAATCAAAATGCTCCAGAAAGGTAAAGACTGCCATAGGCATCGTGCCCCAATAATTGGGAAACCCTAAATAAATGAGGCGATATGGCTCAATGCTCTCCGGATACGCCTTCAACGCCGGGCGGGCGTTCCGCTGCTGGTCCGACTGTGCCTCGGCAATGCATTCGTTGTAGCTGGTTGAGTAAGGCTGCCGCTGCTCAATTTTGAAAAGCTCAGCCCCTGTCAAGTTTTTAAGTATACCGGCTGCTGCCTCTGTATTGCCGATATCCAATATTTTCAGCTCTCCGTTCCTGTAATTTTCCGCTGCCCGTGAATAAAAGGCAATTAACGAATCCGACACTGTCATTTTCCCTCCCTTAATTTGTTTCTATTTTACCTTCTTCTGACTTGACTGAGAATTTCCGATAGCGTAGTATTGTATAAACAAAAGGTTTATACAATGAGGGGGTCTGAAATGTACGATCCGATTTTAGATACCTTTATCACCGCTGCGGACTGCGGAAGTCTGTCCAGAGCGGCGGAACGGCTTTACCTCTCTTCAACAGCGGTGATGAAACAAATCAATGTACTGGAAGCCCGTCTTGGCTTAAAGCTGACAGAGCGGACCCATTCAGGAATCCGGCTTACCAAAGCGGGAAATATCCTGTACCGCGACGCAAAATTTATCATAGAGTATTCTAAAAAATCCATAGCAGAAGCGAAAAAGGCCGCATTGGATTATGATACCACCTTTTGCGTGGGAACCTCACTGCTTAACCCGGCAAAGCCTTTTATGGAGATCTGGTATCGGGTAAACAAGGATTTTTCCCACTACAGGCTGCATCTTGTGCCTTTTGAGGATAATCACGAAGGAATCCTTTTTGAAATTGGAAAATTAGGGGAAAAATTCGATTTTCTGATAGGCGTATGCGATTCCAGAGCATGGCTTTCGCGCTGTTGCTTTCTCCCGCTCGGAAGATATAAAAAAACGGTGGCGGTATCAAGGGAGCATCGTCTGGCAGACCGGAAAATCATTGAAATAGAAGATTTGTACGGGGAAACACTGATGATGGTAAAGCGCGGCGATTCCGGTGTCAACGACCTTTTGAGGAACGATCTGGAACAGCATCATCCACAGATACGGATCGAGGATACACCGCCGTTCTATGATCTGTCGGTGTTTAATCGCTGTGCTGAAACAGGTAAGGTTCTGCTGTCCATCGAATGCTGGAGTGAAATCCACCCCGGGCTTGTTTCGCTCCCTGTCAATTGGGAATATCAGATTCCCTACGGCCTGCTTTACAGCTCGAGCGCACCGGAGGATGTGCTGAAATTTGTCGAACAGGCAAAAAACGTGACAGAAGCATCCGTCCAATAACCATCAGATTCGATGATGGGTACACCGCATAAAGAAAAACGCCCCTGGCACGATATGTGACAGAATCGGCAGCAATCGATAGCCGTCTATGGAACAGGATAAAAAACAGGGCTGAGTCTCTGTCCAATTCGACTCAGCCCTGTTCGTATTTTATTTGTCCCACTAAAGGCATATTCTTCTCTCACAGACGGAGATTATCCATTCGGTCCGCCATACGAAACAGGTTCTGCTCACACATCACCGGATAATATCCGGGCGGTTCAGGCGCTTTTTCAGGCAGGATCTAGGCAAACACGGTATGCTCCAGCAAAATTTTGACACCGATTAAAATCAGCACCACACCGCCAGCAATCTCCGCCTTTTTCCCCAGCAGACCGCCGGTCCGGCATCCCAGCAGGACACCGATGACACAGAGCACCAGTGTAACCAGACCGATCAGAGCACAGCAGAACAGGAATCCAACCGGCGGCGCCAGCATGCCAACCGGAGGCATCAGAGCAAAAGAGGCTCCCACCGCCAGTGCGTCAATGCTGGTAGCAATAGCCATAACAAACAAATTTTTTCCGTCACAGGGGTTGGCCCGGCCAGACGTATCCTCCGTTTCAGTCAGAGCGTCATAGAGCATCTTTCCGCCGATAAAGCCCAGCAGAATAAACGCCACCCAATGATCTACCGCCTGTATGTATTCCGCAAAGGTGCTGGCCACCCCATAGCCGATCAGAGGCATGAGCGCCTGAAAAAAACCGAAGGTGCCGGCAATTTTCAGCGTTGGCCTCCACCGGGCGCGGCTCATCAGCATTCCACTGCCCACCGACACGGCAAACGCATCCATCGCCAGGCTGCACGCAATCAGCAAAAGCGTCAGGATATCCACAGAAACAATCCTTCCTTCCTGTTTTGTTTGCCTTTTGTTCATCAGGGGGAAACGGTCAGAGGCTTTCATCGCCCTTTCATACATACGGCCAAAGCGGGCGCGTTATGTTATCCCGGAAAAGAAACCGCCGGGGGTAGGGGCAAAGACAGCACATCGGATATCCTCCGCCGCAGCGGTCCTCTTCCGATAGCCGCCTCAGCCGGCGACATGCCGCAGCCGCCACCAGCGGATCAGCGGCAGGCGGTTCCACCTGTTCAGGCTCTTCTCCTCCAGTGTCAGCCGCAGCATTTCACGGCATACAGCTGCTCCCATCGCCTGTGCATAGTCCAGATCGCCGGCAGGGGAATAGCTGTCATCATGCCGGTCGCGGAGCGCCTGCTCCAGACAGCCGGCCAGTTCCCAACCGCCCTGAACTCCGGTCAGCCCGGCAATCTGAAGGGGGCGCTGGCGGCCGGTATAGGCGGCCTGAGCTGCTTCATAGGCCCGATGGGTTTTCAGATCACCGTCAAACCGATCGGTATGTACATAACAGTTAAAATCGCAGATGTAGTGCATAATGACCCCCAGCCGGAAGGATCTCCGACGGGAGAGGATGGTTCCCTCCGGCTTCTCCTCCACCGGACGGCGGCAAAAGCGCACAATCCGGCGGCGAACCAACGGACCGGCTGAGCTCTGCTCATGCAGGCGCAGCCGCTGCCACGAGAGATCCGGCGCCACATTTCCCAGACGGAACCAGCGGGGATGGATACGGATATTTAAACGGCTTTCACAATCCTCCCGAATCTGATCGGAGAGGCTGCAGTGTACCCGGTATTTCAAACTGAGGAGCACTCCTTTCGCTTTCGCCGACATAGATGAAATGACAGGGGCGCTTCCCCCGTAGAGCTTTTATTATACCTCCTTTTTCCGGAATTGGCCAGTGGAGATTTTCGGAAGTTCGGGCCGTTTATGTACAGAAGATTTGTCAAAACAGCTAAATCGGGCCATCAGCTGTATAGCGAATACCCGATACATCAGAATTTACAGCTTTTTTGTAAAACAGATGATTCTATTAGCCTCTTTGAATTTCATGGATTGATGAAAGGATAAACTGTCGCCGTTGTCTATTTCACAATCACTGGCAAATTCTTTGCAGCCATTCGCTTTGGCCCATCTTTCACACTCCGCCAGCAGTTCTCTGGCGTACCCTTGACGGCGGCAGGATTCCTGGATGAAAATGCCTTCTAAATAGCCGACAGGAGTCGTTTCTGTACCTTCCACATAATCCCATCGCAGCTGACACTGCGCGAAACCAACAGGCATACCCTCTTCATATTTCAGGAAAAATTGGGCCGTACCTTGGGAAAGAAGCGCTGAAAACTCATGAATTAACTCGTCAGGCGAATGATTGCGCCAGAGCAGCACGGCCAGATTGGCCAGAATAGTCAGATCCTTTTTTCCCGCTTTCTGTACCACCGATACCTCTCCCCATCGTCAGGAATTGTGCTTATTGTATCATCAAAGTTGGGGAAAATGCCGGCCGGCATTTTCGAGACCACGGCCATCGGGCGTCATGTGAGCAGAAGCGTTGGGCCGTGGTTATTGTATCACGGTCCCTTGTTCCGCTCAACCTGTTTTTACGAAACCGCTGAGACCCTATACCGTCACTGTTTTTCTGAACAGAGACCGGCAAAGCGCTGTCTTGACATTCCGAAAAAAATTGTTAAACTTAAACAATAAACGAGAAATATAAGCGCCCTTCTTTTCTCTGCCTGCCACTCCGCCTGTTGAACAGATCGGCTCCAGCATGCCGCAAAAGCCGGGATAGGAAACATACGGACAAAATTCGAGAGAAATGAACGTTTTGAGGAGGCTTTGCTATGAAAGCTCTGCTAAAGCCGCGGGAACGGGCAGGAACCGCCTTTCTGCTTGCACTGGCGCTGGCGGCGGCGCTGTTTTTACCCTTTCTGATCTATGACAAAGGGCTGTTTATCTATTACGGGGATTTCAATGTTCAGCAGATCCCCTTCTACCGGCTGGCCCACGACAGCATCCGGGAGGGAAACCTGTTCTGGAACTGGCAGACCGACCTGGGAGCCAATTTTATCGGTTCCTATTCCTTTTATCTGCTGGGCAGCCCCTTTTTCTGGCTGACCCTGCCCTTTCCCAGTGAGGCTGTCCCCTATCTGATGGCCCCGCTGCTGATGCTGAAGTTTGCCTGTGCATCATTGACAGCCTATGGGTATATGAGGCGTTTTGTCTCTCCCGAAGGGGCCCTCCTCGGCGGACTGCTGTATGCCTTTTCCGGTTTCTCTCTTTATAACGTGTTTTTTAATCACTTTCACGAAGCCATCGTGTATTTTCCCCTGATGCTGCTGGGGCTGGAGCGGCTGATGAAGGACGGCCGCAAGGGTGTGTTCGCTCTATCACTTTTTCTCAGCGCACTGTCCAACTATTATTTTTTCATCGGGCAGTGCTTTTTCCTGCTGATCTATTGGACGGTTCGTCTGCTGTCCGGCGGCTGGAGGCTGACTTCCCGGCGCTTTTTTGCCCTGCTGTTTGAAGCAGCGGCAGGTACGGCCGCTGCCGCTGTCATCCTGCTTCCCTCTTTTTATGCTGTGATCCAGAATCCCCGTACCGGCGAGCTGATCTCCGGCTGGGATCTGCTGATCCACACCCGTCCCCAGCGCCTGTACGATATCCTGCATTCTTTCTTTTTTCCGCCCGATTTGCCGGCAAGACCCAATTTCTTCCCCGATGCGGATAACAAATGGGCGTCGATGTCTGCCTGGCTTCCCGTGTTCGGCTGTACCGGGGTCATTGCCTATTTTCAGTCGCGCCGTCATACCGACTGGCTGCGGCGGATGCTGACAATCTGTATGCTGTGTGCAGCGGTGCCGGTGCTGGGCGCCATGTTCCAGCTGTTTAATCGTATGTATTATGCCCGCTGGTACTATATGATGGTCCTACTGCTGGCGCTGGCAACGGTGCTCTGCTTTGAGCAGCGGCCGGATGCAGCGCCTGTGGGATGGAAACGGGCGCTGGGATGGTCGGCGGGGATCACCGGGGGCTTTGTCCTTTTTATTGGCCTGGCTCCCCGTTCCTGGACGCCGGACGCCGAAAGCGGACGCCTGTCCTTCGGCCTGATGGCCGACCCTGTCCTGTTCTGGCTCTATGTGGGGATTGCGGCGGCGGGTCTGCTGCTCACCGGACTTCTGGTGCTGCTGCACCGCAGCGACCGGCCCCGATTCCCCCGCTGGTCGGTCGCGGTCACGGTATGCCTGGCTCTCATTGCCGGATGGCTCCAGCTGGGAACCGGCAAAAATCAGAGCAACTATCTTTCCCCCTTTGTGGCGGCACGCATTGCAGAGGGGCCCGGTGCTTTTGAGCTGGAGGGCATCGACTGCTGCCGTGTGGACATCCACAGCGGAATGGACAACCTTGCCATGTACTGGCAGCTTCCCTCCATTCAGGCGTTTCACAGCATTGTGCCCGGCTCGGTGATGGAATTTTACCAGTCGGCAGGGGTGGAGCGCAATGTCGCCTCTCGGCCTGACGCTTCTCACTACGCCCTGCGCGGCCTTCTGTCGGTGCGGTATCTGTTCGATTACGATAACGCCGACCACCTCCAGTATAAAGAGGCAGAGGACTATTTTTCCGGCTCAGAGAAAGACCCGGAGGGCGCTCTGAAAATGCCCGGCTGGAGCTGGCGCGGCATGGCAGGCGACTTCCGGCTATATGAGAACGACTACTGGATTCCCTATGGTTTTACCTACGACCGGGTCATGTCCCGCTCCCAATACGAGGCGCTGGCTATCAGCCTGCGGGAGCAGGCTCTTCTGAAAGCGCTGGTGCTGGAGGACGCGGATATGACGGAGGTCGCCGCCCTGCTGGAACCCTTCGACCCCTCCAACGTGGTATATGGGCAAAATACCTATCTGTCCGACTGTCTGGCCCGGCGGGAAACAGCGGCCGATGACTTTTCGCGGGACAACAGCGGTTTTTCCGCCGTCATCGACCTTCAAAAGGAAAATCTGGTGTTTTTCAGCGTCCCCTTTGAGGCGGGATGGAACGCCGAGGTCAATGGCGAGCCAGCCAAAATCTATCGGGCAGGGGCAGGCTTCATGGCGGTGCGCTGTCCGGCGGGCAAAGGCAACGCTATCCGTTTTCACTATCAGACGCCCGGTCTGATAGCGGGTCTCTGTATCACTGGCATCGCCGTTTTCTCCCTGCTGTTCTATCTGTTAGCAACGTCGCTTCTGCAGCGAAGAAAAGTACCCACCCCCCTGACGAATCCTGTTCCCTTCTCTCCCGACCGGCAGAAAGACAGCACCCCCTCTGTCGCGGACAAAACGGCCGCTGCTCCGCAGGAGGCGACATGGTTTGATCTGTACCGATTCTATCCCGGCGGGACCGGCGAGGGGGATTCGCTGAAAATGGAGAAGGGCCCCGGACAGAAACCTGAGCCCTCTGAGGACATGGATATAAAAGGCTCCTGACAGCAGATATCCCCTGTGCCGAATACAGAAGGCAGCTATTCCATAAAAAAACGCCTGCGCCTCCCGAACGGGTCATCCGTCCGGGAGGCGCTCCCTCTGCTTTTATCGGAAATCGCACGGTATCAGGGTATAGGGATGCTCATCCTCTGTGTTGAACATCTGTAAGGTGCTTCTCCTTTACTTCTGCGCTGACCTGAGTATAGGGATATAATTGAACATAAAGGTGATTGATTTCATCCTCATGGAAAGCGCGGCTATCAGACTGATCCCAAAGCGCTGTTATCAGAGAAGCCAATTCACCGCGTTGAACAATAAATTCCTCATCGCTATCCATGGGAACGCTTTTCAACTCACATCTGTCAGAAAATACAATAATCGAATATATGGGTATGACAGGATCAAGCAACGCCTTCAGGCTCTTAATATGGGTCTGATTTTGCCTCATCGGATTATAGAAATATTCGGTATGGCTGCGCCCTTTTCCGCGGGGGAATATCTGACGCCAATATTTTTGCTTTTCCTCACCGAATATCCATCCGCTATAGTTCTTGCTTTCCAGTACGAATAAGCCTTTCGGACCAATCAGTAAAATATCCACTTCCGTCGTCTGTCCCTCTCCTTTTGGGAGGTAGAGATTGAAAAGGAATTTTCCTCCGATAGCTTCAAATTTTTTAAGGCACTGATAGGTCAAATATTCGCCATATTTCCCTGTATCTCGTTCTACTAATGTATACGGAGTTTTGGTTATTTGATAGTAAGCGCCTGCTTTATATTTTCTCTCCAGTTTAATCGACGTAATCTTTTGATGAATAATCTTGATCATGACAGGAATAAGAGAAATGGATAATATCATCATCCAAAACCATATTCCCTCATACAGATCCTGTGACGGTTCCTGTAGCGAATGCCACAGTCTTTGCCAGGCATTCTGTATATCCTCCGCGATTCTTTGCCATAGCTCCGACAACGACTCCACAAATCTTCCCCCAAAAATACATCGGAAAACGTCCCCTTGACGGCAGCTTTCCAGATGCTCTGCCGTTTCATCCGAATAGCCTTTCTATCAGCTGGCCGTCAACAACAATCAGTAATATATGCTGTAAATTTTACTATTCGGAATCCGCATCCGTCTCCCATTCCCGTGGCCGGGCGGTCAGCAGCAGCTGTTCCACCGTATATCGAGGACGATGCTTAACCTCACTGTAAATTTTGCCGATATACTCGCCGCAGACCCCCAGACATAACATCTGCAGACCGCCCAGCAGCCAGATGGAGGAAATAATCGCCGTCCAGCCGGCTACCGCTGAGCCGGTCACCTTGGAAATCAGGGCATACAGCAGGCCCGCTACACTGGCTGCCGCAACCGCTATCCCCAGCAGCGTAATCATACGGAGGGGACGCACACTGAACGAAGTGACACCCTCCAGTGCAAAGCTGAGCATCCGTCCCAACGGATATTTGGATTCGCCTGCGGTCCGATCGGCCCGATCATAATACACCACGCCGCTGGGATAGCCGATCAGGGGCACCACGCCGCGCAGAAAAAGATTGGTCTCCCCGTATTCAGCCAGTGCATTCAGCGCACGGCGGCCCATCAGACGATAGTCGGCATGGTTTTCCACCGTCTCCGCTCCCATGACCTTCATCAGCCTGTAGAAAAGTTTCGCAGAGCCGCGCTTGAAGGCGGAGTCGGTATCCCGGCGGCGGCGGACGCCGTATACCACCTCACAGCCGCCCGCAAACTGAGCCAGGAAATCATCCACCACACGGATATCATCCTGCAAATCCGCGTCCAGGGAAAGGGCGGCGTCACAGTAAGGCCGGGCCGTCATCAGTCCTGCCAGCAGGGCGTTTTGCTGTCCGCGGTTGCGCGACAGCCTCATGGCCGCAAACAGGGACGTCTCCTGTGTCAGAGCGCACAGCAAAGACCAGGTTCCGTCCCTGCTGCCGTCGTCCACAAACAGGATACGACTGTCCGGGGACACGACCGAACGGGTGATCAGCCCCTCCAGCTTCTCCCGCGCCACCGAAGCGGTACGGGGAAGTGCCTGCTCTTCATTGTAGCAGGGGATAACCATATACACAATAGGAGCCAAGGATACCTCCACCTCTTTCACGGTATGAGAGATGCGGCAGGCAAACCCGCCATGGACGGACACAACGCCACCCGTTAGCCGGAAACGATGAGAAAAAGAACGGCGCAGGGGCAGCGGGCAACGACCGTCGGATTCCATTGTAAGGGAAGACGGTCAAAATAGCAAGCGGCGCCGCACTGACCTGCCTCCCTTCTCTATAAAAAGGGCTCCGGAGATACCGGAGCCTTCCTCTGTTTTAGCTATCACGGGGAATTGGTGTGAATTGGCCCTGCAAAACGGTGCATCCTCCAAGCAAACTGGCAGGGCTTTCCCACGCATATATGCTGCCATAAAACAACCCGAACCGGTAAAACCGGCTCGGGCTGCATTCTTTCTATGCTTAATGATGCCGGTGAATGTCGGCTCTGTGGAGTTCCTTCTCCTCCACATTGCGTACCACGCTGTCCATGCCATTCATGCGGCCTTCCAGTACCTTTTTCGAGTGATGCAGCTCGTCAAGGGTTGCAGGGCCGCCTATACAGCCTCCCTCGCAGAACATACCCTCCACAAAGTCTTCAGGAAGGCGTCCCGCTTTCAGCATCAGCATCGCCTTTCGGCATTCGTCGGCGCCACTGCATTTCAGCGTTCGGATTTCCGCGGTGGCACCCCGTTCCTCCAGTACGCGGCGCACCGCGCCGGTTACACCGCCGGACAGGGCAAAGCCCTTGCCGTAGCGGGTGGCATCCTCCCCGGTGTCCTCCTCTGAATCATCGCCCGGCTCAGATACCCCCTTGGCGCACAGCATGGCATACAGTTCCTCAAAGGTCAGGACATAATCAATTTCATCCACATATCCGGCCATAACCTCATTCTTTTTGGCGATGCAGGGGCCGATAAAAACGGTAACCACGTCGGGCCGCTGGCTGCGAATATACCGTTCCACCGCCACCATCGGGGATACCGTGGTTGAAACATATTTCATCAGGTCGGGGAAATGCTTGCGCACCAGATTGACAAAGGCCGGGCAGCAGGAGGAGGTCAGCTTCTCCCCTGCCTCCTTTCGCTCCAGCAGCTCTTCCGCTTCGCTGTAAGCCACCATGTCGGCGCCCAGCGCCACCTCGTATACATCATCAAAGCCCAGCTGACGGATCGCCCGCTTGATTTGGGGCAGCGTATCGGTCCCAAACTGTCCCTCAATGGCAGGGGCAATCATGGCGACCACTTCCTTATCCCTGTCCTGAAGTGCATCAATCACGTTCACCATCATGGACACGTCGGAAATTGCACCAAAGGGACAGCCGATCACACAGGCGCCGCAGTTGACGCATTTGGCCGGGTCAATGGTCGCGATATCATTCTCATCCATACTGATGGCCTTTACCGGACAGCTCCGACGGCACGGACGCTCAATCTCCACAATGGCGTTATAGGGACAGGCCGCCACACATTTGCCGCATTTTCGGCATTTGCTCTGATCAATCACGGCGCCGGAGGGGGTGGCAGAAATCGCGCCGAAGGGACAAGCCTTGACACATTTTTTCGCCAGGCAGCTCTGGCAATTGGGCGTAACGGTGATTTTGGAGATAGGACATCCTTCGCATGCGCAGGGAATGACATGAACTACCTGCGTACTGTCCTTATCGGTGTACATGACATCAATGGGCAGCTTGCCCATCGCCATACGCACACGCTGCCGGACAATTTCCCGTTCCCGGTACACACAGCAGCGAAAACGCGGCTTGATTCCCGGTATCATCTCATAGGGAATCTGCTCGTACTGCTGATAAAGAGTACCGGAAAACGCATGCTTTGCTGTGAGCTTGAGCGCCTCATGTTTGATTTGAACGATATCGGTGAGTTCCTGCATAGTTGGAAGTATCCTTTCTGTGGGAGTCGTCGTGTTAATAATAACGGATGTTGACCATCTTGCCCGCTGAGCGGAGCAGCTCGGCCAGATCCTCCAGCAGACGAATCTTGATGCTGAGGTCCACCGGCAAATTGGGATTCTGATGAGCGGGATTAATGGCTTTGCCGATGAACATATTCAAATGGGTGCAGTGCTCCAGAAGCATCCTGGCGATCAGAGCTGCGCCGTTGTTTTCATCCATGAGTCGGATGGTTTCCTCATCCGCGGGATTACTGAGATAATGCAGCACGATATCCTTAACCTTGCGGATGGTCAGCACCCCTTCGGTAGCGATGTCGATGCCCTTGATGTGGGCGACAGGTGGCAAATCACCGCTGTAGTTGAGGTCGGTGGTCACCTCCCGGCCCAGTATACGGGCCAGCAGATTGGCGCTGCTGCCCCCGCAAACAATTTTAGCGCCCTCCGGGGACATGAAGTCTACCACAATCCGCTCGTCGTCCCGCGGAAAGCGGGGCGGTCCGGAGAAAAGGCTGACCGTCTGCCGCGGAATGACCTTGACGGTGGCGACAGTGGTGTCGTCTCCCGGCTTCCCCATATAGAGATCCTCGCAGGCTCCAATCAGTTCAGATGTCATCCGGGCGCTGCTGGCCTCCGCTTTATAGGTATCCTGCATGAAATCGCTGACGCTTTCCCAATCCCAGCCCAGATTGAGCACCTCACCGACGCCGGCAAAAACCACGCCGTCGCTCATCAGCGTGAGGGAATCGCCCACCTCCAGATCAAGAACAGCCTCCTTGATGGTTTTGCCGCCAATCTCCCGGGTAGTGTACTCAATGGGGTAGTTCACTCCATCGTGCAGATAGATACAGCCGGGACAGTCAAATTCGGTCAGATAAGCCTTTCCCTCCGCTGTCAGCTTGAGGATGGCAAAGGTGGAATAGGCGACCTTACGCACCTTGCACACTGGCAGGGTGTGAATAATGGTATCCACTGTATCCTCCAGCGGGGCGCCCTGCTTCATCATAGTGGCAATAATTTTGGAGGTGAGGGTGGCAAGGATATTGGCCTTCACCCCGCTGCCCAGTCCGTCGGAAAGGGCTACCATCACATCGTCCTCCGCCTTCACCACCTCGACCATATCGCCGCACAGCTCTTCATTTTTTTTCAGCAGGCTTTTATAGGTCACATCATAATAGACCCTGTCGGCCATGGACATTCTGCCTTTCTGTCAAAAATTCGTTCCCTTTCCGCCAGGCGGGGAACGGCCTCAAAGCCAGCTTCACTCAGGAACGGGAAGCCAGACCTTCCTCTTCGCTCATAATTTGTTTTTTCAGGTTGTTCAGCGTCACCTTGGTTTCAGCGGTGGTTTCGCCCAGCAGGCTGGCGATCTCCTGCGCCGCTATCATCTGCTTTTCGATGACCTTCTGCGCCATTTCGGCTGCCTCCAGCCTCGCCTGATGCTTTTCCTCCCGCTCCTTTTCCTCCTGTGTGATGTCCTTGAGGAACCCGATGACAATATTCTGCTCCAGCATATAGATCAGCGACTGTTCCACAATCAGACCCTGCGATTCGATCCGCACCTTCTTTTCGTGGATATCCCGTCCGGTCAGAAACACATGCTCAAAGTCGGAAGGATCCATATATTCGTACAGCTCCGACCCCACCGCCTCCTGACGGGAAACGCCAAAGCGCTTTTGCGCCGCAAGATTAAATTCCACAATCCGCAGTTCCCGGTCGACCGCAATGATATAATTGGGGGTAGCGGCCAGCGTCACGCTGCTTAAAGACTGGGAAATATCGTTGATGTACGGCAGACACATATACAGCTCCGCTTTGCCGCGATAGACGGCAATCGCCTTGTCCCGGCAGGTGGGATAGCCGCAGGAGCCGCAGTTCAGCTCCCGGTCAGGCGTGGGTTTACCAATTTCGGACAGAATGCGCCGGATTGTCTTTTCATCCGGCATATCCTCCTGTACCGGTTCCGCCTCAAAGCGCCAGGTCAGCTCAGGCCTTTCGCTGACAAAGGCGGGGGCCTGTGCCGCATACCGCTCCACCCGCAGATGAGAACGGTAGGGCGCCCGCCGGCTGTCGGGGATCAGCGGTCCGTTGACACACCCGCCACTGCACGAATTGAGTTCGGCAAACACCTGGCCGCAGTGGCCGTCCCGCAGCTCTGTCAGAAAGGCCATCACATTTTCCAGACCACAAACGCTGATAAAATCGTATCCGTTATACCGGCCGGCGAAGTCTCCCCCGGCCGCCTCCATCGCGCCGGCAACAGTGGCCTGATGCCGGATGTCCCTCACGATGCCCTCCGGCACCGGATAGATTCGGGAAAAGGAGGAAGCACCGTCCATGGCGGTCTCTTTTCCCACCGCCTTTTCTTTCTCCAGTAAGCCCCGGTCCCGCAGGAGAGCGTCCAGCTGACGGAAGGTCAGCACCGCGTCCGCCGACTCGGGATGCTCGTCGATTTCCCGGATTTTCGACAGACAGGGACCAATAAAAACCACTCGTGTATCCTCGCCCAAACGCTTTTTCAGCATACGTCCATGGGCCAGAGCCGGCGATATCACCGGCGCCATCAGAGGAACCAGCTCCGGATAATACCGCTCAATCAGAAGATTCACTGTTGGACAGCAGGTGGTCAGCACGGACGGCATCGTCCCTTCCTCCAGCAGCTCACGGTAGCGAGCCGTCACCTCCGCCGCACCGGCCGCTGTCTCTTCCACCGTATCAAAGCCCAGCTCGCGCAGCGCCTCCGCCATCTGCACAGACGAAACGTGGTCGGCATCACCATCGCCGCCGAACACCCCCGCCCAGGCGGGCGCCAGACTGGCCGCCACCCGGGTTTGGGGATCGCGGAGCCATTCCAGAATGCGTGCTGGATCGTTAACCACCGTCTTGGCCCCCTGAGGACAGACATTGATGCATTTGCCGCA
This sequence comes from Clostridiales bacterium, assembly GCA_022793315.1. Taxonomy (GTDB): domain Bacteria; phylum Bacillota; class Clostridia; order Oscillospirales; family Acutalibacteraceae; genus Avimonas_A. Next base: position 8,374 of record JAAWCO010000111.1, on the reverse strand, counting down.
GAGCACACACTGATCCGCCAGCACCTCCACCCGGTCGGCAATATAGCTGATGGATTTCACCGCACAATGCTTCAGACATTTGTAGCAGTTTTTGCAGTTCGCTTTTTTGACGCTTATGTAGGCAGTCATGACTCCAGCCCCCCGGCGATCTGTGTCTCAAAAAAGTCGTCAATGTTGCTCACGGTCACGCCGAATACCTGATCCCCGTATTTGACGCAGACACCCTCGTCCGCACAGTGACCCATACAAAAGGAACCCTTGAGGATCACACGGTCCTCCAGCCCGTGACTGGCGATCAGCTCCTTAAATCGGCCGATGATCTCCCGCGAATTCTGAAGATGGCAGGAACTCCCCACGCATACCATTAAGTCCATTTTCCACACCGTCCTTATCGTCAATTTCAAAACAAGCCGGTCCGCCGTTCACACCTGAAAAAACGGTGAAAACCGGCCATCCATTTCGTTGTATTCTCTCTATATCCTCCCGATGATCCAATACCGCCAGTATACCACTTCGTTATTTTTGAGTCAATCTGTTTTGTGCTGCCAAAAGCGAGAGCATTCTCTTTGATGAAGGCCTGTTGAAAGCCCCACTGGATGAATACAAAAAGCCCTTTTCAGCATTTTACTGCTCTTTTTAATATCCCAGCAACCACATGCGGCAAATCGCCGCGAATTCCCGAATCCAATAGCTGGGCAGCAGGTGCCAGGGCGACCGGCAGGTCAGGGGCCCCACTTCGGACAGTCCGGCTTTATGGGCAAAAAACTGGCCCCGGTATTGATGAAACTCCTGCGTCGCAATCACGACGGTGGGACTCAGCCCCTCCGCCTCAATAATTTCCCGTGAAAAGGCAATATTCTCAAAGGTATTCATGGAACGGTCCTCCTGATAGATACGCTCCGCCGCGATTCCCTTGGCTGTAAGATAGCGCTGCATGACAGCGGCCTCCGATTCCGGTTCATCCGACCCCTGCCCTCCTGAAACGATACAGACCGAATTGGGGTTCGCCTCCAGATACCTGAGCGCTGCGTCCAGCCGGTCGGCCAGCATGGCGCTGGGCGCGCCCCCCTTTACCGAAGCGCCCAGCACCACCACCGTCGCCTGGCTGGGAGCCGGCCGCGCTGCATGATAGAACATCATACCGGAAACTACAAGGAATAACAGCAGCAGGAGAGCTCCCATTGTATACAAAGCCAAAAGCATCCGCCGCAGCCCCTTTCTTTGCGATAAATCATTCACTGTGCGCCGCAGACGGGGATAAAACACGCAGCCTGCCAGAAGAAGCAGCCCACCAGTCATCGGCGCCCACACGCCGATATGATGCCTTCCCAGTGTCAGCAGGGGCAGCCAGCCCGCCAGAAACATCAGCAGCGCTGTCAGCGAAACCATCGCCCTTATTGCCCAGGACATCCCTTTGTTTTTCACATCAATTGGTATACGCCTCCACTCTGCCAGAGCAGCCGCTTCCGCCTGTTCTGTCTACTTTTTTATATTAACCTTAATTATATCACAAGTACACGCCGCTGAAAAGCGCCTCTTTTCCTGTAGTATTTTTTTGATTTCCTGTGAAAATAAGGGTTGCAATTTGGCAAGGTCTGAATTATAATATGGAAAGGCAAAAGGACTGCAACTAATTATTTACTGGGAGGTAGAAACATGAAAAAAGTCATTGCCAGCATCATGAGCGCGCTTCTGGCCGTCACGGTATCGATTACGGCTTTCGCTGCTTCCGGGATCAATGCCAACGAGCAGGCCATCCTTGATAAGCTGAAAGCGCCGATCACTGTGGGCGACAAGAACCTGACCCTGCCCGCCGAGTACTACAACCAGGCCGAGAACTATCTGAAGCAGGACGGCGTGGATGTCTCCGACGAGCAGAAGGCCACCATCATTACCCAGATTGATGAAGCCGTTGTCATCGTTAAGGAAAGCGGCGTAACCGATCTGAACAACCTGCCTGCTGAGGCTAAGAACAAGCTGATGGCTAACGCGGAAAAAGCGGCGGCTGCGCTGGATCTGACCCTGACCTTCGACAGCAGCAACAAGACCCTGACTGTCAAGGACAGCAACGGCACAGTGGTTGCCAAGATCGAGAAGGTTATCAAGACGACTGGCGCCGATACCACCGTCGCGGTTGTTACGGTTGTTACTCTGGTTTCCCTGCTGGCCGGCTGCGCTGTGGTCGCCCGTAAATCCAGACTGATGGCGAAATGAGCTTCCTGAAAAGGAAAACGCTTAAAAAAGTAATGGCCTACCTTGGTATGCCATTACTTTTTTCTGTCGTTGGATACGGTCTGTTTTATCTGGCGCTCTCCCCTCTGCTTTCCCCGGCGCTGTCGGCCCTCAGCATGGTGATCTCCAACAGTCGTCCGGATTTTTCAGAGGATATCCATTCAATATTCTCTCCTCAGGAACATACGGAGCCGGTAACCTCAGTCAAAGAAGAAGAGGTTCAAATGCCGAAATATGGCGCCCATTATGCGCGCTTTCAGATTGAAATTGCCGGCATCGACACCAATCTCTATTTCGGCGATGGCCAGGAGATATTGAAAAAGGGCATTGGTCAGTATATGGGCAGCTTCATCCCCGGCAGCGGGAAGCCCATCATGATCAGCGGCCACAACAACGGTGTCTTTCACCAGCTTCAGAGGGTATCGGCAGGCGATATCATCACCATCACCACTAACTATGGTGTATATGAGTATCAGGTGACCGACATGGGTGTATTCAAGGCTACGGATAAATCTGCCTATGACCTGAACCAGGAAAAGGAACAGCTGATTCTCTACACCTGCTATCCCTTTAATATGCTGGGTTTGACCGATAAGCGTTATTTTGTCTATGCCGATAAGGTTTCGGGGCCTCCTATCGTTTCCGAATAATGGTAGGCGCAGCCGCTCCCTAACCGCCAAACCCCGCTTGTTTCAGCGGGGTTTTCTTTTTCCCGTGTTGGGCTGTGTTGGGCTGCTCCGCATATGATTTCCTGGAATATCCTTCCCCCAAATGAAAGGCAGGTTTGTCCTATGAAAAGGAAAACACAGCATATCCTCCGGTTGATCATCAGCTCCTTTATCGCCTTTATTATGGCCTTACTTTTGTTCCTGTTAGCAGCGGGGAGTTGTCTGTCCGTCACTATTTTTAATCAAGATTTTGTGCTAAAGCGACTGGAAAAAGCCAACTACTATCAAAAATCCGCCGACACCATACTGGATCAGATGAAATCGCTTCCGGGGGGTGTTCCTGCCGAGATTTACGACGGCGTCATTGACGCGGACCTGGTCTATAAAGATATTGTCAACGGCGTCACCGCTGCCTTTACCGGGGATTCCAGCTACCGGCTGGACCTGCAGCCGCTCAAAGAGGATTTGATGAGCCGTTTTACCACCTATGCGGCTGAAAACGAACTGGTGATCAGTGACGAATCAGCAGAAAGCCTGCAGACCCTGGTGGACACCTGTACCAAGCTGTATCGAGATCAGGTCACTATCCCTTTTGTCGATACCTTCGGGCAGATCCGGATGCTCTTTTTCAAAGGATACACCATTGGCATCGTTGTCATTGTTCTCCTGTGCGCTCTGCTGATTCTTTTTTTGCTCAGTATCCGGCGATTCAAACACCGTGCTGTCCGTTATCTGGTCTATTCCCTGTCTGGGGCAGCGCTGATGATGTCGGTTTTTCCCATCTATATACTGATGGAGCGCGCCTATGAACGGATACACCTGTCTCCGCAATATGTTTATGACGCCTTTGTCGATTTGGTTTCCAGCAGCATGTCCGCCATGTTGGTTGGCGGAGCGATTCTACTGGCACTGGCGCTGGCGCTTCTTCCGCTGATCCACCTGCTCAAAAAGACGGGCGGACAGCGAAAAAGATCGTCTTCATCCCCGTCAGGGAGTCAGCTGAAATCATAAGAGAAGTATCTCCACATGCAAGACCTCGAATTCTCTTCGGCTTCCGCCAGTCGGCGCCGTCCGGCGATTCCTCCCTGTGGAGATAAAACGCTGCTCTTCCCTTCTGTTACGGTAGTCTGACCCCCGGTGAATAGTGCCTCGGACAGGCCCTCTCCGCTGGGGGCTTCTGCCCTGATCGCGGGCAGAATTCTTCTGGCGGAAAACGATTAAAGGGTATGGTAAAAGGAATTCCTTTTACCATACCCTTATCATCTGTGATCCTATCGGGTCGTGGAAAACTATCTCTTCGAGAACTGGGGAGCGCGACGAGCCGCCTTCAGACCGTACTTCTTACGCTCCTTCATACGCGGATCGCGGGTCAGGAACCCAGCCTTTTTCAGCTGAGGACGCAGTGCCTCGCTGTCATACTGCAACAGGGCGCGGGCGATTCCATGACGGATTGCACCGGCCTGACCGGTCACACCGCCGCCTGCTACACGGCATTCGATATCAAACTTGTCGGCGGTTCCTGTCAGATTCAGAGGCTGACGAACGATCAGCTTCAAGGTTTCCAGGCCGAAGTAATCGTCAATATCGCGGTCGTTGATCTTGACACTGCCGGTACCAGCATACAAACGAACGCGGGCCACCGATTTCTTTCTTCTTCCGGTGCCATAAAAATAGGGACGTTTATTGTAATCCATCTTTAACAGCCTCCTTCCTTAAAACTCGTATGCTTCGGGTTTCTGGGCGTCATGTTCATGCTGAGCGCCGCCATAGACGCGCAGACGAGTGGCCGCCTTCCGGCCCAAAGTATTATGAGGCAGCATACCGTTCACCGCAAGGGACATCGCCTTTTCCGGACGGCTCGCCATCAGAGAGGAATATTTTACCTCCTTCAGCCCGCCGATCCAGCCTGTGTGACGGTACCATTTCTTCTGCTCCAGCTTGTTGCCGGTCAGAACCGCCTGGCCGCAGTTGATGATGATGACATGATCACCGCAATCCACATGAGGGGTGAACTCCGGCTTATGCTTGCCGCGCAGGAGCGTGGCAGCCTGAGCGGCAACCCGTCCAAGGGGTTTGCCGGCGGCGTCGAGAATGTACCATTTACGGGTCACTTCGCCCGCCTTAGCCATGTACGTGGACATCGTATTACCTCCTGAAAATGATGGTTCTCAATCGTTTGAACAAAACGAAACAAACCGGGCGGACAGGACATCCCCCGATAACGCGAGTATGATCATACCATACGCCGCCCCGGCTGTCAAGATGATTTCTCCGTTTTTTTAATTTACAGGGAGATTGCTCTGTTTATCTTCCTGTTTTGCGTCCGTTTGCGCGATTGCTGGCGCGCGATTCTATCCGGTGGGGATTGCCGAGATGGAGCCGCCGTGGTATCCTGTTTTTATATGCTTCGGGTGGAGGCCGGCCCCGCCCCCCGCCACAGCGGGACCTCCCTCCCCCTATTTAAGCGGCAGAAAGGGGACTGGGAAAAACATGCCCGACATCATGAAAGAGCTGCTGGCGCCTGTGAGGGCGGCGGTACAGCGCTATGATATGATCCAGGAAGGGGATCATATCGCAGTAGGAGTTTCCGGCGGCAAGGACAGTCTGATTCTTCTGGCGGCGCTGCAGGGGCTGCGTCGGTTTTATCCCCGTCCGTTCACGTTGACAGCCATCACGCTGGATCTTTGCACAGACGGCGCAGAAACCGACTATCAGCCCCTCACGCAATGGTGCGCCTCAATGGATATCCCCCATATGATCCGGCGCACCCGTCTGTGGGAGATCATTTTCAGGGAGCGAAAGGAAGCGAACCCCTGCAGCCTGTGCGCCCGGATGAGGCGGGGGATTCTTCATCGAGAGGCGGTCGCCGCCGGCTGCTGTACGGTAGCGTTGGGCCACCATCAAAACGACGCGGCCGAAACCCTTCTGATGAACCTGTTGGAGGGGGGGAGCCTCTCCTGCTTTTCCCCCAAAGCCTATCTCAGCAACCGTGGGCTGTGGATGATCCGTCCCCTGATTTTTTTGCCGGAAGCGCAGATTGCCGCCGCCGCCCGACAACTGCACCTGCCGGTAATTCCCTCCTCCTGCCCCGCTGACGGACATACCCGCCGGCAGGATATCAAGGAGCTGCTCGCCCATCTCTCCGGCGAATACGGCCCTCTCGACGCTAAAATGGTTTCCGCCCTGCAAAAGGCGGAGCTTTCAGGATGGTGATCCAGGCCGTGTCCGTCTCAAAAGCCTGTACCTCTTGATAGGAATGATTTATACATCTGTAAACACAGGGGAGCTTTAAGAAAGAGTACCATACGGTTATGCCAGAACTGGTCCTGGTGTTTGAAAACGACTGCGACGTTCATCTGATATCGAACCGAGTCAGGCTTCGCCGTACCAAATGCCAAGCCAGCAAAGGAAACCTGAATAAACCCGATAACCGGCATTGAATTCGGGGAAAGGTAGTAACAATAAAGGAAATATTAACGGTGGGGAACGGTGAAGCGCTTTATTGGATTGTGCCGAAAATACGAAATAAGCATTCCCTGATCTTTACAGCCGCACACCTGAATGCCCATATAGACTTTGATCCTATAGCGCGGTTCTAAATAATGGGATTGTTCGGCAGTTTATAGAAGGCTATGCAGCTCCTTTATACTGTGTACAAAGCGTGGAATTCTATGTAGCAGGCACGCCCCATACCGCCCCGCTCTCCTGCTTCTTTATGGAAGGAAGTGTTTCCCCACCTTCTCCCTTTCTGCTCTGTCGTTTTTCCCTCTCGAACGGAAAACAAAACACAGGGGGGACGAAGCTTGGCTTCGTCCCCCCTGTGGTGCTATGGCATTGAAATACTCAGTCCTTCTTCTTATTGAAGATGGACATAATATCAATATAATCGTCGTCCTCCGTCCCGGTGGACTGGTCCTGAGCCGGTGCAAAGTCCTCCGACGCGGGAGCGCTTTGGCTGGGAGACGGCGGCGCTTTATAGGAACCATCGGTGGCAAATCCGGTGGCAATCACCGTCACACAAATTTCGTCCTCCATGGTATCGTCAAAGGCCGCACCCCAGATAATGGTGGCGTCGGGATGAGCCGCCCGTGAAATGATGGAGGAGGCAAGCTCCACATCCTCCAGATCAATATCGGCGGAGGAGGTGATATTGATGATCACGCCGTGAGCGCCGTCGATTGAGGTTTCCAGCAGCGGGCTGGCAATCGCCGCCTGAGCCGCGGCCTCCGCCTTGTCCTTGCCGCCGGCCCGGCCAACCCCCATGTGCGCATAGCCTGCATCCTTCATCACGGCGGTGACATCGGCGAAATCCAGGTTCACCAGCCCTGGCACCTGAATCAGCTGGGAAATACTCTGCACGCCCTGACGCAGTACATCGTCCGCTACTTCAAAGGCGTTGGCCAAGGTGATTTTCTGCTCGCTGACCATTTTCAGCCGTTCATTGGGGATGACCACCAGACTGTCCACATTTTCACGTAGCATGGAAATGCCGCTCTCCGCCTGCTCCATCCGCCTGCGTCCCTCAAAGAGAAACGGCTTGGTGACAATTCCCACCGTCAGAACCCCCAGGTCTCTGGCGATTTCCGCCACGACAGGAGCGGCGCCGGTGCCGGTGCCGCCGCCCATACCGGCCGTGATAAACACCATATCGGTACCCTTGAGCGCGGCCGTGATCTCCTCGCGGCTTTCCTCCGCGGCCCGCTGGCCTTTTTCCGGATTGGAGCCGGCTCCCATTCCATGGGTCAGCTTATCGCCAATCTGGATTTTCTGTGTCGCCTGGGAGAGATACAGCGCCTGATGGTCGGTGTTAATGGAAATAAATTCCACTCCCTGAACATTGGAACGAACCATGCGATTGACCGCATTTCCGCCGCCGCCGCCAACACCAACTACCTTTATCTGTACGTTGTCCACGGTATCGTTATCAAACTGAAACCCCATGAAACTTCCTCCCAAGTGTTAAAGTCCTGTTTATCATACTTAATTGTCTAATGCTTTTAATTCTACCACGGGCAAAACGCAAATTCAACCGTAAACATTGGTTTTTACACGGTCTTTATGAACTTTTTCGTCGAAGAAGAAATCGAGCGCGGCCTTATCCTCAGGAGGCCTGATTCCGATCCAGAATATCCTGTGGAATATACACTGCTTCGTCGTTGGACGAATCCGCGTCAGAATAGCTGCGCATGTCAATCTGTCCTTTGGCGCCCTCCCCATACGAGCCGGTAATGGTGCGAATGGTTGCGGCGGCCACCTTCATTTCATAATCCAGATTCACATCCCCGCCCAGCAGAAGGATGATCTGATTCCGCCAATTCAGCCGCAGATCAGAAGGATCGGCGACATCCAGTCCAACGATTCCCTCGATTTCGTTCCGGCGGATCGCTTCCAGAAGACGGACGGCCGCTTCAAAGCCGCTTTTTTCCAGCGCCTGTCCGCCCACCTGATCGGAAGCCAGTTGTCCCTTCAGCTGC
>JAAWCO010000110.1 GCA_022793315.1 Clostridiales bacterium | reverse complement strand
GCTGGGAGGTCCCCATGTACCCTCTCTCGGCTTCGGGATGGGGCTGGAACGCCTGCTGCTGGTGATGGAGGCCAAACAGGCAGAATTCCCGGAGGAGCCCCGCTGCGAGGTATATTTTGCTTCTTTAGGTACGGCGGCGGCCCGCGCCTGCTTTGTGATGGCCACCCGTCTGCGGGAGGGGGGCATTTCCGCCGAGTTTGACACGGTGGGACGCAGCCTGAAGGCCCAGATGAAATATGCCGACAAGCTCGGCGCACGGTACACGCTGGTGGTGGGCGACAATGAGCTGGCAGCCGGAAAAGCGCAGCTGAAGGATATGGAAACGGGCGAACAGCGGGAGGTCAGTCTGGACGACAGCCTGTATACGGTTTTGTATAACCAGTCCCTTGACCGCCAGCTGGCGGGTATGACCGCTCTTCTGGGCGAGGAGGGCGGACTGCTGGACGGCGGGGACAGCCTCGCCTGAGCGTGTACAGTGTGGGAATGAATCTGTTCAAGGAAAGGACGTTATCACCATGGCGGAAACGATGGCGGGTCTCAAACGGACCCATTACTGCGGCGAGCTTCGCGCGGCCCATGAGGGGGAGGAGGTCGTCCTCTGCGGCTGGGTACAGCGCCAGAGAGACCTGGGTCAGCTGATTTTTGTGGATTTGCGGGACCGGACCGGTCTTGTGCAGCTGGCCTTTGACGAGTCCACCGACCGGGCTGTGTTTGAGAAGGCCTTTGCCGTGCGGGGCGAATACGTCCTTGCTGTGCGGGGACAGGTGCGCCTGCGCAGCGCCGTCAACCGGGAGCTCCCCACCGGTGATATTGAGATTGCAGCAGCAGAGCTGCGGATCCTCAGCCGGGCGCAAACCCCGCCCTTCGAGATCGTGGACGACTGCACGACGGCGGAGGCTACCCGGCTGAAGTATCGCTATCTCGACCTGCGCCGCCCTGTCCTTCAGCACAATCTGCTGATGCGCCACCGGATCGCCAAGGCCACGCGGGATTATTTTGACGCACAGGGCTTTATTGAGCTTGACACCCCCATGCTGATCAAATCCACCCCGGAGGGAGCACGGGACTTTCTGGTCCCCTCCCGTCTCCACCATGGGGAGTTCTACGCCCTGCCCCAGTCCCCGCAGCTGTATAAGCAGCTGTGCATGGTGGCGGGCTTTGACCGCTATATCCAGCTGGCCCGCTGCTTCCGGGACGAAGACCTGCGGGCAGACCGCCAGCCAGAATTCACCCAGATTGATATGGAGATGTCCTTTGTGGATGTGGAGGATGTGCTCGACATGGGCGAAGGCTATCTTCGCCATGTATTTCGGGAAGTGCTGGGTATCGAGCTGCCCACGCCGTTGCCACGCATGACCTATACAGAGGCGATGGCCCGCTATGGTTCGGACAAGCCGGATACCCGCTTCGGCATGGAGCTGATCGACCTGACCGAGTCGGTCAGGGGTTGCGGCTTCGGCGTTTTCACCAGCGCCATCGAGGCCGGAGGAGCGGTTCAGGCCATCAATGTGAAAAACGGCGCGGGCGTTTATACCCGCAAGGAGATCGACCGCCTGACCGAATATGCCAGGGGGATCGGGGCCAAGGGGCTCGCCTGGGTCCGCTGGACAGCGGAAAGCCGTTCCTCCTCCTTTGCCAAATTCCTGTCGGAGGAGGAACTGGAGGCGCTCCTGGCCGCCGCCGGAATGGAGGAGGGGGATGTGCTCCTTCTGGTGGCCGATACAGCGAAAAAGCGTGTCCAGACTACGCTGGGCGCCCTTCGTCTGGTAGTGGCCGACCGTATGGAGCTGCCCCGTGAAGGATTCCGGCTGCTGTGGATCACCGAATTCCCCTTCTTTGAATGGGACGAGGAGGCAGGCGCCTGGGCAGCTATGCATCATCCTTTCACCGCCCCGCTGGACGAATGTGTCCCCTGGCTGACCAGCGCGCCGGAAAAGGTGTTTGCCAAAGCATATGATTTGGTTTTTAATGGGGTGGAAATGGCCAGCGGTTCAATCCGTATCACCGATCCGGAGCTTCAGGGCCACATGTTCCATGCGCTCGGTCTGTCGGAGGAGGAGGCCCGACGCAAATTTGGCTATCTTCTCGACGCCTTCCAGTACGGCGCGCCGCCCCATGGTGGTATGGGTATTGGCCTCGATCGTCTGGTGATGCAGATGCTGGGAGCGTCCACCCTCCGGGATGTGACCGCGTTCCCCAAGGTGCAGAACATGACTGAACCCATGACCGATTGTCCCAGTCCGGCGGACGAGACGCAGCTGGCAGAGCTGGGGATTCGTCTGGCGGAGGAACCGAAATAAAACCCAGCCGGATGTGCGTGAAGGGAACAGCACTGGAAATACAAACGGCCTGTCATCTGCCCTGAGGTAGATGACAGGCCGTTTGTATCAAAAAAATGCCGAAAAGGGAATAGCAACAGAAAGCCGGGTATGCTAAAGTAGAGGTCAGTCCTCATAGCCGTTCGGATTCTGCGACTGCCAACGCCACGAGTCGCGGCACATGTCCACCACATGACGGACAGCCTTCCAGCCGAGCAGTTTTTCCGCCTTTGCCGGGTCGGAATAACAGGTGGCGATATCGCCGGCACGGCGCGGCGCCACGGTATAGGGCACCTCTACCCCATTCGCTTCTTGGAAGGCGTTCACCAGCTCCAGCACGCTGCATCCCGTTCCGGTACCCAGGTTGAATATCTCCACGCCGGTGTGGGAAAGGGCATAATCTACCGCTTTGACATGGCCGGCCGCCAGATCCACCACATGGATATAGTCGCGGACGCCGGTGCCGTCGGGAGTATCATAGTCATCGCCAAACACAGCCAGCCGCTCCAGCCGGCCAATGGCCACCTGAGAGATATAGGGCATCAGGTTGTTGGGAATTCCGTTGGGGTCCTCGCCAATCCGGCCGCTTTCGTGGGCGCCGATGGGGTTGAAATACCGCAGCAGGACAGCCGTCCATTCGGGGTCGGAGACGCAAACATCCTTGAGAATCTCCTCAATGATATATTTGGTGCGGCCGTAGGGATTGGTCACCGCGCCGGTGGGCATATCCTCCTTCAAAGGGGAGGGATTGCTCATGCCGTAAACGGTGGCAGAGGAGCTGAAGACGATCCGTTTGCAGCCCGCCTCGGCCATCACCCGGCACAGGGTGACGGTGCCGCTCACATTGTTGTCGTAATAGGCCAGCGGCTTCTGCACCGATTCTCCCACAGCCTTCAGCCCGGCGAAGTGTATCACCGCGTCAATGGTATGGGCGGCAAACAGGCGGCGCAGTCCTTCCTCATCGCGGATATCGCATTCATAAAAGGGGAATGTCTTTCCCGCCAGCTCCTGCACACGGCGCAGGGCCTCCGGCTTCGCGTTGTCGTAATTGTCCAGCACGACGATCTCCTGCCCGGCCTTCAGCAGCTCGATACAGGTGTGGCTGCCGATGTATCCGCAGCCGCCAGTAATCAGTATTGCCATTTGGCTTCCTCCTGACTATAATAGAAAGATATGAGCGGACGGAGAAGCGCTGTTGTGTCCCGCCACTTCTCATTATATCCGACAAATGTGTTTTGACAAGGGACATTTGATGCAAATGCAGGACGAATAAAAAAGGCTTCGCATTCCTTCTTTTCTGCTGTACGGCCAACCGGAAGGCATTAAAGGGGAAGGAAAGGATGGTAGCAAAAGATGCAGCCACTTGACAGGGAATCGACACTGGTGATTATGGCCGCCGGTATGGGGAGCCGCTTTGGTGGTCTCAAGCAGCTCACCCCCGTTGGCCCCGCCGGAGAGATGATTATTGATTATTCCGTTTACGACGCGCTGGCGGCGGGCTTCCGCCGTGTCGTTTTTGTCATTAAACGGGAAAATGAGGCGGAATTTCGGGAGAAGATCGGCGACCGGATGGCGCCTCATATCCAGGTGGAGTATGTTTTTCAGGAGCTGACCCGTCTGCCAGCGGGCATTCCAGCGGTGCCGCGGGAAAAACCGTGGGGCACCGGCCACGCGGTTATGTGCTGTCAGGGACAGGTAAACGGTCCCTTTGTGGTTATCAATGCCGACGACTATTATGGTCCCGCCTGTTTTCAGCTGCTGCACGATTTTCTGGCCGACAGCCATGCCGGCAGCGATAAGCTCCACCTTGCGATGGCAGGCTATGTTCTGGAGAACACCCTGACCGAAAACGGTTATGTTTCCCGCGGTGTCTGTACTATTGATTCCGAGCATTATCTGACCGATATTGTCGAAAGGGTACGGATTGAAAAGAGGGATGGCGGCGCTGCCTTTACCGAGGACGGCGGCCAGACCTGGGAGCCTCTGCCGCGGGGCTGTACGGTCTCCATGAACTGTTGGGCGTTTCCGGCCGGTGCGCTGGAAAAGTTTGAGGAGGTATTTCGGGCGTTTTACCATGACCCGGCCACCGACCCCATAAAGTCGGAGTTTTATCTGCCCTATGTGGTGGACCGACTGGTGATCGCCGGTGAAGCCGATGTGAAGGTGTTGAAAACCCCCGACCGCTGGTATGGTATGACCTATCGGGAGGACCGGCAGCAGGTGATTGACGCCATCCACTCCCTGACAGAGGCCGGTCGTTATCCCGCCCGCCTGTGGGGATGAGTGCCGCTGAATGGGAACCAGTCGCCCGACATAATAGGCCGTCTGCCGTCGGCACAGAATAAGTGAACCGCGATATTTGAGGATGAAAGGCCAGAATTTTGATGACGGATGCTTTGACCATAGCCGGGTTGTTTTCTGTAGACAGCGCCCCCCTTTCCGCCGAACCGTACGGCAGCGGGCATATCAATGCGACCTATCTGGTCCAGCTGGCCCCACCCGCTGACGGCCGCGTGATCCTTCAGCGGATCAATCGCCGGGTATTTTCGCATATCGCCGCTCTGATGGAAAATGTGGCGAATGTAACTGCCTATCTGCGCCGTATGGTGGAGGCGGAGGGCGGCGACCCCCGTCGGGAGTGCCTGCGGCTGATTCCTGCCCGCGACGGCGCCCCCATGGTGATGGACGAAGAGGGCGAATACTGGCGCGCCTACGTCTTTGTGGAGCGCACCGTTACCCTCCAAACGGCCCAAACACCGGAGCAGCTCCATTCTGCGGGGCTGGCCTTTGGCCGCTTTCAACGGTTGCTGAACGGTTATCCGGCGGCGGACCTTCATGAGGTCATCCCCCACTTCCACGACACCGCCTCCCGTTATCAGGACTTTGAGCGCGCCGTGGCGGCCGACGTGAAGGGCCGAGCAGCAGCGGCACAGAAAGAAATCGATTTTGTCCGAGCCCGGCATAAGGAGACGGGGCGGCTTGTTTCTCTGCTGCAGAGGGGGGAGCTTCCTCTGCGGGTCACACACAACGACACCAAGCTGAACAATGTCCTTTTGGATGAGGAGAGCTTTGCTCCTGTATGTGTGATCGACCTGGACACGGTGATGCCGGGGCTGTCCCTGTATGATTTCGGGGACGGTATCCGTGTCGGTGCCTCTACAGCGGCGGAGGACGAGACCGATTTGTCCCGCGTTTCCTGTGATCTGGCTCTGTTTGAGGGCTTTACCCACGGCTTTTTATCCGAGTGCGGGGCCCTGCTCACCGACCAGGAGAGAGCGTTGCTTCCCTTTGGCGCCAAGCTGATGACCTATGAATGCGGAATGCGTTTTCTGGCGGATTATCTGGAGGGAGATACCTATTTCCGGATCCATCGCCCGGGCCAGAATCTGGACCGCTGCCGTACCCAGTTCCGCCTGGTAGCGGATATGGAAACGAAGATGGCGGAGATGGAGGCCATCGTTGCCCGCTGTCTCTGATCAGTTTCCACACAAGAAGGGGGATTCTGCATTCCCCTTTTCCGGCGAATGTCTGAGGCGCGGCATAGGGAAAAAGGAAGAGCCGAACGGGAAATCCCGTTCGGCTCTTCCTTTTTTAAGCCTGAGATCGTCTCCGGCTGGTCAGATTTACACGCTGCGGGCCAGGCGCTCCGCAATGGCCTCCAGAAAGTCCATGGCGTTCACCATCCGCTTGTTGCCGGCGGCGGAAAGATTGTAAAGCTCCTTGGTCATAATACCGTCCTCAATGGTGCCGATGGTGGCGGACTCCAGCCGGTCAGCAAAGGCCGCCAGGTCGGAAAGCCCATCCATCTCCGCCCGCCTGCGCAAGGCGCCCGACCAGGCGAAAATTGTGGCCACGGAGTTGGTGGCAGTGGGCTCGCCCTTGAGATGCTGATAATAATGGCGGGTCACGGTGCCGTGGGCCGCCTCATATTCATAATGCCCCTCAGGGGATACCAGCACGCTGGTCATCATCGCCAGTGAACCGAAGGCGGTGGCCACCATGTCGCTCATCACATCGCCGTCGTAATTTTTGCAGGCCCAGATAAAGCCGCCCTCCGACCGGATCACCCGCGCCACGGCATCGTCAATCAGGGTATAGAAGTACTCGATACCGGCCTTTTCAAAGGCTTCCCGGTATTCCGCCTCAAAAATTTCGCGGAAAATGTCCTTGAACCGGTGATCGTAGGTTTTGGAGATGGTGTCTTTGGTAGAGAACCACAGGTCCTGTTTGACCGACAGGGCGTAGCGGAAACAGGAGCGGGCAAAGCTGGAAATAGAGGCATCGGTGTTATGCATCCCCATCACAATGCCTTTGCCGTCAAAGTCGTGGATGAGCTGGCGGGTTTCCTCTCCGCTGGCAGACGTAACCACAAGCTCCGCCCGGCCCGGTCCATCCACATAGCATTCGGTGTTTTTGTAGATATCGCCATAGGCATGACGGGCAATGATAATCGGCTTCTTCCAGGTCGAAACAACGGGCGAAATACCCCGTACCATGACCGGAGCGCGAAAGACGGTGCCGTCCAGAATCGCCCGGATGGTGCCATTGGGGCTTTTCCACATCTGCTTGAGCTTGTATTCCTCTACCCGCTGGGCATTAGGGGTGATGGTAGCGCATTTCACCCCCACCCCGTATTTCTGAATTGCATGAGCGGCGTCCACTGTCACCTGATCGTCTGTCTCGTCACGATGGGGAAGCCCCAGGTCATAATATTCACATTTCAGATCAACAAAGGGCAGCAACAGCTTTTCCTTGATTGCCGCCCACAGGATGCGAGTCATCTCGTCGCCGTCCATCTCCACCAGCGGAGTACGCATTTCAATTTTTGCCATAGGGAATTCCTCCTTTATATTGCCGGACGGAGCAGGCCCCGTCACTTGAACGCCGCCCAACCTCTTTCTTTATTTCCAGTCACACGGCGGCGTTCTCGAAAATCCCCTCCGGGATTTTCCTTCTGTTTTTTATACTGAAAACCCCCGCCCAACCTCTTTCTTTATTTCCAGTCACACGGCGGCGTTCTCGAAAATCCCCTCCGGGATTTTCCTTCCGTTTTTTATACTGTAACCCCCGCCCAACCTTCTTCTTTATCTTCAGTCACACGGCGGCGCTTTCTTCGTTTCTTATACTTTGAGCGTTGCCCAGTGTAAAATGGTGTTTCCTCCCTCCAAATGAAGGAGAATCTTTAGGCCCCTTCATTATAAAGCGTTTCGGGTTTTCCGAAGCGGAAAGGCCCGGGGCATGTCCCGCCGGCTGAGGGAAGATTCTCCGGAAGGGGAATCTTCAGACCCCAGGGCCATAAAACGTACCGTTTTTCCGAAGCGGAAAGGCCTGGGGTTTATTGTATCACGGAACAAAAAAGGGGGCAAGGGAAAATATCTCATCGCCCGGCAGAGACCACCATACCAGTAGAGGAAAACCAAAAGGAACCGCGCATTTGCGCGGTTCCTCTTCATTTTACCGGACCTCAGCCTTCCGTGACAAAATTTTGAGGGCGGCACTTTTTTTCCACTGTTTTGTTGACCTCAACATCCAGGGTGGCAATATAGTCCTTGATTTCCTTGCTGAATTCCTCATATCGCAGACCGTAGATGATATTATCCCGATTTTCGGTGAAATAGTCCTCACGCTCCTCTCCCTTTTCCGGGTCCAGACGGAGAATCAGCGCGGCGGTATTGGTAGTTCCGCTTTTCTTATACTGAACTACCTTCGCCTCATCCACCGCAACGGTATTCAGCGCGTTGGTAAAATCCTCGTCGCCGTACAGCTTGACATCCAGCTCCCGGCGGTTGTCCTTATCGGTAGAGGGGGTAACTGTCTCGGCGGGCTTTTCCTCGGTGGCCTTGGCATCCGCCTCATCCTGATTGTAGCGGTCGATAACCTTGTCAAAATCCTTGTTTTCCTGATACAGGGTAAGATAGCCGTCCAACCGCTCCAAAACCTTTTTCGTCTCCTCCTCACTCAGGTCGGCGCCGTCTGTTCCCGCGAGAGTGAGCTCGATCATTTTATAGCTGCGGTAGTTGTCGTCAAAATAGGTGCGGATGTCCGCCTCTGTAACAGCGCGCTGACCGCCGGTATCGTACAGACCATAAAACAGCGCCATCTCATTGCAGTAAAAATCCGTGTACATTTTGACATAGGTATCCTTTTTAAAGCCCAGACGGATGGTGTCGTCATTTTTCACCGACTTCAGGTCAGACTCAACGTTTTCCAGATCCTTCTCCCGCAAAGAGTCTATACCATACTCCTTCATTTTGTGCTTGAGAGCAACCTGACGGGTCATGGCGTCCTGTGCCGATCTGACAATATATTCGTCCGCCTTCAGCTTCTGCTCATTGTCGCCTTCGCCATAGGTCAGCTCCTGTGCCCACGGGTCCATGTTGTACTGGGCATAAAGGGCAAAATTGTAGCGGGAATACACCTGATAATACGAGTTGTAGAGATAGGCCAGATATTCACCGGTAGTATAGGTGGTGTCCCCCACCGTCATAGCATTTTGAGGGGTAGAGCAGCCGGCAGCCGACAGCAAGGTCATCGCCATGGCAGCGCTGGCCAGCACGCCGGCAATCCGTTTGACTTTAAACATCAGTTTTCCTCCTTACAGCGGACAGAAGCCGGACATGGACCGGCGCCGCTGACACACAATTCGGTTTCTTCATTATACATGGCAAATTCGGGTTTGTCCATACGCAATTCCGCTGACCGGCCCAAAATACGGCCGCCGGCTCCGCCTGCGCCAATATCTCCCCTGGATCTGTTCCCCTTGCCGGTCGATGGACGGCAGAATATAATAAGCACAGAGAACGCCGCTGCAAAGCGCCGGTATCGAAGGGCGTCAGGCGGCGTTTCAGGACAGAATAAGCGAGAGGAGAGCTTCTGTTGGAAGAAACCATCCGCATTCGGATTGCCTCTGCCGATGACGCAGAGCAGCTGCGGAAAGTCTATGCGCCTTATGTCAGAAAAACTGCCGTTACCTTCGAGTATGAGACGCCCAGTCTCGATGAATTCAGGAGCAGAATTCAGAACACACAGCAAAGGTATCCTTTCCTTGTGGCAGAGAGCGAACAGGGGATTGCAGGCTATGCTTATACTGGTCCCTTTGTGGGAGGAGCGGCTTATCGTTGGGCGGCGGAAGTGACCATTTATCGGCAGGCGCCTTTATACCGTTCTGGAAGAAATATCGAGGGCGCAGCGCCTGTTGAACCTGCACGCCTGTATGGCTTATCCTGAGACGGAGGACCCCTGGCTGACGAGGAACAGTATGGAATTTCACCGCCATATGGGCTATGTGATGGCCGGTGAATTTCACCAATGCGGCGGCAAATTTGGGCGCTGGTACAATATGGTGTGGATGGAGAAGCTGCTGGGGGAACACCTCCCGGACCCGGAGTCCCCCATCGCGTTTCCGGCGCTGGGAGAGGAGCTGCTGACCCGTTTGGGGCTAAAGCCCCCCTGCCAGATGAGTTCCGTCCGCTGAAACCATCAGGGCAGCTGTCTTTTCGGGTCATCTTCGGCGGTGGAAAGCTCGATAAAGAATTCCACCCCTGCCTCCTCCTGCCGGGGCGAAGGGCAGTTGCGCACACCGCAGGGCATGCCGTGCGCCCTCATGACGGCAGCGACCACGGAGAGTCCGATTCCGCTGCCGCCGTAGGCCCTGGTGCGGGCCTTGTCCACCTTGTAGAAGCTCTCCCAGATGCGGGGCAGCTCCTCCTCCGGCAGGCATTCGCCGGAGTTGAAGACGGTGACCCGCACGCGGCCCGGCGGGACGGGTTCCACCGCTACCCGGATGCTTCCGCTCTCCGTCACATGGTTGAGGGCGTTGTTCAGATAATTGGTCAGCACGTTTTCGATCAGGGAGGGATCGGCCTCCACCATCGCCTCCCTCTCCGGCCCCGTAACGCAGACCCTCTTGTCGGCAAAGCGCGGCTCGTACCTGTTCAGAAGGGCGCGGCAGAGCGCAGCGATGTCAAAGCATTTGGTATCCAGCTCCCCACCGCCTGCCTCCAGCTGCATCAGAGAGGTCATGCGCCGGATCATTTCTGACATTTTCTGCGCTTCGTCCTCAATCACACCGCAGTAGAGGGCACGGCTCTCCTCATCACCGGCTACCCCCTCCCTCAGCCCCTCGGCGTAGGTCTGGATCAGGGCGATGGGGGTTTTGAGCTCATGGGAGACATTGGCGATAAAGGCCTTGCGCGCTTCACTCTCCCGCGTTTTCAGCTCATTGTCCTGCTGCAACTGGAGATTGGCCTGCCGCAGCCCGGCAACGGCGCCCTCCAGCGCCTCCGACATGGCGTTGATGCTGTCGCCCAGCTCCTGAATTTCATCACGGCCCTTTCCATGATACCGGTCGCTGAAATCCAGCCGCGCCACACTGCCCGCTACCCGCGACAGGGCGCGGATGGGTCGTGTAAAGCTGCGGGACACCAGCAAAACAAGAACCAGACCAATCACCAGTGTGACTGAGCCGGAAAGAAGCAGGAAGCGGTTGGTGATCCCCACACTTTCCTCAATGGCGGCAACAGGGGTCCTCATCATGACCGACGCACCGTTGCTGAATTTTCCCACCAACACGATATCGCTGGTTTTCAGACGGCTGTCCTGACTGACCTGAAGGCTGTAGGAGCCGTTGGGCATGGTCCAGCCCAGCAGGGCATAATCGGATGGCAGGGAGCCCACCTGATAGTTGTACAGTACCGTGGGCCCCAGCCAGATAAGCGTTTTGATATTTTCGCTGCTGTACAGGCGGTAGAGCTCAGTATCCACCGTGTTAACCATCACCGTTTCGCCGTTTTCACCGGTCACGGCGGCGTTGGTGCCGTTTTTCAGCAGCGTCTCTACCCGATCGAATGCCCGGCGAAGGGAGGCCTCCTTGACCTGCTGGTAATAGTTTACCAGAGCAAAATTGTTCAGCAGCCAGTTGACCCCCAGCAGCAGCACAATACACATGGTCACACTGAGAAACAGCCGCCAGGCGATAGAAATGCGCAAGGGCTTTTGCGGCGATTCGACCTTCCCGCTCACAGACTCTCCCCTTCCCACCGTTGTTCTGTCCGATACCGCAGAAGGGCAGGCCTCAGCGCGGCGCTTCAAATTTATAACCCACGCCGCGGAGGGTCTTGATGCAGTGGCCGTAAGAGCCCAGCTTGCTCCGCAGCTTTTTGACGTGGGTGTCCACTGTACGGGCGTCGCCGTAGTAATCATAGCGCCAGACGTTGTCGAGGATGCGGTCCCGTGACAGCGCTACGCCGGCATTATCCATCAGGTAGAGAAGCAGCTCAAATTCCGTATACGTCAGCTCTACCGGCTGGCCGGCCAGCCGCACCACCCGGCCCGGCCGGTCAACGGAGAGACCGTTCTCCGCCGTAGCCACCGCTTCCGCGGAGGGGGGAGGACTCGCCCGCACCACCGTTCCGCGGCGGAAAACCACTTCCATGCGGGCCAGCAGAATCTTGAGACTGAAGGGCTTGGCAATATATTCGTCGGCTCCCAGTGAAAATCCCTGAAGCTCGTCCTCCTCCTGTCCCCGGGCGGTGAGCATGATAATGGGTGTGTCCGCAGCGCCGCCCTCCCCCGACCGGATCCGGCGGCATACCTCCCAACCGTCCATGCGCGGCATCATCACATCCAGCAGGACCAAATCGGGCTGCTCCCGGGCAAACAGCTCCAGCCCCTGCGCGCCATCCTCCGCGCACAGCGGATCATATCCCTTAATCTGCAGATAATCGGCCAGAATACGGCGCATTCTCATTTCATCGTCCACAATCAGTATTTTCCGGCCGTTTCCCCCACCGTTGTTTTCCATGGACACCGCCCTCCTTATCCCCGGGAGCTGCCGGGGTCCTCTTCTATACTTCCGTTATATTTCTGCTGCAAAAGGCACAAAATGATTGGTCGGACTGCCTTTATTATAAAATCCCCCTGTGTCATTTTTGTGAAGAAAGAGGGTCTTTTTCAGACCGCCATCCGATCTCATCTCGGGGAATAGATAAAAATACAGTTGTCGGGGGTTGACAAGACGGCATACTGATCATATACTATATATACAGTAATCACAGAAAGCGCAGCAACTCTTCGCTGGGGAAAGCGGCGCAGGAACGAGGGGGCAAAGGCGAACCATGGACATCCTGATCCGAAATACCGGCGACATGCCGCTGTATGAGCAGATTGTGACACAGATCAAAAGCGCCATCGTTTCCGGGGAGCTGGAGCCGGGCGCGCCTCTCCCCTCTCTGCGCCAGCTGGCCCGGGAGCTGCGGATCAGTGTGATCACCACCCGGCGGGCATATGAGGAGCTGGAGCGGGCGGGCTTTCTGGTAACCATGGCCGGCAAGGGCTGCTTTGTCGCCCCGCAGAACACCGAGCTGCTTCGGGAGGAGCAGCGAAAAAAGCTGGAGGAGCTTTTGACCGAAGCCATCGGCGCCGCCCGGCTGGCGGGCGTGACCTGCGAGGAGCTGTGCGGCGCCGTCCGGCTTCTCTGGGATGAATAAACGGATGAATAAACGACGGAAAGGCGGTATTCCTATGAATCCGGTAATTGAACTGCACGGGGTCTCCAAACGCTATGGGCGGCGGGATGGTTTTGAGCTGAAGCCTCTCGATCTCACCGTGGAGGAGGGAACCATTACCGGTCTGGTCGGCGCCAACGGCGCAGGAAAGACCACTCTGATCAAGCTGATCCTGGGCCTTATCCGCCGGGACGCAGGAACCATCCGTGTGCTGGGGAAGGAGCTCCAGAAGGATGAGGTGGATATCCGGCGGCAGATCGGCGTGGTATTTGACGAGCCCTGCTTCCACGACACCCTGAGCCCCCGGGAGGTTGGCAGCTATCTGAGGGGGGTCTATCCGGGCTGGGACGACGGCCTGTACCGCCAGCTGCTGGAGCGTTTCGGGCTGCCGGAGAGCAAAGACTTCAAAACCTTTTCCCGCGGGATGAAGATGAAGCTCTCCCTGGCCGCGGCCCTGAGCCATCATCCCCACCTCCTGATTCTCGACGAGCCCACCAGCGGGCTCGACCCGCTGGTTCGGGATGAGCTTCTCGACCTGTTTCTGGAGTTTTTGCAGGAGGATTGCTCCATCCTGCTGTCCTCGCACATCACCAGTGACCTGGATAAGGTGGCGGATTCCATCGTCCTGATTGACCATGGCCGACTGCTCTTTCATGAGGAGAAGGACGAGCTGAGGGACAAATATGTGCTGGTCCGATGCGGGGAGGCGGAGCTGGCGGCGATTGACCCCGATGCTGTAAAGGGAATACGGAAAAACGCCTATGGGATACAGGCTCTATGTCTCTCCCGGGAGATAACCCTGCGCCACCCCCGGCTTACTGCCGAACGTCCTACGATTGAGGAAATTATGTTGTTTTTTACCAAGGATGCTGTGCGCCGCGAGTCCGGCGCGCGTCTGTGAGAAAGGAGAGCGCGCCATGCTCGGTCTGCTGCGAAAGGATTTTTCCCTGCTGAAAGCTCAGCTCCGATTTTACCTGATCGCCCTTCTGATGATTATTCTCTTTCTCTGTGTATCTGACGTCGGAACGGTAATCGCCGGAATTCCCGCCTTTTTTGCCCTGATGCTTTCCATCAACTGCTTTGCTTATGATGAGCAGTGCCATTTTGACAAGCTGGCCGCGACCCTGCCGGTATCCCGGCGGGGGATGGTCTGCGCCCGCTATCTCTATGGCGGCATTGTGACGCTGGCGGCATCCCTGCTGGCGCTGGGGGCGGAGGCCGGCGCCCGGCTGATGCGGCGTCTGCCCGTCAATCTGCCCGATCTGCTGCTTCAGGCGGCAGCCGGGATCGGGGTTTCCCTCCTGATCATCGCCATTTTGTATCCCGCCGTCTACAAGTTCGGTGTTCAGAAAAGCCGGATCATTGTGGTGATCGTGATTCTGGTCCCCGCTCTGGCGTTTCCCCTGCTTCTGGAATGGATGAAGCTCGACAGCCTGACTCTGCCACCGGCTCCTGTCGGGACCCCGCTGTTGGTGGCCCTGGTGATGGCAGCATTGGCGGCTTCCCTTCTCTGCTCGTTCCATGTGGTGCAGCATAAGGAATATTAAGGCGGCTCTTTCCCGGTCGAGGCGGTCGGATATTTCTGCCGGATACGGACGATACTAAGGCGGAAGGAGAGTGACCGCCATGCAAATCCGCACCGATCTCGCTATTGAAGCCGGAGAGGGTATCACCAGCGCTGCTGACCTGTCGTCCGACGACATTCTGCGTCAGGAGGAGATCCGGAACGATGCCCATCTGACCCGCATCACCATCCGAAGCGAACAGGGGGCCCGGCAGCTGGGCCGGCCGCGCGGCGTATATGTTACGGTCGAGGTGCCGCCCCTGTCCGACAACGATGAGCAGCTGGAGGAACACGCCCGCCTGATTGGGGAGGAGCTGCGCAAGCTGCTGCCCGCCCAGGGGACCATACTGGTGGCGGGGCTGGGCAACGAATCCATCACCCCCGACGCGCTGGGGCCGCGCGCCGCCCAGATGGTGCTGGCAACCCGGCACATTGAGGGAGAATTCGCCCGCAGCACCGGACTGGATGATCTGCGCCCCACTGCGGTCACTGTGCCCGGTGTGCTGGGGCAGACCGGCGTGGAAAGCGGCGAGATTATCCGAGGGGTGTGCAGTGTGGTGAAGCCCGCCGCCGTCATCATCATTGATGCACTGGCGGCCCGCAGCACGGAACGACTTGGCTGTACGGCACAGCTGTGCGATACCGGCATTGCGCCCGGCTCCGGCGTGGGAAATAACCGGCCCGCCATCACAGAGGAGACACTGGGAATTCCCGTGATCGGTATGGGGGTTCCCACCGTGGTGGACGCCCGCACCGTGGCCATGGAGCTGACCGGCCGCGAGGAGGCGGCCGAGGAGGTGACCCCGCGCGGCGCTCAGATGATGGTGACCCCGCGGGAGATTGATCTGATTATCCGGCGGGCCTCCCGTCTGGTCGCTATGGCCATCAACGCCGCCCTCCAGCCGGAATACTCCCCCCTGTCCCTTGTTGCGGCAGCGATATAGAGGCAGGCACGGACCGCGGCGGCGAATATCACCGGCAAACGCAGAACCGGCGGCGATAGCCCTTTGACGGCGTATCGCCGCTTTTTTATGCCGTTTATAGTCGACGCACTTGATAAGAGGTAAAAAAGAGGCGAGGAAAAATGGCGCAGGGCAAGATGGAGGATGCAGGCGGGCTGGCGCCCGCCAAAGACGACAACGCCGCCCTGCACCGTTTTAACCACCGAACTTTACCGATTTTCAGGCGCGTCGACTATATGGCCAACCCGGCGATTGACATTGTGGGGGAGCGTTCCCTGGCCTCTCCGCCCCGGCATATTTTTTACGTTGTGGAGTTCGGGTCCTTCCAGTACTGAAAGCAGTCCCTGTCATGAGAATACACCACACCAATCGCCTGCAAATAGGCGTAAATAATCGTGCTTCCCACAAAGGTCATACCCCGCTTCTTCAGATCCGCCGATATCCGGTCGGACAGGTCGGAACGGGTAACGCCGATTTCATAAACGACGGCGCCGCCGGTGAAATGCCAGATATACCGGGAAAAGGACTGGTATTCCCTCTGAATTTCGCGAAATATACGGGCGTTTTGGATCGCGGCGCGTATTTTCAGACGGTTGCGGATAATGTTTTTATTTTGCAGCAGCTCCTCTACCTTGTCTTCGCCATATTCGCCTATTTGATTCAGCTCGAACCGGTCGAAGGCTTCGCGGAAGGCCTCCCGCTTGTTCAGCACACATTCCCACGACAGGCCTGCCTGAAAGCTCTCCAGAATTAGCAGCTCCAGCAACATCCTGTCGTCGTATTCGGGAACGCCCCATTCGTGGTCGTGATAGTCGATGTATCGGGGATTTTGAAGGTTGCACCAGCTGCACCGCCGCACCGGTTTTTCGCCTGTTTTTTCCGGCATCCTGCCAGTCACCCTTTCTGTCTGGTGTCCGTTATCTGCGCCCGTCCGTGCAGGCGGTTGCTGCGTCCTTCGTTCCCCCTACAAGCCTTCCCCAACCACTGGAGAGACTCCCGTAGCGGACCGGATGCGAACCGATTGATTCTTCCAGGATTCCCCTTCCCTCTCTCCACACCGGAGAGAGTCTGCCCGCGCCGGTATCTATTCCGCCGCCGAATTTGCGTTGGCTGATAAAGGCCCGCCGTCCACAAACTCTAACGGATTGTCCCGGATATAGGCGATGCACAGGGTCAGGGGCTGCTCCCGTTCCACCGCCTCCTGAAAGGCGGCCGTCAGGGCGGGCAGCGCGGCATCCCTGTCCCCCTCCTGCGTCTCACAGACACGCCGCACCGCCAATGCACAATCGGGCGCACCAATCTGATCCAGCCCGTCGGCGGCCAGCTCGACAAAGCCGCCGGAGCCCTGGGCGTACAGCCCCTCAAAGCCGCCCTCCTCCAGCTCGTGGCAGATCAGCCAGATACTGTAGACGGCACAGCGGCCGGGAGAGAGCAGCGGAATCTCCCGGTAAGGGTCTGGATGACGGGAGTCCAGCCGGGCCAGCAGATTGCCCGCCACAGCGTTTACCAGCTCCTCGTCCGGCGTGGCGTCCAGCAGGGCGCGGTCCAGCAGGGCATATCGCTTCATCCATTCGTCGGCGGGGGTGCGCCGGCTCCTCCGCCTTCCCCAGAGCCAGGCAGCCGCCAGCAGGGCGGCGACGAAAAGGAGCAGCAGGTAGTAACCTGGTTCACCGGAACGAAAAAATCCGGTCAGTATCAGCATGGTATCTCCTCCTCTTTTGAGGGACTCTCCCGGTCTCAGCGTCCGGGGAGCGCCAGTGCCTCCCGCAGGGAGGGCCAGATTCCCTCCGCCATACGCAGAAAGCCCAGGTCGTTGGGATGCAGGAAATCCACCGTGCAGGCGGAGGCCTCCGGTCCGCTGGAGTAGAAGCGGGAACCGTCTACCAGCCAGACCCGGCGGTCACCGCGGGCACGGGCATTTTCAAAGGTCCGACGGATGGCGGCGAACCGAGCTGCATTGGAGGCGCCTTCCCGCAGCGGGTTGGGATTGGTGACAAAAATAACCGGCAGATCGGGCTGCGCCTCCCGTATACGAAGGAAGAAGGGCTCATGCGTTCTCTCCAGCCAGTCGACACCCTCCGCATTGTAATCGTAATCCATCACAAAGGCACTCATGGGCAGACGAGCCAGCGCATCGGCAATCACGGTCTGGCCCTTCGCGTTGCCGCTGAAACCGAGGTTGACATGATCGGCGTCCGCCCAGCGGGCAAGAATGGCAGCGAAGCAGGTGCCGGGGCGGCTGGCGCAGCCCCCCTGGGTGATGGAGGAGCCGTAGACACCAACGGGCTTTTCAATGGAATACGGGGTGGGCGGTGCGAGAATGCAGCCGTTTTGAACGCCAATTTCCACCCGTTTGACTCCATTGTACAGAGGAAGATCAATGGTGACATCGATCAGCCCCTCCGCGTCGGGGCAGGGGTTGACCACCGGTTGAATGCCCGGAGCCGGCGTACTGCCGTACACACTGGCCGCCCCCTCGTAGGCCAGCACCTCTGCATTCGGCGGAAAAATACTGCTGACATAGGTGCGATGAGTGCCCCGGCCCACGTATACATCGACGCCGGAGACACCGGTCAGGGGCATGTGGGGCAGCAGATTGGCCCAGGGCAGCTCCACCCGTACCGCGATTACGGGGGAGTCGGTGCGGAAGCGAAGCCGGCCCCCCGCCGTATGGCGGGCAAGATAGGCGAGGTCCTCTCCGGCGTCCTGCCGGGTGGCAGCATCCAGCCGGACATAGCCGGTTCCCTCCTCATACAGAACGCCCGCCGTCTCAATCGGGGGCGTCTGTGCATCGGTGAAGGCAAGGGATTCCCCCTCCACCGGAACGGGCTGGAAATGCGTGTCCACCTGTGCAATATCGTGGTTGCTCATGGAAAGCTCCTCCTCTTCTATACGGACGCCTCCTGTGCGGCGGCACCCGGCAGTTACTCGTTTTCCTCCGCCAGCCGGCGGTAAATATCGCCCTTTCTCACACCGGTTTCAGCCGCCGCCCTCTTCGCGGCATCGGAGGCAGAGAGGCCCTCCGCCATCCATCCGGCGGCTCGTGCGGCAGCCTCCTCCAGCGTGATCGCCGGTTCGACGGCAGGGGCGGCTCCCTCGATGACAAGGACGAATTCCCCTCTGGCTGCCTCCTGACGGTAACGGCAGGCCGCCTCCGACAGGGTGGAGCGGATAACCTCCTCGTGTATTTTAGTCAGCTCCCTTACCAGCGCAATTCGTCGGTCCCCCAGCACTGCCAGCAGATCCTCCAGCGTCGAGGCCAGCTTGTGAGGGGCCTCATAAAACACCATGGTCCGGCGTTCCTCCCGCAGGCTGTCCAGATGCTCCCGCCGGCTGCGGCGATTCATGCTGAGGAAGCCTTCAAAGGTGAACCGACCAGAGGGAAGGCCCGCAACGGCGACAGCGGTCACCACCGCGCTGGGCCCGGGGACCACCCCCACCGGAATGCCCAGCGCATGGCACTGATCAACCAGTTCCTCCCCCGGGTCAGAGATGGCAGGCATCCCCGCATCGGTGACCAGAACCGCGTTCTCACCCGCCAGCAGCCGGGCACAGATGAGTTCGCCGCGCTGACGCCGGTTGTGCTCGAAATAGCTCACCATCGGTTTTCGGATCCCCAGGTGGTGAAGCAGACGGCTGGTGACCCGCGTGTCCTCCGCGGCAATAAAGTCACAGGCGCGCAGAGCCTCCTCTGCCCGTGGCGTGATATCCGACAAATTGCCGATAGGGGTGCCCACCAGTGTCAATCGTCCGCTCATGCTCTCTCCTCCCCGCCGGCCGCCGGCGGCCGGATGCTTTCTGTTTCGTTCAGGTAAAGAGGCTCAACAGTCAGTCCCGGCCGCCCGCCCTTCCGGGCCTCGCAAAGCAGCAGCCAGGGAGCCCTTTCCGCTGTATCGGCCACCAGCTGAAGACGCTTTGGTTCCAGTCCCTGCCGGCGCAGGACCGATAAGACATCGGTCAGACGTTCGGGCCGGTGGCAGAGAAAGAAACGCCCGCCGTGCTTCAGCAGCCGGGCGGCAGCCTCCGCCATCCCGGCAAGGGTACAGCCCGCTTCTCCCGCGCCCGCCTCAAAGCGGGCCATCCTCCGTGCGGCGGAAGCCGGCCGGCCGCGTCCGCCAGGCGGTACGGCACGGAAATAAGGCGGATTGGCTGTCACCCGGTCGTAGGAGGCGGCGGGCAGCACGCCGTTGAGAGAGCGAAGATCAGCCCGTAGCGTCCGGATCCGGTCGGACAGGCCGCAGCGCTCCACCGCGCGGGCACAGCGCCGGGCGGCCTCCGCCTCCAGCTCCACGGCGTCCACCTCCGCCTGCGCGGAGGGAAGTGTGCGCTCCCGGTTCCAGTACAGGGGAAGCACGCCGCAGCCGGTTCCCAGGTCGCAGACCCGCTCTCCCAACCCCGGCGCGGAAAAAGCGGCCAGCAGCAGCGCATCGGTTCCCACCGGCGACTCCGTCGTTGTATAAACGCCCGCCGCCGTGCCGAAGGGCTCCCAGCGCTCATCTTCCGCCATACCGGTACCTCCTTCCGACCAGGCGCCGGGGCGCTCTCCCGGCAAAACGCTGTCAGGGAATCAAAAGAAAATTGCCGGGTGCTTCCCACACAGGGAACCGCCCGGCAATCACGACTGCAGAACCTTATTCCGCCTGAGGAGCGCCAACCGGACAGACATCTGCGCAGCTGCCGCACTCGGTGCAGGTCGCGGGATCGATTTCGTACTTGCCGTCACCCTCGGAGATCGCGGATACGGGGCATTCCGCCTCGCACGCGCCGCAGGCGATGCAATCGTCAGAAATTTTATAGGCCATGTGGAAGCACACCTCCTTTACATGTTCGTGCCTATCATATCAAGTAGCCGCCAAAAAATCAACCGTTTTCCGTCTAAAAAACGAAGAAGTTTCGCAATTCCTGTTTTTGGGACAGGCTTTTCGGAGAAAAGCCTGTCCTATTCTTTCGTTTCCGGCGGCTCCATTTCCTCCTGTGTCTCCCGCCCGGTACGGCCGCGGCCGCCGCTTCGGATCACCCTGACCTCCTCACGCGGGATGGTCACCGGCGGGGAATCGGGGCTTTTATCCAGCCGTACCTTGATGGAGCCGGTGAGAAGATTCGCATCCACCACCACGCCGCGGCCCTCCTTCGTGGCGACCAGGGCGCCTGTTTTCGGCGTGACGCGCAGCAGGGCTTCATAGGAATCCTGCTCGTATTTCAGGCAGCACATCAGCCGCCCGCAGGAGCCGGAAATTTTGGTGGGGTTGAGGGAGAGCCCCTGTTCCTTGGCCATTTTGATGGATACGGGCTGAAAATCGTTCAAAAACTGGGAGCAGCAGAAGGGACGGCCGCAGATGCCGAGTCCGCCCAGCATCTTCGCCTCATCCCGCACGCCGATCTGCCGCAGCTCGATGCGGGTGCGGAACACCGATGCCAGATCCTTAACCAGCTCGCGGAAATCCACCCGCCCGTCTGCCGTGAAATAAAACAGGATTTTGGAGTTGTCGAAGGTGTATTCCACCTCCACCAGCTTCATCTCCAGCTTATGAGCCAGAATTTTTTCCTGGCAGATGGCAAAGGCGCGCTTCTGCTTCTCCTCGTTGTCGCGCATGCGCCGGAGGTCCTCCGGCGTGGCAGGGCGCACCACCGGCTTGAGCGGGCTGACCACCGCGTCCTCGGACACCTCCGTATTGGCAATAACCACCTCTCCGCATTCCAGCCCCCGCGTGGTTTCCACCACCACACGGCTTCCCTTTTCCATTTGATGGCCCGCCGGGTCAAAATAGTAAACCTTGCCCACATTTTTAAAGCGGACGCCGATGATTTCTGCCATGAAGTACCTCCCTGTCCTGTAAACCACAGGCTTTTCCATCTGTAAGGGAGCCGGCGGAACCGACCCCTGTTTTTTTATTTCCCCGCTGCCGTCCGCAGACGGCTGCACAGCAGGGTGAGCAGCAGGGTGTGGCCCATATTGCGGGGCACCGCCTCCAGCAGGCCGTCCACCGCCTCCAGCAGCGCCGCCAGCTGTGCGCGGGATAACACCGCCGCCAGCTTTTCAGCGGTTTCGGGGCTGGATGAGAGAAGAGCGCCACAGCCACAGCGAAACGCCAGCGCATCCCGGAAGATCAGCTTGCACCCGATTAATACCCCGGGCAGAGCTCCCCGGTCCTTTTCCAGCGCCGCCGTTGCCCGCAGAAGCTCCAGCTCATCCGGAGCGGCAACCGCCGCTGCGATTCGAGGAGTCAGCTCCAGTATCTTCTGAAAGGAGCCGTCGTCCAGCCCGCGAACAGCGGGACCGATCAGACCGCCGAACAGCTGCAGACTGCTCAAAAGCTCCGTATCGCTGCGGCCGGGCAGCCGCTCCCGCAGCACCGGCAGAGCTTCTTCCCCGGTGACCGGGCCAAGGGTCACACACAGAGTGCGGGACAGCACGGTGGGCAGCAGGGCGGAACGGTTGTCGCAGGTCAGCACAAACACCACCTGCGCCGGCGGCTCCTCCAGGATTTTCAGCAGGGCGTTCTGTGCCTGGTCGGTCATGCCCTGGACACCGGTAAGGATCATGACCCGCCGGGGCGCTTCGTTGGGCAGAATATAGGCGTCGTCCCGCACGCTGCGAACCACGTCGATATGAAAGGAGCGGGCAGCGCCGTCTCCGCCCTCCCGCCGGATGTCGGGATGGACGCCCGCCGCCGCCTTGCGGCAGCCAGGACAGACGCCGCAGGGACGCTCCCCTCCTGCGGCGGAGCACACCGCCGCCCGGGCGATGAGCGCAGCCAGTGTGCGCCGTCCGCTGCCCTCCGGGCCCTCCAGCAGCAGGGCGTGAGGAAACCGTTCTCCGTCCACGCAGGCGGACAGCAGCTCTCTGGCCGCCGCGTTGCCGGCAAACCCGTCAAACCGCATATGATCCGCCTCCCTTTATTTCCTCTGCGCTTTATACTTTTTCAAACCGTTCCACGTCCAGCACAAAAATGGTGGCGCCGCCCACCGTGATCTCGGTGGGACAGGGGGAGTATTCCGCCGCGCCGTAAGCCGCGCCGGGGACCATCTGTGTGCGTTTGCGGGACTGCTTTTCTACAATGGCGATAACATCATTCACCCGATCATCGTCGGTACCAATCAGAAAGGTCGTGTTGCCTGCCATGAGAAAGCCGCCCGTAGTGGCCAGCTTTGTCACCCAATAGCCCTCGCGGGTCAAAGTGGAGGACACGGCGCTGCTGTCGTCCTTGCTGACGATGGCCAAAATCATTTTCACCGGCAATCCGTCCTTTCTCCTTCAAAAAATTCGTCTGCTTTTTATTATACGGGATTTCCCTTCAGGTTACAAGCAGCATATGGTGTTTTTCCGCCCAACGGGACGGTTATTTGCTGGAAAACGTTCAGCGGATCACCACTACACGGGTATACCCCCCCGCCTCCAGCAGTCGGAGAGTCTCTTCCCCGAGGCGTTCACCGGGAACCACCGCCGCCACGCCGGGCGGACAGGGACAGACTGTCCAGGCGGAGACTCGTCCGGCGGCTTCCCGGAGAGGAAGCTCCTCCGCCGGACGCTGAGCAGCCTCGCGGGGAGACAGGACCCTCTCCGGCACAGGGAGGGTGAGAAGCCCGTCGAGTGGCAAAGAAAGTGCCGGCGCTTCTCCCACAGCCATGCCGGCAGCCTCTCCCCGACTCAGCTCCTGAAGCGCCGCTGAAAGCCGGGTCAGCTCCTCCTGCGTGTTGAAGGGACTGAGCAGCAAAACGACGGTGTGTGCATCCGCCAGCTCCGGCTCACAGCCCCGGCGGCGGAGAAAAGCAGCCGCGCCCTGGCCGTCGGTTCCCAGCTGGGCCATTGTTTCCGGTGTGAAGGTCAGCGTCAGGCGAAGGGGGTCCCGTAGCGGGTCGGCGGTCTCTGCCTCCTGCCCGAAAAGGGCCCGCAGCTCCGCCGCCGCCGCCGCTGTCCGCCGGCAGGCGGCAGGGCCTTCCCGCCGCCACCAGCTCTGCGCCAGATCAAGGGAAGCCAGCACGGGAAAGGAGGGAGAGGTGGAACCAAACAGCGCCATGGCGCCCTTCGCCTGTAAACGGGAGACCGATGGCTCCCCCTCCCACTGCGGCGTGCGGAGATGCAGCATCGCGCCGCCGGTGAGAACCGGCAGCGTTTTATGGGCGGAGTCAGCGGTCATAGACGCTCCCAAAGCCAGAGGATGCTGTCCGAAGGCGCCCAGATGGCTTCCATGCGCGTTGTCCACCAGCAGAGGAACGCGAAAACGCCGGCATTCCTCCGACAGCGCGGAAATATCGCTGAGAATGCCGTGATAATCGGGGCTGGTGATCAGGACGGCGCGCACCCCGCGCTCCTGCGACAGCAGCTCGCGGACCGCTCCGACCGTGATACGGCCCGTGCTGTCCGGCCACACCCAGACCGGGTCCAGACCAAGCAGGACAGCGGTGTTGACCACACTTCGATGGACATTGCGGGCCAGAAGCACCCGTGCGCCGGGACCAGCTCCCAGTAGCAGCATGGTCTGAAGACAGAGGGTACATCCGCCCGCACTGTAAAGGGTCTGCGCCGCGCCGAAGGCAGAGGCAGCCAGCCGTTCGCTTTGTTCGATAGCGTCCCCACCGTCGTACAGGCTGCCAGTATCGGGCAGCTCGGTCAAATCCAGCTCCGGGAAGTCGAATTCTCCCGCCGGCACGCCGTGGCCTTTATGTCCCGGCGTATGAAAGGAGGCGCGCCGCTGCCCGGCATGGGCCAGCAGGGCGCTGTAAAGCGGCGTATCGCCGCCGCTGTCATACATAGTCCCGGCGGATAAAGGCGTTAATCCCCACCGGATCGGCGTCAAAGGAGACGATATCGCCGGGTGCACATTCGATATCGGTCACATCCACCGTCATGGCAGTCAACCCAACCCGGCCGATGACCGGGGCCTTTTTACCGCCGATTTCGCACCAGCGCCGGCGGCGAAAGAGGAAAAAGCCCTTTTCCTCCGGCAGATCGGTAAAAAGGCCGTCGGCCAGTCCTGCAGGCACCACCGCCACCCGCGTGGCCCGGCGGATGCGGCGGCGGCCGTCGTCGCCCGCTGTACAGCCTGGCGTCAGCCACTTCAAATCACAGATTTCCGATACAGCGCGTCCAACCCTTTTGAGCCCCCGGCGGTCGCGCTGGGGACCGCGTCCGAACAGGTCCGCGCCTGCCCTCACCGCTCCCAGCTTCATCTCGGCACATTCAGCTGCCTGCCCCACATCAGCCATATGGGTGATGCCGGTCGAAAGTCCTTCCCGCTCAATGGCCGCCAGCACCCGGCGGAAATCGCGCACCTGCTGCTGGCGGCGGGTTTTGCCGCAGTCAGCTGACGGCAGCACCGTGAACACGCCGCTGAGCTCCACATTTTCCAGATGCTTGATGGTCTGCGCCGCCTTGGCGGCCTCCTGCGGCTCATAGCCGAACCGGCCGGTACCAAAATCAAAACAGAGCTGTACCCGCGCCCGCAGCCGGTTCTGCCGGGCAAGCGAGCTGAACAGGACGGCGCTGTCGTTGGAGCCCACAGCGGCGATCAGGTCGTTTTTCAGGATGGTGAGAATATCCTCCTCACCGGCGTAGGGGGTCATCAGCAGAATATCCACCCCACGAACCGTTTCCGCCACCCGGACCGCCTCCTCCAGCCGGGAAACCGCCAGCGTGCGCACCCCCTCCCCGGCCAGCAGCCGGGCGACAGCGGCGTCTCCCAGACCGCAGGCGTTGGCCTCCAGCAGGGGGAGCAGCGGAACACGGCCCGCCTGCTTCTGCAGCGCGCGAAAATTGTCGAGAATTCGTTCGGTCTGTACCAGCAGGGTCATAAGATAGCCTCCTTGAATACTTGATCGCCTGTTTTTAATAGACAGGTATCGTTAACTGGTTATCCATCAAAATCTGTCAAAAAAGGGAATGAAAAGCGCCGTCTGGCAGGCTGAACCGACAGGCGCCATCCTTCCCTCGATTTAGAAGCCTTCAGCATAGGTCCTCTGAACGTCCCCTGTCGGGTCCCGGCGGACCTTTCACAGCGGCTCTCTCCGGCCGGGGAGACTCCGACGGAAGCAGCCGCAGATTTCTCTCCAAAACCTGCCGGCCGCGCCAGCCGCAGGCCCGTCCCTCCAAATTTTCCAAAGAGTCAAAGGTCAGCAACGGGTCATACTGTCCGCCGAAGCAGGAGTGGGGATCACGCCGGACACTGCGGTTCAGGGGACAAACCTCCTGACAGC
Source organism: Clostridiales bacterium (assembly GCA_022793315.1). Classification (GTDB taxonomy): domain Bacteria; phylum Bacillota; class Clostridia; order Oscillospirales; family Acutalibacteraceae; genus Avimonas_A. The sequence goes on along the minus strand of JAAWCO010000110.1, from coordinate 6,775 downwards.
GGTCACAGCCCCAGACGAGCCCGCCGCCGCGAATGAGCGTCTCCTCCTCGAAGGTCAGCGTCCCCTTCTTCTGTGTCAGGGCAGAGAGGCAACGCTCGTGCCCGCCCGGCCGTTTCCTCCGGCCGGGCAGACCAGTGGGACAGGCCCGCGTACACTGCCCGCAGCCCGGACAGCGGAGAATAGACCATTCAACCGCCTCTGCCTCATCTATCAAAGGCAGGTCGGTAACCAGCGCTCCGATAAAAACATAGGAGCCGTAGAGCGGATGGATCAGCAGGCCGTTGTCTCCGACACAGCCCAGCCCCGCCATAGCGGCCGCCATGACCTCAGGCAAAGGGGAATTATCAATAAACGGCTCAAATAAGAAGGATGGGAACGCGACTTTCAGCTCCCGGGCAACGGCAGCCAGCACCTCGCCCGCCGCCTGATGATAGTCGGGAACACAGGCATAGCGGGAAAGATTACGCCGTCGGGGCGGCTCCTCCTCCGGGAAAAGATAGGGGAAAAGCGCCGGAATCACCGTTTGGGCACCGGGAGGAAGCCGGCGGGCTGCCCGGCAGGACAGTAAATGCCCTTCCACCGCAGAAAAGGGAAGGAATCCGTGAAGCGGGAGCTGGAAGCGATGGAGAACCGCCGTTATCTTCAACCGATTTTCCTGTGTCATCATGTATGCCTCCTCCCTGCCGGGACATACTAACGTGTATTTAAAAGACGGAAAAACTGCTTTTTGTTCAGAGACAGGGGATATTCAGAAGATACCGTTTTCCATCCAGACAACACCTGCTCAAAGACACACAAACGTTTTAAATCCCTAAATGCACATCCCTGCTTTGGTCCGGTATGCTCATGGCTGGCATGAGATCCGACAGCTTTTGGGCGTAGAATCAGGCGCCGACGGTGTTATTCCCATTGTCGGGCAGTCCTATCCCCGCCAAAGTCGGAGGGGAAGATGCTCCGCGGGGAAAGCTCCTGGCTCCGGGCCGAGAAGGGTAAAGTAATCGGAAGGGAAAGGCCCGGGGTCGGAGATCTCCGATTTCCTGCATGGCGCCTTAAAAATCTGCTCTCTCCCCAGAAGAATTTCCGTTGCGGCTCTGCCGCAGGAGGGCGCTCCGCCCGACAGGGAATTCTTCGGCAGGAAATCTCCGATTTCCTGCATTGTACCACAAAGAAACACCTTTCGACAATGCAGGCAAAAAATTAAGAAATACTTTAATTATTCTTTGCAGAGATCTGCGAAAAAAATTCACGGAATTCACCGTTTTAGCCAGGAATAGCAGTCCGGGGCATAATATTTCCAAAACCGGGGGAGTTTATAGCCAGTATGACCGGACGAGAGAAAATAATTGATAGTTCAGTGGTTTTATATCACTTTGAGTGGCAATGAAACACAGAATCATCCTCCCGCCGGTTGGCGGTGCTATACTCAAAACTGAACAAAAGAAAGTGAGGGGATACACCATGTTTTGCCACCGGCTGAGAGCGCTTCGTGGATATCACAATCTGACGCAGAGGCAGGTTGCGCAAAGCCTCAGCATCGACCGCTCTACCTATGCCTATTATGAAACGGGGAAAACTCATCCGGATTTTGAAACATTGACCCGTATTGCCCGCATGTTCGGGGTCAGCACCGATTATCTGCTGGGCCTGGATGAATCGCCTGTCCGTTCGGTGATTCGGGCGATTCCGGGATTTGAGGATCCCAGGCGGGATATGGGGCCCGAAAGGATCGAGCTGGCCCGCCTGAACGAGGATGAGCAAGCGCTGATTCTCCTGTTCCGTCAGCTGGATGAGGACGCCAAAGAGCGTCTGTTTACTCAGGCGGTGAGTGCGGCGCGCCGGACCAGGGAATAAACGCTTCGGTCACTTATTCAAAGGGGACCTCAAAACAGCGGGAAAAGGAAAAGCTCCGCCGGTCTGCCGTCAGACATCGTTTGAGGCGCCGGCGCTTTTTCGGGGTCACGGTCCCAAGCGCTCCAAAGGATGCCTCTTGACAACCGGAAGGCCGGGTGTTAGTATGAAGAGGCCCCGCTGAGGCGGAGGCCATCAGGAGCAACACGCTGAAGGGGAAGCCTCCCAAAGGGTCTTTCAGAGAGCGCCGCGCGTGTTCTGTCCGGGACAGATGTTTGTCCGGGAGAGAAGACAGCTGCTGCAAGCGGCGCAAGATCGGTCGGGAAACGCTACCACCCCTGAGTGTGCGCCGAAAAGGGCATTGCCCAGTAAGGTGCACCGTCTGGCCGCGTTACTGGCCGCTTTGAGTGGGGAAGTCTGCCGATTTCTCTAAACAAGGGTGGAACCGCGAGGCTGAGGCCCCGCCCCTTTCCGGGGCGGGGCTTTTTGTTTTCGCTGACTGGAGCCCCGGCGACCCTCGTGCCCCCACGGTATGACAACAGAAGGAAAGGATGATGATCCATGCTGCACATGACATTAAAAGGCGGTGATATCCGTGAGGTGGCGGAAAACACCCCCATTGAACAGGTATGCCGCGACATCTCCATGGGACTGTTTCGGGCCGCCTGCGCGGCGCGCCTGGACGGCCGCGTCGTCGATCTGCGCACGCCCCTGACCGCTGACGGTACACTGGAAATTCTGACCTTTGAAGAGGAAGAGGGGCGGAAGGCCTACTGGCATACCACCTCTCATATTATGGCGCAGGCGGTCAGACGCCTCTTCCCCGGCGCTGTGCTGGCAATCGGCCCGGCGGTGGACAGCGGCTTTTACTACGACTTTGATCTGCCCCGCCCGCTGACGCCTGAGGATCTGGAACAGATCGAGGCAGAGATGAAAAAAATCATCAAGGAAAATCTGCCGTTGGAGCGTCTGGAGCTGGATCCTGCTGAAGCAAAGGAATGGATGGAGCGGGATGGCCAGCTTTATAAAATGGAGCTGATCGACGAGCATGCGGGAAAAGGAGAAAAAATTACCTTTTATCGGCAGGGGGATTTTACTGACCTGTGTGCCGGCCCCCATCTGATGAGTACCGGTGGGGTCAAAGCAGTGAAACTGCTCAGCTGCACCGGCGCGTATTGGCGCGGCGACAGCAGCAAAAAGCAGCTGCAGCGTCTATACGGGATATCCTTCCCCAAGGCGGCAGAGCTGGAGGAGCATCTTGTCCGCATGGAGGAAGCCAAGAAACGGGATCATAATGTGCTGGGCCGACAGCTGGGGTATTTCACCACCTGTGATCTGATCGGACAGGGACTGCCGATTCTGCTGCCCAACGGGGCGCGGGTCATCCAGATTCTCCAGCGGTTTGTGGAGGATGAGGAACAGAAGCGCGGCTGGCTTCTGACCAAAACGCCCTATATGGCGAAAAGCGATCTGTATAAGCTGTCGGGGCACTGGGATCATTATCAGGACGGCATGTTTGTACTGGGCGACGAGGAAAAGGACAGCGAGGTATTTGCCCTGCGGCCCATGACCTGTCCCTTCCAGTATCAGGCGTATCTGAACCGGCAGCGCTCTTACCGCGACCTGCCTCTGCGGTATAACGAGACCTCCACGCTCTTCCGGAATGAAGCGTCGGGTGAGATGCACGGGCTGATTCGAGTGCGGCAGTTTACCATATCGGAGGGCCATCTGATGTGCCGCCCCGACCAGCTGGAGCAGGAATTCCGCAGTTGTCTGGAGCTGGCCATTTATATGCTGAAAACGCTGGGATTGTACGAGGATGTCTCCTACCGATTTTCTCAGTGGGATCCCGAGGACCGGGAAAAGTACATCGGTACGCCGGAGCAGTGGGACGAGGCCCAGAGCGTGATGCAGAAAATTCTGGATCATCTGGAGATCCCCTATAAAGTGGGGGTGGGAGAGGCTGCCTTCTACGGGCCTAAATTGGATATCCAGATCAAAAATGTCTTCGGCAAGGAGGATACCCTGATTACCCTTCAGATTGATCAGATGCTGGCGGAAAAATTCGGCATGGAATATGTGGATGCCGACGGCAAAAAGAAGAATCCCTATATCATTCACCGCACCTCCATCGGCTGCTATGAGCGGACGCTGGCCCTCCTGATTGAGAAGTTTGCCGGGGCCATGCCCCTGTGGCTGGCCCCGGAGCAGGTACGGGTACTGCCCATCGCCGACCGGCTGGCCGACAGGGCGATGGAAGCCGTGGAACAGCTGCGGACCGCTGGCTTCCGCGCGGAGGCAGACCTCCGCAACGAGAAAATCGGATACAAAATCCGCGAAGCACAGATGGAAAAAATTCCGTATATGCTGGTGATTGGTGACCGGGAGGCCGAGGCAGGGACGGTATCGGTTCGCTCCCGCTCCGGCGGAGACAAGGGCGTGATGCCGCTGGACGACTTCCTTGCCATGGCGAAGGAAGAGGCGGAGACACGTGCCATCCGTTAAATATGGCTGTCAAAACGCTGTGGAGGATACCTCATTTGGGCGAGGCATCAGCAAGGCGGCGGAAGGTCACACAGGAGGTTGACCGTCTCTCCCCCATTCCCTCCGCCGGTCAGTGAAATCGCGGAAAAGGGGCCAAACCGCCTATAGTTTTCTGACCGTCTGCCGGACAGTATCCGGCAGACGGTTTTTCAATGCCTTGCTTTAGCGCAAAGAGCCCCCGTTTTTCCGGGGAGAGTAAAAAGAAGGAAATCAGCTACTATGCAGAGGGCGGTTTCTGCCGCCAAATACATATGACTGCGACTCAGTTGTGGGTGAATAGCGCAAACTCGAAAGGGCGGTGACAGGCCAGCAGAAGGACATAGAAACGGGGGTGTCCAGGGTAACCTGGAGCCCCCTTTCTCTTTTCAGGCCCCGGCCTAAGGGCGCATTTACTCACCGGTACTGCCTACGGCAGTCGTGCGCTCTCCGAGGGAGGCCCTCCAGATGCACATCCAGCTTCGTGGCAAGGCTGCTGGTACGACAATTCTCTTTGCCGGGCAAGTCTGGTGTTACCGTTTTTCGCCTCTCTGATGGGGCCGCTCCTGCCCGCTTTCACTTTGTCAGGCAATAAATACAGCCACAGTCAGTCCCGGCCACGGGGCTGTTCACAGGGCTTGCAAGGCAGGTAGAAGCCCTACAATAGAGGTTGAACGCTGGTCCGCTTTGTGCTACACTTTGGGCAAATCCATTCGACAAATCGGAACCTGATAAGTATGAGAGGAGAAAAGTATGGGGATTCAAATGATCTCAAAACAAGATAATATTCCGCCGTTTGACCCTCAAGCAATCAAAGTGCAGCAAATCGAATACTTTGACCCGCCTTATAAGACATATAATGGAACAGAAATTACCGAAAAAATCATAGCAGAGGTCTTAAAGGAAATTTCGAGTGGGATAAATATTTATTTGTATTTAGACCCGGACGGAGAGGATAATTGGCTTGAAGTAAACTGTGACGGCGAATGGATAGCACTTGGATTTTCCGGGGATTTTGGACAAAATAATTATTATTCCTATAATCCCGCTTTTGCTGATACTGCCGACCAAATTAACAAAGCGGTTTTTGAGGACAAAAGTATATGGACTGACCTTGAAAGTGGCGGTCAATCTCCCATTCCTAAAATTCACGCAATTACAGATATTGAACTGGGCGTCAAGACTGTTGAATATTTTATTCGGACAGGAGATTTTTATCCGGGAATCGACTGGTTACATGAATGTTAACAATTCCAGTTTATCGGGGACTTTCATCTTTTGGGTGAAAGTCCCCTTGACAAATAATTCTCTTGAAAAAACTGCTGGACCAATGGAAATGCAGACAGCCAACTGCAGGTCTAAAGGAACAGGAGGTTTTTGGGGATGGAAGAAAAGGAGCCAGAAGGCTTACCAAACACAAAGCAGCGCGGCCAGTACCATATAATGTCATCAATAGGATAGAAGAGAACACAACTGTGGTGATATATCGAAAAATGTGGGATTCAGATCACTATAGCATTGACGGCAAAATACCGCAGACGGATGATATAAAGCGGACCTCTGCCCTGCGCCGTGAGGGGCGGCCGTTCCTTCAGGCTTATGCTACGCCAAAGCGCGGCGAGCGGGAGACTATGCCCCGTGGAGTCCCCAGACAGCGTCCTGGCGCGTCTGAACGCCCTGTGCATATCCCCCAAAGACACCCAGGCAGGGCGCTGCTCCTGCAGAGCAGGCGGCCTGCCTGATGAAAAATGGTCTTTTTATCGGAACCACAGGACATCCCCGCTCCCTCCCCCGCAGCAGCCTCCCAAAATATCCGATGTCTCTGATAAACCAGGAGAACCAGACCAGGAGCGGTTATTTCTCTCTCCCATGTGCAACGTGCTCGATCACATCGTTGGGGGTACACTGAAGCATCACACAGATGTCATCGATAATTTTCATGGAGATGTATTCGTTGCGGCCCATCCGATTCAGGGTGCTGATGGAGATGCCCACCTTTTCTGCAAACGCCTTTTTGGTCATATCCAGATCAATCAGCTGCTTCCACAGCGGTTTGTAATTAAACGGCATGTCCTCACCTGCTTTCTCCATCAATTATAGCAACTTTTTATCCAATTCTCAACTGAAAATCTTCTCTTTTGATTTTTATCGGTCAAATTTCGAGTATTTTTGATTATAATCATGTTCAGAACTGATCACCCATCCGCCCAAGGCATGGCCTATTCTTCGGTTGGAAATCCGTCCGTCAGCAAAGGACCGGCAAAGCCGTCGGAGACAACAGGTCCCCTCTGTCTGTCCTTTTAGCGCTCTGCCGGGAGATTCCACAAAGATGGCAAAAAGGGGACGGACGCTAACAGCATCCGTCCCCTTTATTGATAAGTTCTGCATCAACATCCAGCCAGCCTTC
>JAAWCO010000109.1 GCA_022793315.1 Clostridiales bacterium | reverse complement strand
TGCTGCCCCAGTTGACAGCCCCGATGATCACGAGGATCAAAGCCAGCCGATCCAGCATATTCCTTCACTCCTTATCTTGTGTTGCGTTTGATATCCCCGACCGGTGGGGCCGGGCAGGGCATGGACCATCCAATGAGGCCCCCGTCCATCCCCGCCGTCCGAAGATAACCCAACCATAGGGTAGTATGCTCAAAGCGCAGGGCATTATACACACAGATGAGGAAGAAGAGCGCCCGGTTTTCGCCGTCTCTGGACAGACATTCCGCCGGAGAAGAAGTCTCAGCTGATTTTCAGCTGCAGGCGGAACTTATCGGAGATCATGGCGATAAATTCCGAATTGGTGGGCTTGCCGCGCCCATTATGAATCGTATAACCGAAGTAAGAGTTAAGAACATCCACATCGCCGCGATCCCAGGCCACCTCAATGGCATGGCGAATGGCCCGCTCCACGCGGGAGGAGGTAGTGCTGTGCTTTTTCGCCACTGCCGGATACAGACGCTTGGTCACCGCATTGATGATATCGTCGTCGTTGATGGCCATGATGATGGCATCACGCAGATACTGATAGCCCTTGATATGAGCTGGCACGCCGATCTGGTGGATGATTTCCGTCACCTGCATCTCCAGAGTATCGCCGGGACCTGCGGCCGGCATCACAGCGCGGCGCGGCTGTTCCGGCCCGCTCCGGCTGTTAAGCGCAATAATCCGGGCCGCCATTTCATCCGTGTCAAAAGGTTTCAGAAAATAGTAATCCGCGCCGGCCAGCATGGCCTCCCGTTCCAGATTGGGATTGTCAAAGCTGGACATCACCATAATTTGGGGGCGTTTCGACAGACCAAGTCCCTGTACACCTTTGATGACACCGATGGCATCCATGCGCGGAAGAAAGAAATCCATAATGACCACATCGGGATGGGTCCGGGAAATCTCGTCCAGCACCTGTCTGCCATCCTTTTGAACAGCCTGCACCTCGATACCGCGGGCGCGCATCACCTGAGCGCACGGCTGGCCAAAATGCTCGCTGTTATCTGCCAGAAGTACCTTAATCTTCTTCTCCACTTGTATTTCCCCCATATTTTCAGCTTGTTTTCCGCCGGCAACCATAGAATACCATATTTTGGTATTTCTTGCAATAGTCTGGAAGACATTTTTTTGATTTCAGGGAATAATATTGTCGCACGGGGTGATTGTCCGGTTACGCGGCCGGTTTTTGCTGGCCGTCGGCCGCCGATTGAGCAGTTTTCAGCATATTCTCGGCAAAAATGCCGAAGCCCTGTGTCGGATCATTGACAAACACATGGGTCACCGCTCCCACCAGCCGTCCATTTTGAAGAATGGGCGAACCGCTCATCCCCTGTACAATACCGCCCGCTTCCTCCAGCAGCCGCGAGTCTGTCACCTCCACCACCATATTGCGGGTGGGTGAGGAGTCGTTATACCGCACCTGTTTAATTTCGATATCGTAGTATTGTGGCTCAGTGCCGTTGATAGTGGTGAGAATCTGTGCCTTGCCGGTTTTAACCTGCTGCTTCATCGCCACCGGCACACTGCCGCACACGGCTTCTGGTGTCGTTTCCAGCGTTCCATAAATACCGGTTTCTCCGTTAACGGTCAGATTGCCGAGCTCTCCGCTCTCAAAGCCGCCCCGCAGCTCACCGGGTTCGCCGCTCTGTCCCTTCACCACACTATAGATACGGGCGGGAACAATTTCGCCCGCGGAAAGGGGCAGAATTTCCCCGGTGTCCACATCGCATACCGCATGGCCCAGGCCGCCGAACACATGAGAGGAAGGGCTGTAAAAGGTCAGGGTTCCGATGCCGGCGGAGCTGTCCCTCACCCACATTCCCGCTTTCCAGCGGTTTTCGTTGACCGATTTGGCCGGCGTAAATTTTACATCAAAGGCGATATTATCCCGACGAATATGAAAGGTCAGGGTTTTTCCCCCGGATTCCTCCACCAGCTGGGCCACCTGTTCGGTTTTGTTGACGGTTTCACCATTGATGGTGACGATTACGTCCCCCGGCTTCATTCCTGCCGCTTTGGCGGGATTATAAGCGCCGGTAGCGGTGTCCACATCCGACATCCCCACCACCAGGACGCCGTCAGTAAACATTTTGATCCCAAAGGGAGTGCCGCAGGGAATCACCTGAATTGGCTCCACCACGCTGACTGTTACCTCCTTCACAGGAAAAATACCCAGCAGCCGGAGAGAGGCAGTATAGCTGCTTCCCGCCTCCATGGCGGCAGCCTCCCTCTCCGACCGGCCCAGGCATTCGGTGCTGAGCACCGTCACCGAGCTGTCCAGTTCCAAAGACGCCCCTTCCACCACGCTGAAACGTGCCGGCATCCGATGCTGCAAAATCAGCAGCGCACACCAGAGCAGAACACAGCCCAGCGTCAGGACAAGGCAGCTTCCCTTTATCCATTTTTTTCCTCTTCCCATCGCCTAATCACACCTTTCTGCCGCCGTTCTTTGTTCAGGCTCGTTCCGTCAGCGGCCTTGATTTACCAAAATGAGGATATCCTCGATTGACAGGGAGAACTAGCCTGATGGCAATATCATCCCTGTTAATTGTTTAAGAAGCCGGCGGAAACCGCTGTTTGCTTCTCCCTTACTCTCCCACCGTCGGAGAAAAGTATTTATCCAATTTTATTTTGCCAGCCGCTACTTTTTCCCTGCCTTATCTTTTCCTGTCTTCCTCGCTGCATTTTTTCTTTTGGCGGAAAAGAACGGAAATCGTTATACTTTTTCATTTTTTAAGAAAGAAAAAAGAAAAGGGGCGCCCCCCGCAGGCAGCGAACCCTTCTGCTGTGGAAAATCAGCGCTCCTCGGCAAAAAACTTTTTATCCTGTCAAAAAGGAGAGAGTTTTCATGCGCATCGCTATTATCGGCAGCCGCCGCGCCGGGGGCAATCTGGCAGGTCTGATTCTAAAGGAGCTGCCGCCCCATGTTTCGGAAATCGTCAGCGGCGGTGCGGAGGGGGTCGATTCCGCCGCCGCACAGGTGGCGGAAATCCTCTCCCTTCCCCTGACGGTTTTCCGCCCTGATTATTCGCGCTACGGCCGCCGGGCGCCTCTGATCCGCAATACCCGCCTGATTTCCTATGCCGATGAGGTACTGGCCTTCTGGGACGGCGAGTCCCGCGGCACCCGTTTCGCTATCGCGGAATGTATCCGGCTGGGGCGTCCGGTTCGGGTCATCCCTCTTCCTCCGGCGTCAGGCCGTCTTGCATTCCCTCATAAAACATGATAAAATGCGGTCGGCCTATCCAACTGGCCAAAATTATAGGCCGGGGGAGCTTAAAATGGGCAGTGTCAAAGGCACGCTGGAAGCCAATATCAGCCTGAGCAAATCCACCTGTTATTTTATGCGGACAGGAAAGTGTTCGCTGAGCGTGGTGGGGGATTTTTATCTGTCCCCCTCCGCCCGAACGGCGGCAAATGAGCTGCTCTATTGTCCCCGGCTATATCGGGCAATGCGCCGCCAGGAAAGGATGAAGCCGCTGGCCGTGGTCCCCTGTGAGTGCGGTCATGTGGAGGTCATTTCCGGACATCAGCGCGCCTGCATCGCCAGTCAGAAGGGGCTGACCCTTTCTCTGCGTCCCACCGGCGACGATATCCGCCCGGCCTGCCAGGTCTGCGGCGGACAGGCCTCCCTTGACGGCGCAGTCGGCGGCTGCCGGATCGTCACGCTGAAAGCCGTACTATATAAGGAATAGGGGACGCTGGTTCCTCTGGCGAACCGGCGTCCGGTCTGCCCTTTCAGGAACCCGAAAGATCCCTGTGCGCCTCTCTGTCAGCCATAACGCCATATGACAGCAAAAAACATCATCATATCCTCCGTAAGGAAGGCGCTACACACTTTTTACTCAGAATACAGGCAACCCAATAAATAACCGGCATGACTGATACCGTCACGCCGGTTTTACTACTGTTTCCGAACCCGGGGGCAAAACCCGATGTTCGCTATACCCATATAGGCAAAATGGCGGCCTTTTCTCAGGCGGATCATAAGGCAGGCTGACACGGCCGCGCCTCATTTGGCCGCTGTCAGATGGGTTGCCTTTTGTTAATCGGTGAACTGGCCGGACAAGGCGGATATCGACTAAATGTCTGTTCGGAGGCAGTCTCACAAGGCCTGTACGCCCCTGCAGCCGAAAACGATTCCTATAAAACTTTCAGATTTGGGGAAAGCTGAATCTGAGGTGATAAGCATCGTGATGTTTTTACGCAACCCCAATCGGATAGGACCCTATTTTGAAGGGTGGTATTTGAAGCACCAGACCGCGAATGGACAGAGCCTCGCGCTGATCCCGGCGTTTCATATTGGCAATAAGGGACATCGTACAGCGTCTCTCCAGGTCATTTCAAACGATAAGGCATGGTGGCTGGAGTACCCGGAGGCACAGCTGCAATGCTCCCGGCATCCGTTTCATATCCAAATGGGGCCGTCCAGCTTTGGAAGTCAGGGAATCGCCCTCCATATTGAACAGGAGGGTCTTTCTCTCAGCGGTACACTGCGCTATGGCCTGTTTACCGCCCTGCCATCTGATATCATGGGACCGTTTCGATTTTTTGCAGGAATGCAATGTTCCCACGGCATCATCAGCATGGGGCATTCTTTGCAAGGAAGGCTGGAGCTGAACGGCAAGTTCCTCGACTTCACCGACGGAATCGGGTATATGGAAACGGACCGGGGCCGCTCCTTCCCCAGCGCATACCTCTGGACTCAGTGCCTTTGGGATGGGCCTGAGCGCGGCAGTCTGATGCTGGCAGTGGCTACTATCCCCTTGCCTGTGGGAGGTTTTACCGGCTGCATCTGTTCCCTTTTTTACGGTGGCCGGGAATACCGGCTGGCCACCTACCGGGGGGCCAAAATAGAAGAGTGGTCCCCTTTCGGAGCAGTCATCCGCCAGGGGAAGTACCGCCTCGAAGTAAAACTGCTGAAGGAACAGCGGCAGGCTCTCCGCGCTCCGGCAGAGGGCCGCATGCAGCGCATCATCCACGAAAGCCTTTGCGCCGAGGTGTGCTGCCGCTTCTGGTGTGGAAAAAACCTTCTGCTTCAGCACACAGACCCCCATACCAGCTTTGAATATTCCTCAGAAAACTGATTGCCGATATCGGCAAAACATCGTCTATTCCCCGGCACGCTTCTGTTGTGTTTTTGCCGATGATCAGGTATAATCTCATCATCCCAGCCTTGGAGGATGATATTCTGGAAGCCGCCGACCACTTCCGCTGTATGGGTCTGGTCATCGAACACACCAGGCGGGCCCCTGTCGGAGAAATTCATCAGGGAGCTTCACGCTGTATGGAAAGCCGGAACCAGTGACAGCCGATTGGTCCGGTTTGCCGTTGGCAGCTATTCGGAGGAGACCATAAATCCCTATCAGAATAAGTGCGGCTGAAAAGGTGTGGCTTTTCGGAAAATCAGGGCTATATTCATACTGTTTCAGAAAATTTTTTGCCGTAAAGGACGGGGAGTAAAATGGGGGCTATTCATGAAGACAAAAGGAAGAAGCTAAAGAAAATGGCACAAATGCTGGCCGTGATGGGGGTAAGAAATAATACGGAGTTAGAGGATCTACATGCTGGTATATCACCGGTATCTAAAACGGGGGATTATACAGATGTAAAAGTCGTAACCCCCTATGGGGAGATCGGTTGGAATGAACTCTCCCGTATCAATGATAAAGAAATGCGTTCACTGATGTTAAGCGTTGAACGGGCTTTAGAAGCGGTGCTTTGCTCATACGAAAGTCTGAACCATCAGCAAAAAGAAATCCTGTTAGCCATAACGGCAAAGCAGAGAACCTATGACCGGGAAGACCGAGGCAGCCACAATTGACAGGGGGAAACACGCCTGATGGCGGTCAAAGGAGAGGCCGTCGTCCTTTGCAGGGCAAGTTCAAATTCCTCCATCTCCTCTTGGAAAACATATTTTTGATAGGCAGGCTGTTTATATTCGGAGAGGAGGATCAGCACGGACCGTACTGTCTGAAAGGTCGCACAGGCTGGCGTTGGATCGGGTCATACCATTCCACCGCCGGAATGCCCCGAAACAGCCCGCCAGCCTCCCCCTCCCGAAGCGAACAGCGCAGAAGCGCCATAATGATCCCTCTGTGTTATGGCCGACGGTCCGGCGGCATTTCCATTCGCAATCCGGTAATACGGTGGAACGTATCGTCGGATGTGATATAGCCATCCCCGGCGCCAAATCCGACATAGGGCTCACCGTCGGCTAACCATGTACATATCGGGTAATCCCGCCCGGCGTTTTGCAGTTCATAAGAAAACTCATAGGATACCCCGTCCGCTCCTCTAAAGGAAAACCGTTCTGTCCGGCCCTCTAAAGTCTCCCAGCCGACATCCGAAAGGATTTGATAAAGCTGTCCAAAGGAGAGAGCGAAATTCGACGGCGTCACTGTTCGCGGATAATACGCCGCCCGCTCAGTGCCATCGTAAATCGCCAGCTCGCCTATATAAGCCGAGTGAGAGCCATCGTATTCGCCGCTCTCCCGATAAGCAAACGCCTGCTCGAATTCTGTATGGGTAAACCAGTCGGTGTGCAGCTGGAACGAGGAGCACCATATCGCTAATTCGCATTCCAAATCCTTTTGTTTCCTGCGTATGACCTCCTGGAAGGGCTTGGCACCGGTTAAATCAACCACACCGGAACCCAGGGTATGCGTCAGCCTTCTGCGGTCCAGAAGCGGCGATTCAAAATAGATATGATGCCATGACTCCACTGGGTATTCCTGTGTCGCCATATAGGTCTGAATGTCCTGCAGCTCGTCAAATGCTCTGACCAGCTCTGTCCGGTCCGCATAATAGACATCAAGAGAAAAGGTGATATTCTTTTCATCGAAGCAGTATTCGGCAAATTGTACGGGATGCTCTTTCTGATATTCTGAAAAGTAATAGCTGCCGTAAACGGCATAAAAATTGGTTCTGTTGTGGAACACGGCATGCTCCATCACATAGCTGTAGTCGGATCGAATATAAAACTTTAATTCCGGGTGAGCTTCCAGATACGCCTCATAGGTTTCATCGTTGTCCTCAACCACAGGACGTTGGGCAACCACCACTGGCGCGTCTGTATAGTTCTCCTGAAACCATCGGATCAATTCACGCCGGGTGGCAGGCCGTGCGCATCCCGACAGAGTCCCTGTCGTCACCAGCACCAGCATGGCCATCACAAGCCGGATATATCTCATCGCTACAGCCCCCTTGTATTTTGGAGAAAAATTCACACAAATGTCGGTCATTGGCACAGCGCGCCAGAGGAGAACACTCCGCCCGGCAGCACAGGAAAGACCCGTCTTTTCTGTATCCTGTCAGACATGTTTCCCCTGATATTCCTCGCCCCAGCGCTGCATGGCATCCAGAATCGGCTTTAAGCTGCATCCCAATTCCGTCAGGGTATATTCCACCCGCGGCGGCACCTCGGGATAGGCCTTCCGCGTCAGCAGACCGTTGTCCTCCATCTGCCGCAGCTGGGCAGTCAGCACCTTCTGGCTCACGCTGCCGATGGATTTTTTTAATTCTCCAAAGCGTTTAGTTCCGGAAAGAAGATCACGCAGAATCAACACCTTCCATTTGTCGCTGATTAAGGTCAGGGTGGTCTCCACCGGGCAGACGGGCAAAATCCGGGTATCCATTGTTGTCTCCTCCAAATTCTCGGTTTCCAAATGGCGGTCTGTCTTTATTCTATCGTTTCAGCTGTGCCGGGGTCAAGGAGCGGGAAACACCTTTTAAAATTTTTTCTCCGATCCCACCAGCGGCTCCTCCTCTGATATTCTCCTAATGGTTTCTCTCCGGTAACAGCCCAATGGTTACCCTGGGGTGCCTATGCCACAATATTGTGCGTACTTGCGGGCGCCGCCGCCCCAGGTTACACTGATGGCAGCAGGGGAAACCCTCCTGTCAAATATCGCAAAAATGGAGGAAACAACCATGAACAAACGCCTTTTTACTACGGTCAGGCTGGATCAGGGGGAGATGCACATCTACGACTTCGGCGAGGTGAAGCTGCATGCCTGGCAAACGGGTGATCCCCTCAACGACGAGGTGTTCCTGATGGAAAAGGCCGGTCAGATGGTTATTTTGGAACCGCCCTGCTTCACAGACAGCATTGCCGCACTGACCAGGTATCTGGAGGGTAAGCCGGTGGCGGGGATACTGGTAGCTTATCACGGAGCCGGCGCCTCTCTGCTGCCGGGGGTTCCGCGATATTCCACCGCCAACGCCGCAGACTATACCCGAAACGGCGGCGGTCAGGCCCTGATCCGTCAATTTGCCTCAGCCTTTGGTCCCGCCTTCGACAGCGGCCTCCACACAGTCACCCATTTTATAGAGGAGGGCGCTGTGAGCATCGGCGGCATCCGCTTTGTCATCCGTCAAACAGCAGAGGCGTTTGATTTGGAAATTCCCGAGATCAACGCTGTCTACACCCATATGCTGGGACATGACTGTCATTCCATCGTCGCCGGTGCAGACCATGCGGACGGAATCATCGCACAGCTTCAGGGATACATCGAAGCCGGGTACGACCTGATTCTGACCTCCCATTACACACCGGAGGATTTAAAGGATGCACAGACCAAGATCGACTATCTGGAGCGGCTGAAAGCCATTGCGGTTTCTTCCGCCGATAGGGAGGCCTTTAAGGCGGAGGTCAAAAAGCAGTATCCCGCCTATAGCGGCGAAAATTATCTGGATATGACGGCCGGGTTCTTTTTCTCCTGAGCCTGTGCGTCACAGACGCCGTCCCGCGGGGGCTCCCCCGTGAGACGGCGTCAGTAAGAGTAATTTGAAGGAGTATGCTGATGAAGCACCGGGAATGGATTCAGCAGCTCAACACCCTGCTGCTGAACGAAATGCCGGAATATATCCCCTGGGCGCAGAGCTTTCCGCAGGATGCAGACAGCCAGCGGCGCCTGCTTCGCAGCCTGATGAATATACGCCCGCCCTGGCCGCTGGACAGAAAATTTCTGGAAGTACAGGATGCCCTGCTGACCGCAGAACGAGAGGAAAGGGGGCGGACAGACCCTGCGTCCCTGTCTGTCACCGCCTCTCATCCACAAATCGCCATCTGGCAGGGCGATATTACCCGACTGGGGGCAGATGCCATTGTCAACGCCGCCAACAGCACCCTGCTCGGCTGTTTCCATCCCTGTCACAGCTGTATCGACAACGCCATTCACTCGGCAGCAGGGCTCCAGCTGCGGGACGAATGCTACCGGCTCATGCAGCTTCAGGGGCATCCGGAGCCCAATGGCCACGCTCGATTGACAAAAGGATATCAGCTTCCCGCCCGGTATGTCCTCCACACAGTCGGCCCCATGGTTCAGGGACCTGTGACCCGTCAAAATCGGGAGGAGCTGGCCTCCTGCTATCGCTCCTGTCTGGACCTGGCGGCGGAACACGGGCTGGAACAGATCGCTTTCTGCTGCATTTCCACCGGGGAATTTCATTTTCCCCATCAGGAGGCCGCGGAAACGGCTGTGAAAGCCGTTACGGAGTTCCTCGGGCAGAATACCTCCATCCGAAAGGTGATTTTTAATGTGTTTAAATCTGTTGACGCCGGTATCTACCGCCGCATACTCGGACCAGATCGAGCGGCTGAGGCAGACGCTTGAGCAAGCCGACGCCGTGGTGATCGGCGCCGGGGCGGGCTTGTCCAGCGCGGCAGGACTGACCTACTCCGGAGCGCGATTCGAGAAATATTTCAGGGATTTCGCGGACAAATACGGCATGGGGGATATGTAC
This sequence comes from Clostridiales bacterium, assembly GCA_022793315.1. Classification (GTDB taxonomy): domain Bacteria; phylum Bacillota; class Clostridia; order Oscillospirales; family Acutalibacteraceae; genus Avimonas_A. Next base: position 10,588 of record JAAWCO010000109.1, on the reverse strand, counting down.
TCCTGCGGCTTTTATCCCTTTGCCACCTTGCCGGAATACTGGGCCTGGTGGAGCCGCCATATCCTGATAAACCGCTATGAACGGGCCCCTGAGCCGGTCTATGATTGTCTGCTGGAGCTGGTGGAGGACAAAAACTACTTTGTCCTCACCACCAATGTAGATCACCAGTTTCAGCTGGCGGGCTTTGACAGGGAGAGACTGTTTTATACCCAGGGGGATTACGGTCTGTGGCAGTGTTCTGAGCCATGCTGTCAGAAAACCTTCGGCAACGAGGAAGCGGTGCGGCAGATGGCAGCAGAGCAGCGAGAGATGAAGATTCCGACCGATCTGGTCCCCCGCTGCCCGGTCTGCGGCAGGTCCATCGCGATGAATCTGCGGATGGACGACCGATTTGTGCAGGATGAGGGATGGTATCGGGCGCAGGACCGTTACCGACGTTTTCTTCAGCAGTATGAAGGGCGGCGGGTGCTCTTTCTGGAGCTGGGGGTGGGAATGAACACCCCCGGGATTATCAAATATCCATTCTGGCAGATGACGGCGAAAAACCCGAACGCGGTCTATATTTGTATAAACAGTGGGGCAGCGGTATACCCGGATGAAATCAGGCGGCAATCCCTTGGAATCCACAAAGATATCAAAAAAATATTTCATCGGCTTTCCCGCCGTTTCTCCCATACCAGCGCTCCATAAATCAAACGCCTCTGCCGGATGTCTCCCGCTCCATCCGGCAGAGGCGTTTGATCCATTCCGGCGCTGCAATTTCTTGTGTAATGGAAAAAAATATGCTAAAATAACCACGGCCCTACGCTTCTGCTCATGTGACGCCTGGTGGCCACAGCCCTGAAAATGCCTACCGGCATTTTCCCCAATTTCATGGTAATAAACCCCGGGCCTTTCTGTTTCGGATCACTTTCCCTTTCATCGCCCGGGGTCTGAAGATTTCCTTCCGGGAAATCTTCCCTTCCCTCTTCTTTTCCCGGCCGGGCCTTTCTGTTTCGGTAACGCTTTATTCCTGATGATCTGGGCCATATGGGGCCATAAAATATTGTTGAACCACTATTTCCGAAAGGAGCGTATAGATATGGAACTGACAGAACAGTTTATTCTGCTTCAGGCGCCCAATCCCGCCGCAGCTGAAAACGGCAGAAAGCTGTCAAAAAAGGGAAGCTTCTCCGCCCGGCGTCGGACGGAGGACGATACACTGTATTGGGCCGACTGCGCCGGGAGTGGTTCCCGCCCCTATCACGTCTCCATCGACTGGAGCCAGCCCGACACGCCGGTATGCCGCTGCTCCTGTCCCAGCCGGCAATTCCCCTGCAAGCACGCTCTGGGGCTGATGTTTGAGATAGAGGCCGGGAAGGCCTTTGAAACAGCGGATATTCCCGCCGATATTGCGGAAAAGCGAGCCAAACAAACCGCCCGCGCCGCCAAAAAAGAGGCGGCGGCCTCCAGCCCGCCCAAAGCCTCCAGGCCCAATACCGCCGCTGCGAAAAAAAAGCTGGCCAAACAGCTGGAGGGACTCGACGCGGCGGAAAAAATGGTCCATGACCTGCTGACGGCCGGAATGGGAACACTGGCAGGCAGCTCCGCCCAGACGTATGACAAGCTGGCCAAAGATCTGGGCAGCTGTTATCTCACCGGTCCCCAAACAGCCTTCACCCGTATTGCTCTTACCGTGCGTACAGTCCAGAAGCATCCGGAGCAGGCGGATACGGCCTATGCCGAGGCCCTGCGCCTCCTGGTCGCCCTCCACTCCACCATCAAAAAATCCCGGACATTTTTGCAGGGCAAGCTGGACGCCAGCAGCTTCTCCGCAGAGGATTCGGTCCTTTTTGAGGCGTTGGGCGGCGTGTGGAAGCTGGAGGAGCTGCACGCCATCGGTTCCTTCCGGAAACGGGCGCGGCTGGTGCAGCTGTCCTTTGACGTAACCTGCGATGAGGCCAAAAAGGAGTATGTGGAGCGGGGCTGGTGGTTGGATATCGACAGCGGTGAAATCTCCCAGACGCTCAATCTGCGTCCGCTCAAGGCGCTGAAATATGTCAAAGGCGATGACAGCCGGTTCGGTCTGCTGGAAACGCCGGTCCTGTATCTGTATCCCGGTGAGGGCAATCGCCGTATCCGCTGGGAAAGCAGCTCCATCCGCCCTCTGACGGCAGCGGAGCAGGCCGCTCTGCCCGCCCTGGCTCAGCCCGATCTGGCAGCGGCGCTCAAGCTGACAAAGGGAAGAATCAAAAACACACTGGCGCCCAAATTTCTGGCGTCCCTGGTTCCCGTCGGACGGCTGGGCAGGCGGGATGGAGAAACTCTGCTGGAGGACCCGGCGGGGAACCGCATCGTTCTGCGCGACCGTCCGGAAGAGGGGGCCGACCACGCCGCTCTCCTGCGGCTGACCCTCCTGCCCGAAGAAATTCCGGCAGGGAGCGCCCTCTTCGGCCTGATATTTTATGATGAGCGCGACCGGTCGCTCTGTCTGCATCCCTACAGTATCGTGACGCCGGAGCGAATCATCCGGCTGCAATATTGAGGAGGTCGTTTTCTATGAATCTGCAACCTCTTTACGATGTCAAGGAGCGGCTGGAATACGCCGCTATTGCCGGCGTCGGCCTGCTGGGAGAGGACTTCCGCCTTCAGCGGGCGGCGCAGGGTCTGAAGCCGCTGGCATCGGCCAGCCCGGTATTTGCCAAAATTGACAGCTCTCTGGACGCGCTTCTTTCCGCCCCGGCAAAACAGCGGGCGGAACTGCTGCTGGATACGCTGGCGTTGGTGGACGCGGTGGCATATACACAGGCCTCTGCCGGCCTTCCCGGTGAAATTGAGTCTCTCCCTGTTGGCGGCGGCGGCACCTGTCAGCAAATTTCCTATGGCCAGCTGCATCCCCTCCTGACCGCCCTGACCAGTACCGGCGGCGGACGGATGGAAATTGTTAAATCCACATGGGAATCCCATCCGGCGTATTTTTCGGACTTTCGGGTATTGCCCGCTCTGGTGGCCGGTCTGGGGGACAGCTACAGCGAGCTGGCGGAGCTCAACGCCGAAATTTTAAAAAAGCAGGGACCTTCTGTCCTGCCTCTGCTGAAAAAGGACTTCGACCCGGCCGGGAAACGAGACATGGAGCGCCGGGTGGAGGTCATTGCCAAGCTGGAAGGCGCACAGGCTGTCCCCTGGCTGCATGATATCCTGCCCCAGGCAAAAAAGGAGGTGCGGGCAGCGGTGATTACCGCTCTGGGCAGGGAAACGGACAGCACCTCTCTGCTGCTGGACCTGGTGAAAAGCGAGCGGGGAAAGTGCCGGGATGCCGCCCTCCAGAGCCTCGCACTTCACGAGGGGGATGCCGTCCGGGACTTCTGGACGGCGGAGCTGAAAAAAAACGAATTATCCTTTTCCTTCCTCTCCGCCTCCCCCACCGGCTGGTCATCCGACCTGGTGGCCGCCGGGCTGCGGGAACGGCTGGAGAACCTGCTCGCGAGAAAGAAGCGCCTTGCGCAGGGGGAGTGGGAAGAGCTCAACCTCTGGCACCCTCTCGTGCTGAAAAAAACCTCCCCGGCCATGCTGGACCTCTGGCGGTGGATTGACGATCAGCTGGAGGTCCTCGATCAGCAGAAAAACGCCGTCGGCCAGCCTCTTCTTCAGGGCAGCGCCATGACGGAATGGCTGCTGAACAGCCTCTGTCACGCAGGGCCCGGCCCTCTGTGTGATCTGTGCCGGGAGCTGTGGGAGAAGCATCCGGACCAGCCCCGCTATCTGCCCCACGCTCTTCTGTCCGCTCTTATGACCCGCCCGGCGGCGGCGGTTTATGAGGAATTTGCACCATACATACAGATAAAAAGGCCTTTGACCGGAAGCGCTCAGAAGCAGCGTCTTCACGGCGCCGTGCTGAAGGCTTTTGCCCATATCCAGCGGGAGGAAAGCACGGGAAATTATACGCTGCTTCGCGGCGGTTCCGCTCTCCCGCCTCTGGACCCGCGATGGATTTCCCGGCTTCTCGGCGCCGTCTGGAGGACCGCCGGAGACAGAGAGCCGGAATTCATGCCCTTCAGCTGCGGCGAGAGAGTGGGAGAGTTTGATATGACTCTTGTCCGTCTGGCCGATGCATCGGATCAGAAAATATCGGCGCAGATGACCCTCTATCTGCGCCGCCGCATGGCGGAGACCGGCGCTTTCTACAGCTACGGCCGCTGGCTGCTGCAGTTTCACGGGGATTTCCGGGACACTTTGGCAGAGAGCCTCCGCCAAACCAGAGGCCGGGCTTCCCTCTACTATATCTGGGAGCTGTTTTCCCTGGCGGCCGCCTCCTTCTCTCCGGAGGAGCTGGCGGCAGGTCTGGAAAAAATTCCGATCGCTGACGGACTACGGGCCCCCGACCGCTCTGTGGCCCAGAAGGTCATCCCCCTTACTGTCGCCTCTCTGCGGGCAGGAGAGCCCTTTCCGGAGTGGAGCATGTGGCGGAATATGAGATAACGGGAGGAACAGGATATGTCTGATAAAAACGTACAGCGTCTTCCGGCAGAGGAGCTTTACCGCCGGGAACTGGAGGCCCTGATCGCGGCGGAGCAGGACCCGGTCCCTACCGGCTGGAAAATGTCTCCCCGCTCCGTGCTTGCCTACCTCACCGGCGGCGTCTCCGTCAAGGGGGTAGAGATCACCCCAAAATATATGGGGAACCGCCGTCTGGTAGAAATTGCCATCGCCACTCTGGTCACCGACCGCGCCCTTCTGCTGATCGGCGAGCCGGGCACCGCCAAATCCTGGCTCAGCGAGCATCTGTCCGCCGCCGTCAACGGAGATTCCACCAAGGTCGTTCAGGGCACCGCCGGCACCACCGAAGAGCACATTCGCTACTCCTGGAACTATGCCATGCTCATCGCCAGAGGCCCCTGTCCCGAGGCCATGGTAAAAAGCCCGGTTTACCGGGCGATGGAGAGCGGCTCCATCGCCCGGGTGGAGGAAATTTCCCGCTGCGCCAGCGAGGTACAGGACGCGCTGATTTCCCTCCTGTCGGAAAAGCGGCTGAGCGTACCGGAGCTGGGACTGGAGGTTCCAGCAGCAAAGGGCTTTTCGGTCATCGCCACCGCCAACACGCGGGATAAGGGGGTCAACGACATGTCCGCCGCCCTGAAACGGCGGTTCAACATCGTGGTACTTCCCACGCCGTCGGATATGGCGACCGAGATGGAGATTGTCCGAACCCGGGTGGAACAGCTTTCCGCCGGTCTGGACCTGAACGCCCGCCAGCCCGACGGGAACACGGTGGAAAAGGTGGTCACCATCTTCCGGGAGCTGCGGGCCGGGGCCACGCTGGACGGCAAACAAAAGCTGAAGAGTACCTCCGGCGTGCTTTCCACCGCTGAAGCTATCTCTCTGCTGGCCAATTCCATGGCTTTGGCCGGGAGCTTCGGCGACGGCGGCGTGACTGCCGGCGATCTGGCTGCCGCTCTGCAGGGGGCAGTGGTCAAGGATGAGGACAAGGACCGGATTTCCTGGAAGGAATATCTGGAGAATGTGATGAAAAAGCGGGGAAGCGAGTGGCTGCCCCTCTACCGCGCGTGCCGGGAGCTGAATGAATGATGGGCGGCCCGGTACTGTTTGGGGTACGCCACCTGTCTCCAGCGGTAGCCTTTCAGCTGCGGCGGGCACTGGACAAAGCGCAGCCCGCCCTGGTGCTGGTGGAGGGCCCCAGTGATCTCAACGACCAGATGCCGTGGCTCTGCCACCCCGAAACCCGGTTTCCCGCCGCCATCCTGGCGTATACCCGGAAGCCGCCGGTGCGTACCATCCTTTACCCTTTCGCCATCTATTCCCCGGAGGTGCAGGCCATCCTCTGGGCCCGGGAGCATGGGGTAGAATGCCGTTTCATGGATCTGCCCTCCTCCGTATTTCTGGCGCTGGAGCCTGAGCGCCTTCCTCCTCCGGGAGAGGAAGGCAAGGACGGTGAAGAGGGGGAGTCCACCGGGGACAATGACCGAACCACCGAGAGCGTCTACCGCCGGCTGGAGCTTTTTACCGGCGAGGATCACGACACCTTTTGGGAACGCACCTTTGAGCAGCTGGAGGACACCGAAGGATATCGGGACGCCTGCAACACCTTTGGCCGCCAGCTGCGGCAGGCCGCCGCCGACCGCCCCCGCCGTGTGGCGGAAACTATCGTGCGCGAGGCCTACATGAAGCGCGTGATCACGCAGGCCGCTTCCTCCGGCGTTCCGGCGGAACGGATCTTCTGTGTCTGCGGTGCCTTTCACGTGGCGGGGCTGGAGGAAAACCAGCCTCTGACCGATGAGGAGGAGGCTGCCCTGCCCCGGATGGATTCCTGTGTCACCCTCATGCCCTATTCCTATTACCGGCTGTCCTCCCGCTCCGGATACGGCGCCGGGAACAAAGCCCCGGCGTATTTTGAACTGCTGTGGGAGGCTCTCCACCAGGGCGGCCTGGAGCGTGCGCCCTATCTCTATCTGACCAGACTGGCGGCAGCTCACCGGGCGGCAGGCAATCTGGTCTCCTCTGCCGAAGTGATCGAGGCGGTGCGGCTGGCCGGTACGCTGGCCGCCATGAGAGGCAGCCGGTATCCCACCCTGTCTGATCTGAGGGACGCCAGCGTCGCCACCATGGGACACGGGAATTTTTCCGAGCTGGCTCTGGCAGCGGCGGACACCGAAATCGGCAAAAAAATCGGCAGTCTCCCGCAGGGCGTGAGCCGCACATCGGTACAGGAGGATTTTTACCAGCAGCTGCGGGAGCTGCGGCTGGTAAAATTCCGGACAGTGGAAGTGCAGCGTCTCGATCTGGATCTGCGGGAAAAGCTGAACGTTCAGTCGCAGAAGGCGGCGCTGGCCGATTTGCGCCGTTCCTTCTTCCTGCATCGTCTCCGGGTGCTGGATATCCCCTTTGCCACTTTGCTCCCTTCCCAGCAGGAGGGGGCCAATTGGGGCGAATACTGGGAGCTGCGCTGGACGCCGGAGGCCGAAATACAGATTGTGGAATCCTCTCTGCTGGGGGACACCATTGAAGGGGCCGCTGCCTTTGCGCTGAAGGAGAAGGCGGAGCAAAGCACCAGCATCGCGCAGGCTGCTTCCCTGTTTCAGGACGCCTTTCTCTGTGGGATGCCCGCCGCCGCCGCGCACGCCCTGTCGGTCCTGCAGCGGCTGTCGGTGGATGCTGCCGCTCTGGCCGATGTGGCGGAAACCGCCCAACGGCTGAGTCTGGTGGCACGCTACGGTGATCTGCGTCGTTTCGATGCCGCCCCGGTGACACCGCTGATCCGTCAGCTCTATCTGCGGGCCTGCCTGACGCTGACCGACGCCTGTATCTGCGACGCCAAAGCGGCACTGGCGGTGACCTCCGCCATGGAGCAGCTCAATGCCCTTCAGCTCGACCATGACTTTCTGGAGGAAGAGCGCTGGCTCTCCCTTCTGGCCGATATCTCCGACCGGGACGATCTGAACACCCGCTGCTCCGGCTTCGCCATGGCTGTCCTGCTGGAGCGGGGCGCTGCGGATGAGGAACTGCTGGCGCGGGAGGTGGCCCGGCGTCTCTCCCCCGGCGTACCCGCTGAGCTGGGCGCCGGATGGTTCGAGGGACTGGCGGGGAAAAACCGCTATGCCCTCATCGCCCGGCTGTCCCTCTGGCGGCATTTGAGCGATTATCTGGACAGCCTGGATGACGAAGCCTTCCGCCGGGCACTGGTATTTCTGCGCCGTGCCTTTGCCGATTTCTCCCCCAGTGAAAAAAACGACATCGCGGAAAGTCTGGGGGAGCTTTGGGATGTGAATCCCACGCAGACGGCGGAAATTCTCATGAACGATACGACAGCTGTCGAACAGGAAATGCTGAGCAGCCTGGAGGAGTTCGACTTCGACGACATCTAGGGGGCATTTTAACTCCGAAGACATACCGGAGCTCTGTGCAGAGAGGGGAGATTTCCGCGAGAAGGCGGCTGCCGCTGGATAAGCAGACAGCTCATTTCCATCACTCTCCGTCCCTGTCTGCCGGTGCAGGGCAGCGGGACAGTTTTTCCTACTATCCATTTCAGGGGGAATATCCCATGACGCAGCAAAATCGAATCGCCCGCTGGCGGCTGATTTTAGGCTCTCAGACACAGGAATCCTTTGAGCAGATGGGCGGTGGCGCCCTCTCTCAGGAGGAGCTTCTCATGGACGGCGCGCTGGCAGCTATTTACGGCGGACCGGGAGAGGGCTTCGGCGGGGGCGGCAGCGGCGCAGGCAAAGGCCCCTCCGCCCCCCATCTCTCCAAATGGCTGGGCGATCTGCGCACCCTTTTTGACCCGGAAATTGTAGCAGTGGTGCAAAACGACGCCATTGAGCGCAAGGGACTGAAGCAGCTGCTGCTGGAGCCGGAGCTGCTGGAGACCCTGGAGCCGGATCTCAATCTGGCCTCGACCCTTCTCATGCTCAAGGATCAGATCCCCAAAAAATCCAAGGAATCCGCCCGGAAGTTTATTCAAAAAATTGTGGAAGAAATCAATCGGCTGCTGGAAAATGACGTGCGCCGGGCGGTGACGGCGGCGCTCAACCGCAGGGCGCATTCCCCACTGCCGTCGGCGGCGGCCATTGATTTCCCCCTTACCATCCGGCGCAACCTGCAGCATTACAGCCAGGAGCTGCAGGCCGTGATCCCGGAACGGGTGTGGTTCTTTGACCGCTCCAGCAAAACGAACCGCTGGCATATCATCCTGGATATTGATCAGAGCGGCTCCATGGGCCCCTCCATCCTTTATTCCTCTGTCATGGCCTGTGTGCTGGCATCCATGTCCTCTGTCAAAACGAGCGTGGTGGCTTTTGACACACAGATCATGGATCTGACACCGCTGTGTGCGGACCCAGTGGACCTGCTCTTCGGCTTTCAGATGGGCGGCGGCACCGACATCGCCAAATCCATCGCCTACTGTCAGGAGCTGGTGGAGTCCCCCGCGAAAACCCTGTTTTTCCTCATTTCCGATCTGGAGGAGGGCGGCAACCGGGCCGCCCTGCTGCGGCGGCTGGAGGAACTGAAGTCATCGGGGGCAGCCGTGATTGTCCTGCTGGCCATCGCCGACGGCGGCAAACCCTATTACGATGCGGTGACCGCCCAACGTATCGCCGCCATGGACATTCCCTGTTTTGCCTGCGCTCCGGAGCGGCTTCCCGAGCTGCTGGAACGGGCGCTCAGAGGCCATAGTCTGGAAGGGCTGGCTGTCCATCAGGCGTGAAAGGGCAGACCAGCGGCCAGCTTTCAACGATATTGGGAAAGGAAGAGGCTTCTACATGAAATCTGTCATAACATATGATAATATGAGCGGCTTTGCCTACTCCAATGACAAAATCTGCAAAAAGCCCATCAAAGGAATTGTGCTGTCCTTCTTTGGCCTGGGTGGATGCAGCATGTTCTCCGAAGAGAGCCCAGAAGGAATCTTCTATGCCGAACAGGGGATGTTATACGTGGTGCCATACAACAATCCCTGGAACTGGATGAACCGGCAGGCGGTGAGCTATACCGATGAGATCCTGGACGTTTTATTCGCCAGATACGGGCTGGACAGCGACATTCCCGTCGTTTCCACCGGCGGAAGCATGGGGGGATTGTCGGCGCTGGTGTATGCCTGCCAGGCGAAACGGACGCCGATTTCCTGTGTGGCAAACTGTCCTGTCTGTGACCTGGTGTTTCATTATGGCGAGCGGCACGACCTGCCCCGCACCCTTTACAGCGCCTTTTATCATGAGGGGGAAACACTGGAGGAAGCGCTGAAAACGGCATCCCCGCTGCATTTGATCCCCCGGATGCCGGGGATTGACTATCATATCTTCCACTGTGATCAGGATGAGGCTGTCAATATCACCCGTCATTCGGAAGCGTTTGTATCGGCCATGAGGGAGCAGGGACACCGCGTCACCTATGATATTGTCCCAGGCAGAGGTCACTGCGATTTGACGGAGGAAATGAACCAGCGGTTTCTGCAATACGTCACCACCGCCATTGAAGACGCCGGCCGCTGACCTTTCCCTTTGCGCCGCCCCGGTCGGCGGCGGGTCCTCCTGCTTTTTTATTATAAACGCCGCCGGATGGGGAGCTTCCCGTCCGGCGGCGTAATCGTGTGTCTATACAGGCTGGAGACCGGTCATCTCTGTCCCTTTCCACCGGCGCTCTCCTCTGCTTCCGGCCCTCGTCTGACGCGGAACGCCAGATGCCGCATGTCCTGGCCGCGGTAACGCTTGATAAATTCACCGCACAGGGTCATACCGTTTCGCCTCGCCACCTTTTGTGAGGGAAGGTTGCTGTCCCGAATCAGGGAATAGACCTCCTCCCTGTCCATCGGCCCAAAAGCATAGCGCTTACAGGCAACGGCCGCTTCAATGGCAAAGCCCTGGCCCCAGAAAGCCCTCTCCAGCAGATAGCCAATCTCACAGACCGTTTCCCCCGCGTATTCCTGAGGGGTGAGTCCACATTGGCCGATCATGCGGCCGCTCCTCTTTTCCACAACCGCCCACAGCCCAAAGCCATACCGGCGGTACCGTTCTCTCTGCCGGTCGAGCCACTCCTGAACCTCGCTGTCAGAGAATGCATGCTCCCAGGCATACATCACCTCCGGGTCCTGAAGCAT
>JAAWCO010000108.1 GCA_022793315.1 Clostridiales bacterium | reverse complement strand
CATACAGACGGGAAAACTTTTGGCGCCGCCTGTCGGTGAGGAACACTTCGCTCCCCTCTCCTTATCGGATTATCACATAAAAGGAATGAAAATCGTATGAGTCAAAAAGGATCTTCTTCAAAAGGACGAAAAGGCTGCTTGCTTCCCGCCTTTCTGGCGGTCGTCCTGCTTCTGTTTGCCGTGCTGTTCCTGTTGTTTCGGCTGACCAGCCGCTCTCCATCTTCACCGGATTCTTCCTCTCTGGAGAACGGTAGCTCCACCGAACCGACGACCACAACCACCACCATTCCTACCATCGGGTCCGTTCCCAATATTGCGGTCAGCGCCCAGCCGAGAGGAACCGGCGTCCTTTTATTCGATGAAGAGAAAGACCGCCTTTTGTATGCCAGCAACGCGGACAGCCGCTGCTATCCCGCCAGCCTGACCAAGCTGCTGACAGCGGCGGTCGCCTGCCGTTACGCCAACTCCAACACGGTATTCACCGTGGGAAGCGAGCTTTCGCTCGTTCAGCCGGGCTCCAGCCTTGCCCATCTGGAGGCAGGACGCCAGCTCAGCCTGACCACCCTGCTGGATGCGCTGCTGCTGCCCTCCGGCAATGACGCTGCCTATGTCCTCGCCGCCCAGGTGGGACGAATCGCCGCCGGAGATTCCTCTCTGGATGATGTATCGGCGGTTGCCGCCTTCTGTGACAGGATGAACGAAACCGCGCAGGAGCTGGGCGCGACCAATTCCCATTTCAGCAATCCCGATGGCTTTCATGACGACAATCACTACACCACTCCCATGGATATGCTGCTGATCGCCCGTCATGCGCTTACCTTCCCCACCATTCGGCTGACCGTCTCCAAGACGGCGGCCAGCGATCTGTTCCTGAACGGTGAGGCGGCCCCCGTATGGCAAAGCTCCAATCAGCTGCTTCAGCATGGCAGCCCGTATTACTACCAGCATGCCACCGGGCTGAAGACCGGCTTCACGGATGAAGCGGGCTACTGTCTGGCCGCCTCCGCCCAAAAGGAGGGGGCTGAGCTTATCGCCATCGTGATGAACGCCCCCAGCTCAGAAATCCGATGGACCGATACCACCGCCCTGTTTGAAGCAGGCTTCTCCTATCTCACACAAAATCCCTGAACCGCTGTCAGTAAAAAAGCACCCCGCTGTTTTTTGTTCTGTAAACAAAAAACAACGGGGTGCTGTTGTATCTCCCCATTCAAAAGAAAAAATAATCGGGCAGAAAGTATATCGTCTTCACCTGTCAGCGCTTGTCCCGGCTTCCGCGGAGCAGCTGTTCCAGCTGCCGGACCCGTTCCCTCCGGGAGGCGGTTTCCGCCTCGTCTGTCTGATAAACGTCTCCCTCCCGCCGAAGCACGTCGCCCTGTCTCACTCCTTCCGGCAGGGATGCACGCTTCACTGTATGGCTTCTGCCGTCGTCGTCCTGTAAAACAGCCCACTCCTCTTCAAACCGGTCGATGGCAAAAAACATACCCTCTCCTCCTATTTTTCAGTCGTCACCGTGATGACCGAACCGTCGCACAGCAGCTTGACCGTCCCGTTCAGATCGCTGCGGGTATAGGTAATCTTCATCTCGTTCAGTGTCTTCAAAGTTTCGGCATGCGGATGGCCGTATGAATTCCCCGCGCCGCAGGTCATCGCCGCATAAGAGGGATTCACCCTCTCAAGAAACCGTTTTTGCGAGGAGGAACGGCTCCCGTGATGCCCCAACTTAATGAAATCCGCCCGCAGGTCGGTTCCTGCCGCCATCAGGGCATCCTCCTCCTCCCTTTCCGCGTCGCCCATAAAGAGAAAACGGCGGGAGCCGAAGCTCACCCGACACACCACTGAGTTGTTATTGGTATCGCCGGACGGCGCCGGCGGACCGAGAATTTCCATCATGGCCTCGCCGAGCGGATAGCTCTGGCCGGGGATTGCCTCGGTCACGGTCAGATTACGGTCGGCCAGCGCCTGCAGCAGATCGAGATAGGTTCTGGTGGTCGGGGTCGCCCCCTCCGGCATAAAGGCCATGATAAAGGTGCCAATCTCCAGTTGGTTCACCACCACATCCATGCCGCCGATGTGGTCGGCATCGGGATGGGTGGCAATCGCGTAGTCCAAGCGGGTCACGCCTCTTGAGCGCAGCTCATCCACCACCTGACCGCCGTCGTTGTTCTCCCCGGCGTCGATGAGCAGAGACGCCTCTCCGTTACGCACCAGAATCGCATCGGCATTTCCCACATCCAGAATGTCCACCCGCAGCTGACTGTCCAGCGGTCCCTGTTCCGTCAGCCCGGCCATGCCAAAAATCTCATCCCATGTGGGCAGGAAGGGACGCTCCATTTTCTCACTGATGGTGATCAGAGCACAAGCCGCCGCTGCCAGCAGAATCAGAGCCGTTGTCGCCCAGAAAGCACGTCGTTCCCGCTTGGACCGTTTTTTCCAGTTTCCGCTGCTCATAAAAGATTTCCTTTCATCCTCCGGCAGATCGGAGGCTTTATTTCTTTTTTCGCGGAGGGCGGCCTTTGGAGCGGCCGGGGTCTCCGGCTTTTCTTTTTCCCTGCTTCCGCTTTCCATGGGTAGGGGAAGTCGCTCTCCCCGCCTCGGCCGGAACCAGGCACTGCGACCCCGAACCGATCAGGTCGGCGCGGCCCGCAGCTCGCAGAGCGGCGCGCACCGTCTCATGATTTTCCGGGCGAAAATACTGAAGCATCGCCCGCTGAGCCGCCTTTTCCTTCGGCGTGCGGGGCACATAAACCGGCTGGAGGGTATATGGGTCCAGTCCGGTGTAAAACATACAGGTGGATATTGTTCCCGGTGTGGGATAAAAATCCTGAACCTGTTCTGGATGCAGCCCCTCTTTCTTCAGGAACAGAGCCAGTTCAATGGCGTCCCTCATGGTGCTGCCGGGATGGGAGGACATGAGGTAGGGCACCAGATACTGTTTTTTTCCCATGCTTTTAGTCAGCTCATAAAACCGGGCGCGGAACCGCTCATAGATTTCGATGGGCGGCTTACCCATACAGGTGAGGACGGGAGCGGAGCAATGCTCCGGCGCCACCTTGAGCTGGCCGCTGATATGATGCTGCACCAGCTCACGGAAAAAGGTGTCGTCAGGGTCGGCCATCAGGTAATCAAAACGGATACCCGACCGGATAAACACCTTTTTCACCCCTGGAAGTCCCCGCAGACGACGCAGCAGGTGGAGATATTCACGGTGATCCGCCTTCAGAGCGGGACATGGGGCAGGGGCCAGACATTTTTTCCCCTTGCACAGCCCCTTTTTCAGCTGTGCCTGACAGGAGGGACGGCGGAAATTGGCGGTGGGGCCGCCCACATCGTGGATATAGCCCTTGAAGCCGGGCATGGCAGTCAGCCGTTTCGCTTCACGGAGGACCGACTCCTCACTGCGGCAGGCAATCTGTCGTCCCTGATGATAGGCAAGAGAACAGAAATTACACGCCCCAAAGCAGCCGCGGTTGTGGACAAGGGAAAAGCGAACCTCCTCAATCCCCGGGACCCCGCCCAACGCATCATAAGAAGGGTGCGGCTCCCGCATGTAGGGGAGCTCGTACACCGCGTCGAATTCAGGAGTAGTCAGCGGCGGCTGAGGCGGATTTTGAACCACCATCCAGCTCCCGTGGCGCTGGATCACCGTTTTTCCCCTCACTGCGTCGTGCTCATCCTGCTGAATGCGGCAGGAGAGCGCATACTGCCTTTTTCCCGCGGCGTCCGGCGTGCTCACCTGCTCAAAGGAGGGGCATTCCGCGCAGGGGCGGGGCATGTATGCCTTCACCGGGATTTTCCAGCAGGTACCCAAAATATCGGTCAGCGCCGAAACAGGCTCCCCGCCGGCCAGACGGTATGCAATCTCCACATTCTGCCGCTCTCCCATGCCGAAAACCAGAAGATCGGCTCCGCTGTCCAGCAGGATGGAGGGACGAATCCGATCGTCCCAGTAGTCGTAATGAGCGAACCGGCGCAAAGAGGCCTCCAACCCACCGATCACTACCGGAAGGTCGGGATAAGCCTGCCGGGCCTGCCGGGCATACACGATGGTTGCCCGGTCAGGTCGGGCCCCGGCGCGGCCGCCGGCGGTATAGGCGTCATCGCTGCGGCGGCGGCGGGCGGCGGTATAATGGGCCACCATTGAATCAATATTACCTCCGCTGACAAAAAAGCCGAGGCGCGGCGGGCCATAGCGGGTAAAATCCGCCACCGAACGGGGCTGGGACAGCAGGCAGACCCGGAAGCCGGCGGCCTCCAGTGTGCGGGAAACAATGGCAGGGCCAAAGCTGGGATGGTCTACATAAGCATCGCCCGTCACCAGCACAAGATCAGGGGATTCCCAGCCCCGCTCCTCCATTTCCCGGCGGGTCAATGGTAAAAACGGCATAAAGACTCCTTTAATTGGCCGGATTTCCGGCAAGCATCAAAATTTCCTCCGCCGTTACCGGCGAAACAGACGATTGATCTCCCGGAAATAGCGGCGATCGAGCCCCTCAATGGTATCCGCTGTGGTGCGGAAACGCCAGTTGCTCTCCGGCAGGCCGGGAATGTTCATACGGGCATCGCTGCCGAAACCGCACAGGTCCTGAAAGGGGATCACCGCCAATCGGGCAGCGGAACGCCACACGGTTTCAATAATCCGCCGGCAGGCCGGGCTCTGATAGCCGCCCTCTCCCCAGTCGCCGCCCTCAAAGCCGCAGTAGCGCAGGGCAAACTCCCGTTCCTCCGGTGAAGCCTCCCACAGCCAGCCCAGCAGGGTGTTGTTGTCGTGCGTCCCCACGTAAGCCACACAATGGGCTGGATAATGGTGAGGCAGATGAACACTGTCCCCAGCCGGATCAAAGCCGAACTGGATCACCCGCATGCCGGGGAAGCCGGTCTGCTCCAGCAGATCGTTCACATCCCTGCCGAAAACCCCCAGGTCCTCCGCCAGAATGGAAAGGGGGCCCAGACGGTCTTTTACTGCGTCAAACAGCCGGATGCCCGGCCCGCGCTCCCAGCCGCCCTCCCTGGCCGAAGCAGCTTTGGCATCCACCGCCCAATAGGAAGCAAAGGCGCGGAAATGGTCGATGCGTACCGTATCGTAGAGCTCAAACGCCGCCGCAATCCGGTCAATCCACCAGACATAGCCGTCCTGCTCCATCGCCGTCCAGTTATAGAGCGGATTGCCCCACAGCTGGCCCTCTGCGGAAAAATAATCCGGCGGCACCCCCGCCACCTTTTCCGGCTGGAAGGTATCGGGGTCCATCTGAAAAAGCGGCAGACGGCTCCAGACATCCGCGCTGTCCATGGACAGGTAAATGGGCATGTCGCCGATCAGAGAAACGCCCTTTTGTGCGGCATAGGCTCTGATTTTCGACCATCCCTCGAAAAACAGACGCTGAACAAACAGATGATAACCGGTCTCCCGACGCAGCTCCGGATCAACCGGAGCTGCTTTGACCGTCTCATACTGGCGGCAGCCGTCGGGCCACTCCCACCATGGCAGTCCCTGATATCGTACCTTCAGGGCCCGATACAGGGCATAATCCGCCGCCCAGGCCTTGTCTGCGGCAAAGGCCTCGTCCGCTTCCTGCTCCGCAGGACCACAGCGCTCATACGCCCGGCGCAGCAGCTCCTCCCGCGTTCTCCAGGCAAAGGGATAATCGGCGGTAAAGGGACTGCCGCCATATCGGGCGGCCCGCTCCTCCGCTTCGGTGATCAGCCCCCGTTTTCTCAGCTCACGAGGATCAATATACAGCTCATTTCCCGCGAACGCACTGTTTCCCGCATAGGGGGAACCGGCGCTGTCCAGCGGCCCCAGCGGCAGCACCTGCCACTGAGAAAAGCCCATATCACACAGGGTATCCACCCATTCCAGAGCCTCATCTCCAAAGCAGCCGACGCCGTAAGGCCCTGGAAGAGAGGAAACGTTCATCAGCACACCCGCACAGCGCTCCTTCATCCTCATGCCCTCCTTCGCGGCCGGATTCCGGTGGTTCAGGAATCCAGCTGACCGTTCATGTTCATCTCCATCATCTGCTGGCGGGTGATCAGGACCTGACGGGGCTTGCTGCCCTCATGCGGTCCAATAATTCCCCGTCTCTCCAGCTGATCAATCACCCGGCCCGCCCGGGCATAGCCCAGCCGCAGCCGCCGCTGAAGCAGGGAGGTGGATGCCTGCCCCGCCTCCACCACCACCTCGATGGCCTGCGGCAGCATGTCGTCCCACTCTCCCTCTTCCTCATCGTCCCCACCCCGGCGGGAGGCGCTCTTTCCGCTGCTCTCCGCCAGACGGTCGATTTCCTCGCTGATCTGTTCGTCGTACTCATTCTGACCGGCGGATTTCAGAAAATCCACCACCGACTCCACCTCGCGGTTGCTGACAAAGCAGCCCTGCACACGCATCGGCTTGCTGATCCCTACCGGCATGAACAGCATGTCGCCGTGCCCCAGCAGCTTCTCCGCTCCACCGGAATCCAGTATGGTGCGGGAATCCACCTGAGACGCCACGGTCAGCGCCAGACGGCTGGGAATATTGGCCTTGATCAAACCGGTGATGACATCCACCGACGGACGCTGGGTCGCAATGACGAGATGCATTCCCGCAGCACGGGCCATCTGAGCCAGCCGGATAATCGCGTCCTCCACCTCGTTGGCGGCAGCCATCATCAGGTCCGACAGCTCATCAATCACGATCAGAATCAGCGGCAGAGGCTTCATCGTCTCGCTACGTCTTGCTACCGCATTATATGACTCCAGATCACGAACATTGTTGTCGGCAAACATCTTATACCGACCCAGCATCTCGGTTACTGCCCAGCCCAGCGCCCCTGCCGCCTTGCGCGGATCGGTCACTACCGGAACCAACAGATGCGGAATGCCATTATAGATGCCGAATTCCACCTGCTTCGGGTCGATAAGCAGAATGCGCACGTCGTCCGGCGATGCCCGATACAGCACACTTTGAATCATGGAATTGGTACATACTGATTTACCTGAGCCGGTGGTGCCCGCAATCAGAAGATGGGGCATTTTGGCCAGATCAGCAAGCACAATCTGTCCGCTGATATCCCGTCCCAGCGCCACCGTCAGCCGGCTCTTGGCATTCTGAAAGGCAGGGGAATCAATCAGCTCCCGCAGGCATACCAGACTGGACACCCGGTTGGGAATCTCAATCCCCACCGCTGCCTTGCCGGGAATGGGGGCTTCAATCCGCACGCCGGTGGCCGCCAGCCGCAGGGCGATGTCATCGGACAGTCCGGTGATTCGGCTGATTTTGACGCCGGCACTGGGCTGAAGCTCATAGCGCGTGACCGACGGGCCGTGTGAGATGCCCACGACAGAGGTCTGTACACCGAATTCCTTCAGCGTGCTCACCAGCAGCTCCGCGGTTGCCTGCTGCTCCTGCTGCACAGCCCCCTCCTCCACCGGACGCGGTTCGTCCAGCAGAGAAATCGGAGGATATCGGTATCCGTCCTCCCGCGGGGGAAAAAGGGTGGAGGACTCCTTTTGCTCCGGCTGAGGGGGGGCTTCCTCTGCCTCCGCTGTATTCTCTTCCTTTTTTTCTCTATCAAAGGAGGCTTCCAGCACCGTCCGGGAGGCGCCGGGCCGGATCAGCGGACCAGCCAGCAATTCCAGCGGGGCCGGGCCGTCCTCCGGCTCCAGAGGGGCAGGAGCTGGAGCCGAAGCAGGCGGTATCTCCTCCCTCAGCTCCCGCGCGGCCTTGGCCAGCCGCTCGAGCTTGGGCGACGGCGTGAGGGATGTTCCTTCCCCCGCCGCTCCCGAAGCCTGTACCGGATGCTGCGGCATTTCCAGATAGCCGTCGCCAATATCAATATCAATGGTGGCAGAGGCGGAGGCAGCCGCGTTCTGCCGCTTTTCCTCTCCTGCTATCATGGCATTTTCGATGCTCTCCCGAGTTTTCTGCACCGGCTTCCACGCCATATGGAAAAGAGAAAGGATGGTGGTGCCGGTCATCAGCATGAGAAAAACAAAAATCAACAGGATCAGGATGATTTTGGCCCCAATATCGGTGAAAAAATATTCCATTGGATAGCCCAGCAGAGCACCCGCCACACCGCCGCTCATCAGCCGCATGCCGTTTTGATAGCTCTGGCCAATGGCGGCAAAGTAATTGATGTCCTCAATATTCGCTGTAAATACCTGAATGACACTGGCCAGCAGAGCGATCAGCGCGATGCTCTGCCACAGCCGGGTGCTGATACTTCCAACAGAGCGATCCATGGCCGCTGTCACCGCTATGTAGATCATCAAAATGGGAAGAACAAAGGCGCAAATCCCGAACAGCCCCAATATCAGACAATGTAGCAGTCCCCACAGGCTCCCGCCGGGAATCAGCACCAGAGACAAAAGCAGCAAGGCCGCTGCAAAAATCAGGACAGCCGCCGTCTGCCGTTTGGCCTTAATCCGTGCCGCTGATTCCGCAGCGGGCCGTTTCCTGCCGGACTTCGCCGTCCCTCCGGCGCGGGCGGATTTCGCCGCGGCTCCACCCGCCGGCTTTTTTGCCGTGCTTTTTTTCTTTGCCGCCATATTGAAAAAGTCACGCCTTTCTTATCGCCGCCTGTAAAGGCATCTCCTGTATTTTTATCCGCTTAGCGGAAGGGGAAAGCCGAGGATCAGCGCCCTCCTCTCCACCTTTTTCTTTCATCTTTTCGCTTTTAGGCCGCCGCTTCTGCCGCCTTTATTTTTCTATACTTCCGGCGGCGTTCTCTGTCCTTATTATATCAAACCGGATACAGAAATTCAACGACAACCGCTTCTGCACATTTCCCATGACGTCATCCGCTTGCTCATGTCAAAAGAGCCCGACATTATTTCCTGAACTCAATCATCGGAACCATCGACACAGCAGCCGGCTCTCTCCCGCAGAAAGTCGGAGCAAGCGATATCGTGCTTCTGCTCCGGATTTTCCGGGAGGGGCAAGGCGGTGAAATCAGCCGGCTGATATCCTCCGCCAATTATATGATTAAGGAAATAAATCCCTGAACAGATTTGCAAATATCGCCGCAAACGTATATAATAAATGTCAAAATCCACAGATATTTTGATGGTGGTTCCAAACAATCCCTAGAGGTACAGTTCTATGGTCAACATTAGAAAGCTGGAATCTGATTTATGGGAGTCCGCCGATTTGCTGCGGGCGGGCTCCAAGCTGACCTCCAACCAATACTGTATGCCGGTGCTGGGCCTGATTTTTCTGCGCTACGCCTACAGCCGCTTTAGGCTGGTAGAGAAAGAAATCCTGAAAAACCGTCCTGTCCGCAGCGGTCGTGTTCTGCCGGTGGAGGCCAGCGATTTCGTTTCCAAAAGCGCCCTGTTCCTGCCCAGAGAGGCACAGTATGAATATCTGGTCAGCCTCCCCGCCGACATCGCCTCAGCGGAACTGGCCAATCAGAGCGGCCACGCCATGAACAGCCTGGGCGAGGTGGTCAACAATGCCATGGAGCTGGT
>JAAWCO010000107.1 GCA_022793315.1 Clostridiales bacterium | reverse complement strand
CGAGATAGTGAAAAGGGAAATCCACCATCATGAGCACCAGAAACACCGGCGCCAGCAGAATGCGCAGGACGGTCAGCTTATTCGGCAGATTCAATCCACACACTCTCCCATCAGTTCCCCCTCCAGCACTTCACCGATACGCACCTGAACGAAATCGCCGGGACGGGGCTTTTTCCCGCCATCGGGAACCATAAAGAACACCTTGCCGTCAATCTCCGGCGCGTCGGCCGCGCTGCGGCCGAACCAGCAGCCGGCATAGCGGTCAAAGCCCTCTACGAGAACGACAGCTGTTTTGCCCACCTGCGCCGCGCTGTACTCATCGGCGATACGCGCCTGTGTCTCCATCACGATATCGCGGCGGCGGTTCCGGACCCTCTCGCTCACCTGCCCCTCCATGGTACAGGCCGGAGTCCCCTCCTCAGGCGAGAAGGCAAAGCAACCCAACCGCTCAAAGCGCATTTCCCTGACAAACTCGCACAGCTCCTCAAACTCTGCCTTCCCCTCGCCGGGAAAGCCAGTCATCACGGTGGTGCGTAAAACGATGCCGGGAACCTGCTCACGGATGTGGCGAATCTGCGCTTTCAGCCGCTCACCGCCGCCCGGGCGGTTCATCGCCGCCAGCACCCGCTCGCTGGAATGCTGAATGGGGATATCCAGATAGTTGACGATCTTCTCCTGTGCGGCGATCACCTCCAGCAGACGGTCGTCGATGTGTTCCGGATAACAGTATAACAGACGAATCCACCGCAACCCGTCGATTTCACAGAGCTTTTCCAGCAGCTCAGGGAGCTTCGGCCCTCCGCCGGTCTCCGCGCCGTAGAGGGTCAGGTCCTGCGCCACCAGAATCAGCTCCTTCACCCCGCCTTCGGCAAGGGTGCGGGCCTCCTGCAGCACCTCTTCCATCCCCCGGCTGCGCAGCGGGCCGCGGATCAGTGGAATCGCACAATAGGCACACCGGTTGCTGCAGCCGTCGCCAATCCGCAGATACGCATAAAAGCCCGGTGTGGTGAGCAGGCGAGGTCCGTCCAGCGTCCAGCATTCCCGAGCGGGAAAACGGACCGTCTTCTCCCCTGTCATCACAGCCTTTACCGCCTCGACAATATCGGCATTGGCCCCCAGACCCAGCACGCCGTCGCATTCCGGCAGCTCGCTGACCAGCTCCTCCTGATAGCGCTGGGCCAGACAGCCGGTGACCACGATTTTCCGGAGCCGCCCCTCTGCCTTCAGCTGGGCAAACTCCAGAATATTTTCGATGGATTCCTGTTTTGCCTCTTCAATAAAGCCGCAGGTATTGATGATCACCAGATCAGCCTGACCGGCGTCCGCTGTGAGCGTAATACCCGCGTTCTGCAGCCGCGCCAGCATCTGCTCTGCATCCATCTGGTTTTTGGGACAGCCAAGGGACACCATCCCCACCTTAAACGACATGGACGATTCTCCTTTTCTGCTGCTTTCTTCCGAATGCGCCGCGCCATTTTTTGCCGGCAGGCGCGAGCGTTCCGTTATTCTCCGGCGCCGCTCTCCTCCAGCTCCCGCCGGCGGCAGTCGATGGCCTGCCGGATATCCTCCCAGTCAAAGCCGGCGCGGGCCAGCGCCGCCGCCGCCCTGCGCCGTACCGGTTCATCGGAGAGTTCATTATACCGTTTTTTCCGCAGCAGTTCAAGAGCTCTCTGTGCGTCGCCGTCGTCAAGCTCCTCTATCGTCTGATCAATGATATCCCGTCCGATCCCCCTGGCCGTCAGCTCCTGCCGGACGCGCCGGCGGGAAAAGCAGCGTCGGTCTGTCAGGTCGCGGGCCAGACGGCCCGCATAGCCCGCGTCGTCAAGCAGTCCCAGCTCCTCCATTCGGTCAGCTGTATCCTCTGCAACCGCCTTCCCTGCCTCCGGCTCCAGCTTTTTGGCCAGCCCGGCACGGGAATAGTCCCGCATCGACAGCAGATACAGCGCTTTCTCCCGTGCACGTCGGATGCGGGATTGCTCCAGCAGGGACGTCAGCTCCTCCGCGGAAAAGGAGGAGCCCACCCGAAAGGGGGACTCCTCCATCGTTCGCCGGTCCACCAGGACGGATGAGCCGTCGTCCAGCACCAGCCGGACAAGGGAACCTCTCCGCTTCTGAAGCTCCTCGATCCGCATCAGTCATCCACCGAAATGTCGATTTTGGCCTTGGCGGCGGGTGCGGTAATTTTGGCGGCGGCCTCCAGCGGAATCTCCACCGGAGCGGACGCGCGGGGTGCGGGGCGGGCAGAAGGATTGAGCTTGTCCATATTTTCCCGTACCAGCTGCTCCAGCTCGGCACGCAGCCCGTCGTTCGTTTTCAGCATCTCCTTGACGTTATCGCGTCCCTGTCCCAGACGATCGCCTTTGTAGGAAAACCAGGAACCGGATTTGCTGATGATATCCAGCTTGACCGCCAGATCGAGAAGCTCGCCTTCCCGAGAGATACCCTGGCCATACATGATATCGAACTCCGCCTCCTTGAACGGAGGGGCCACCTTGTTCTTGACCACACGGACGCGGGTGTGGGAGCCAATCGGCTCGCTGCCCGCCTTCAGGGTTTCGGTGCGGCGGACATCCAGACGAACCGACGCATAATATTTCAGGGCGTTGCCGCCGGCCGTAACCTCCGGATTTCCGTATACCACGCCCACCTTCAGGCGCAGCTGATTGATGAAGATAGCGATGCAATTGGATTTGGATACCGCGCCGGCCAGCTTGCGCATAGCCTGCGACATGAGCCGCGCCTGCAGCCCCACATGGCTGTCGCCCATCTCCCCCTCAATTTCCGCACGGGGCACCAGCGCCGCCACCGAATCGACCACCACCATATCAATCGCCCCGGAACGGATCAGCGCTTCCGCAATCTCCAGCGCCTGCTCGCCGGTGTCTGGCTGGGATACCAGCAGGGAATCCACATCCACCCCCAGCGCCTGGGCATACACCGGATCCAACGCGTGTTCCACATCAATATACGCAGCCTCGCCGCCCTTTTTCTGTGCCTCTGCCACTGCATGGAGGGCCAGGGTGGTCTTACCGGAGGCCTCCGGCCCGTAAATTTCCACAATACGACCGCGGGGCAGACCGCCGATGCCCAGCGCCGCATCCAGCGCCATGGAGCCGGTGGGAATACATTCCACATTCATCCCTACATTCTGCCCCAGCCGCATGACAGCGCCCTTGCCATAGCTCTTTTCAATCTGCTGGAGCGCCACCTCCAGCGCCTTGCGTTTATTATCCTTTGCCGCCTCCGCGGCAGCGGCCTTTTTTTTATCTTCCGCCATTGTCTGCATCCTCCGTTTCGGCCGGCGCTGCCGGTCTTCTCCTGTTATTCTTATTATAGAGGAGCAACTGTCAAAAAGCAACCGTCTGGCGCAAAAATGGAACATTTGTTTTTGGTTTTCCTGTAAAAATTTCCTGCCGCCCCGAAAAAAACGGCTTTAACCGGCAGGCGGTTGACATTCTGAGGGTTCGTGTTAGTATAGAAGCAAAAACACCGTCGGCTGACAGACCCATCTGCCCGCTGTCAGAGGTGCCGCAGTTCCCCCAGCCGCCGAAACAAGAAAAGGGGCCGCCATATGCCGGACATCCGACTGCCATACGGAAAAGCAAAAATCCTTTGTCGTATACCGGAGAAAAACTTCGCCGGCACGATGACCGCTTCACTGCACGATAGCCAGCCGGACAAAGGGCAGGAGGAGCTGGTGAGGGAGGCTATGACCCATCCGCTAGGCGCCCCGCGCCTGTCCCGGCTGGCCATGGGAAAGCGGACGGTGGTCATTCTGGCCAGCGACCACACCCGTCCCGTCCCCAGCCGGACCCTTCTCCCCCTGGTGCTTCAGGAAATACGGGAAGGTAATCCACAGGCAGACATCACAATCCTCATCGCCACCGGCTGCCACCGCGCCACCAGCCGGGAGGAGCTGGCCGCCAAATTGGGCCCAGATATTGTTGAACAAGAAAAAATCGTCGTACATGACTGTGACGACCACCACCAACTGGTCAGCATCGGTGTCCTTCCCTCAGGGGGCGAATGCTGGATCAACCGGCTGGCCGTTGAGGCGGATCTATTAGTGGCGGAAGGCTTTATCGAACCGCATTTTTTCGCCGGCTTTTCCGGGGGACGGAAAAGCGTCCTTCCCGGCATCGCCGGCCGCAAAACCGTTCTCAGCAACCACTGTTCGGAGTTTATTGCACATGAAAAGGCGCGGACCGGCATCCTGGAAGGGAACCCCATCCATGAGGATATGCTGTGGGCCGCCAGACAGGCCGGACTGGCTTATATTGTCAATGTTGTCATCAATGCGGAAAAGAAAATCGTTTATGCCGCCGCCGGCGATGTGGAGGAGGCACATCGCGCCGGCCGTGAGTTTCTCTCCTCCCGGTGCCGTGTAAGGGCCATACCGGCCGATATTGTCATTTCAACCAACGGGGGGTATCCTCTGGATCAGAATATCTATCAGGCGGTAAAAGGGTTGACAGCCGCTGAGGCAGCCGTCCGGGAGGGGGGCGTCATCATCATGCTCTCCCGTTCGGAGGACGGCGCCGGCGGCGAGGCGTTTTATCATCAGCTGGCGGACGAGCCGGATATAGAAAAGACTCTCTCCCTGTTCATGAGCCGCGGCAGAGCCGAAACGGCGCCAGATCAGTGGCAGACGCAGATTTTGATCCGCGTGCTCCGGCGTGCCCGCGTCATCTACTTCTCTGATGCCCCTGACCCGGTCGTGCGGTCCCTGCACATGCTGCCCGTCCACAGTATGGAGGAGGCGCTGGCTCTGGCCAGAGAACTGATCGGAAAAGAAGCTCCTTCCATTGCGGTGATCCCGGACGGCGTTTCCGTGATTGTATCCGCCGGCGATTGACGCCGCCCTTCTCTGTCCGGCGGCGCCGCAAAGCGGGACCCGCCGTGGCGGGAACAATGTCCCCCACTTTACTTCCGTCCGACCGGCTTCCCTCTCAGCCAGTGGCAGTAAACCCAAAATTAAAGATTTCGCCAAAAACAGTTTTTGAATATACCCTCAGCACATTCTTATGACATAGCAGGAGGAAAAAATATGGATAGAAAGGCAATGGCAAGAGAGACCCTGGAAATTATGAGGCAGGGATACTATGAGCCGGCGGTCAAAAATGAAGCCGGAGAAAAACCGGCAAAGAAACAGATTAGCATAAAAGAAGCTATGGAGAAATCGGTTGAGCACAGCACATTGATTTCCCCTGCAGAGGGGGAGAAAATCCTTGAAAAATATCGTACAGACGCCAGCTGTCTCAAACCGGAAACACGAGTTGAAAATATTTCCGCGATAGAGGCCATTCGTATACTTGCCGGAGAAGGAAAAACAGACATCGGCGTATTGAACTTTGCCAGTGCAAAGAACCCGGGAGGCGGTTTCCTGAATGGAGCCAAGGCCCAGGAGGAGAGCCTGACAGTCTCCAGCACCCTTTATCCTACATTGACAGCACACGAAGAATATTACAAAGAGAATCGGGCCCATAGCTCCATGATGTATCTGGACTATGGAATTTATTCTCCGGATGTTGTATTTTTCCGCGATGGGGGATTCCGGCTGGCGGAAACACCTGTGAAGGCTTCTGTGCTGACCCTGCCGGCTGTCAATATGGGGCAGGTGCTTTTGAAGGGAGAAAACGCAGAGGAAGCCAAAAGAGTGATGCGTCGGAGAATGAAGTTGGTTTTGGGAATTTTTGCGGAGAAGGGGGCAAGGCATCTGGTGCTTGGCGCCTATGGATGCGGCGTATTCCGAAACGCTCCCCGGGAGGTGGCGATTTGGTGGAGAGAACTTTTAGAAGGCGGCATGGGTCAATATTTTGATTCTGTGTTTTATGCCGTTTTAGACCACTCCAAAGAAAAATACTGTATACGGGCGTTTCAGGAGTAACGGATGCCCCCGCCGCTGAAGGGGGAAAGCCGCAGGGCCGCGAAATGGGGGAGCCACTTACTGGAAACACAGCAGTGAACGAGGAATTGAAAAGCGGCTCCAAACGGTAAAAGCGAAAAGCGACCTGCCAGGGCCTTTTCGTTTTCACTCTCAAATTTGCTGAAACAGTCAGGAGGGCGAAAGCATTGAATATGCTTTCGCCCTCCTTCAGCAGAATATGGCCGGCGACGGACCCCGTCAGGGGAACCGCCGCATTTCAGGGAAGCAGAACAATCCGACGCTATCGGTTTTCCGCAGGAGGGAGGGGTTCCACCGGCACTGCGGCCCGCGCCCCGGTTTCTGCCTCTGCCCCCATTCCCAGGTCCGGCGCTCGGTCGGATTTCCTCCATCCATAGCGCTCAAAAGGATAGTGTTCAATGGCCCGGTTGAGAATCCCAATGGCGGTCGGAAAATCCTGCTGATTCTCAAACGGCATTCCCTGAAAATACAGATAGGTGCAGGGAGGCAGCTCAACCGACTCATAACCCTCCGGGAGCGGCTTGTCGTAGCTGAGGGGAACCTCCACCAGAAAGACATCGCTTCTGGTGCCGGGCCTGACCAGATACGCCGGCAGATGCCCACCGGCAGCTGTGTCAAATTTTTCGGGAATACTGTTGAAAAATCCCTCCCAATCGCAGCCAACCTCTGCACAGGCCGAAAAATAATCGGTTGCAGTTGGAATACGCAGAAAAATAATCTTTCGTGCCGGTCGTTCCACCACCGAAACGGTCACAATGCCGGATACCTTCTCCTTTTCCACAGGTTCCCTCTTCCTTTCATTTGATTATCGGCCCCGCTGAGCGGCTCTTCGGGCGGGCGATTCCCATAGCCTCTTACTGCGCCGCACGGGTGTCGTTCGCCCCGCGGACCTTATGCATTTCCAGCTGGGCCATCACCAGCCCGTAATAAATTCCCCTGCTCCGCATCAGCTCATTGTGGGTCCCGGATTCTGCCACACAGTGCCGGTCAAGCACCACAATGCGGTCAGCCTCCCGCAGAGTGGACAGCCGGTGGGCAATCGCGATGGTGGTGCGCCCTTTGGTCAGTCGGTTCATGGCCTGCTGAATCTGATACTCCGTTTCCGTATCCAGGCTGCTGGTCGCCTCATCGAGAATCAACAGCCGCGGATTGTGCAGGATAGCGCGGGCAATGGCGATACGCTGGCGCTCTCCGCCCGACAGGGTATATCCCCTTTCCCCCACATAGGTATCGTAGCCGTCGGGAAAACGGACGATAAACTCATGGGCGTTCGCCATCTTCGCTGCCCGGATCACCTCTTCGGCGCTGGCGGAAGGCCGGGCAAACCGAATGTTGTCGAAGATGGTGCCGGAAAAGAGGAAGGTCTCCTGCAGCACCACGCCGGTCTGACCATGCAGGCAATCCTGCGCATAATCGCCGATAGGGACACCGTCGATGAGCAGGCGGCCGTCATCCGCATCATACAGGCGCATCAGAAGATTGATCATGGTGGATTTCCCCGTACCGGACGCACCGACCAGACCAATCATCTCCCCCGGCTCCACATGCAGATTGATGTGCTCCAGCACCGGCTCATAGGAGTGATAACCAAAGGTCACATCCTCAAAAACAATATCCCCCACGATATCCCGCCGTACCGGCTCTGCTGCCTCCACCACGTCGGCCTGTTCATCCAGCACATCGTAAATCCGTTCCAGTGCAGTGGTCACCCGCATCAGCATCCGGGGCAGATGGCTCAAAAACTGCAGCGGCATATAAATCATGTTGGCGTAGGCCATGAACTGCACCAGCTGGCCTGGGGTCATTGTCTCGTTCAGTACACTCCGCCCACCGAAATACAGCACAAAAAAGGTTCCTGAGGTGATGAGGAAGGTCACAAAGGGGTACAACGTCGCCCAAAAGGTCTCGTTGCGCTGCTGAATCCTGGTCTGACGGCCGATGTACTCCTGAAATCGTTCGGTTTCCCGTTTCTCCTGGCCAAAGGATTTGACCACCCGAATCCCGGCGATCACATCCTCCAGCCGGCCGTTTACCTTGTCATTGATGCGCCACTGCTGCCGCCAGAGCCGCCGCTCCTTTTTGCGGAACAGCCGCACCAGCAGCAGCGCCAGCGGAGCAAAGGCCAGCGTCAGCAGCGCCAGCTGCCAGTTGATGACCAGCATCATCACCAAAGCGCCCGCCATAACAAAAATTTGGGTGAACATATTGGCAAAGATCTGCTCCATGAATTCCCGGACACGAGCGGAATCCTCCACCACCCGGTTCATCAGCTCGCCGGTCTCCCGGCTGTTGAGGAAGGTCATGGACAGGCTGCTGATTTTGGTGAACACCCGCTCCCGCAGATCCTTGGCGATACGGGTCCCCAGGCTGTTGCTCCACAGCGTCTTGCCCACGCTCAGGAGCAGCATCCCCGCCAGAATCGCCAGCATCACCACCAGAAAGCCGCTCAGCTGTCCCGCTGTCCCTTCAGCGGGAACCAGCACCTGGTCAATAAAATCACGGAGCACCGACTGCTGGCCCAGGTTCAGGGCGGAAATCCCCGCCATAAACAGGGTGATCAGCAGCAGCGGCGCCGTGTAGTGTCGGCACAGATCCCACATCCGGCGGAAGGACCTCCCCCGTCCGGCACAGCGGGAACACTGGTTGGTACCGGGAAGGGCCCGGCCGCAGAGAGAACAGTGCAGCTCCCGCTCAACGCTCTGCACCTCCCGGTCGATCTGCCGGCAGAACAGAGTGGCGCCCCGTGCCACATAAGAATACCGCACCATATGGCGCATGGAAAACCGGCACAGCAGCCGTTCCTCCTTCCCGACCCTCGCCAGAAGGAGTCCGCAGTTAACCTGCGGACTGCACAGAATTTCCTCCGTCTGTTCCAGATCCACGGTATCTTTCAGCAGGCCGTCCGCCAGCAGATAGAGATGGCGGCGGGTGACTACCGTCCAGCCGGAGGCATACAGCTCCCCCTCCCGCGTCATATCACAGGGAATACAATAGATCACCGGTTCCTTTTTTAAAAAGGGCCGCAGTGTTTCCGCCTCCCGGTCGGGGAGGGTATAGGTCAAATTCATACTTCACCCCCATAGTCAAAGCGGTGTCAGATAAACGGATCCAGTTCACGGATTTCCCGTGCTGTCAGCCGGTACAGGTCAGGAATTTCAAACCGGTTGCCGTCAATATCATTGATCATATAGCGGCTGCCGCCGACGCTGTACACACTGCCTCCGCCCATACGGACAGTGAAGCGGCAGGCGCCGTGGTCGGTGGTCACCTCCCAGTAGGAATAACCGTATTCCTCCCTGATACTCCGGATTTTCTCAATGCGCGGTACGAAATAGCGCAGCGCCAGCTGTTCGTTCAGCAGCTCCTGCGTATGAGGAGGCAGCGCCGCCAGGTCCTCAACCAGGCCAATCTCCTTTCCGCCCGCCTCCGGCTCCCGGATGGAAACATAATGGTCGGGGTCGGAAAAGGGAAAGCAGCGATGTACCGCCACCCGCGGATACTGTTTCACCTCGCCGTCGGGGCTGGTATATGTCAGAGAGACAAAACCACCGCCGGTCCGGCAGAACACGGCGTTGTCCGCCGTAAGCGGATGGATGGCAATCAGCTGTTCTACCGCCTGCTGTTCCTGCTCCAGTATGTCGTTATGTTCCAAAGCATGTCCCTGCCTTTCTTCTTACAGATGGGGTCAGTCTCCTCCGATGCCCCGCATGGCCAGCGCCTTTGACTGAAGCTGCAGCAGCTTGTAGTAGACGCCGCGCTTCTCCACCAGCTCCGGATGGGTGCCATTTTCGATCAAACACCCCTCCTCCAGCACGATCAGATGGTCGGCCGAGCGGAGGGTAGACAGCCGGTGGGCAATGGAAATGGTGGTCCGCCCCTGTATCAGCCGGTCGAGCGAGTCCTGAATGGCCC
Organism: Clostridiales bacterium; assembly: GCA_022793315.1. Lineage (GTDB taxonomy): Bacteria > Bacillota > Clostridia > Oscillospirales > Acutalibacteraceae > Avimonas_A. Next base: position 9,795 of record JAAWCO010000107.1, on the reverse strand, counting down.
GCTCCGTCTCGGTATCCACCGATGCCGTCGCCTCATCCAGCACCAAAATACGCGGGTCGGCCAGAATGGCCCGTGCGATGGAAAGACGCTGCCTTTCCCCCCCTGACAGCTGCCGCCCGCCGGTGCCGATCAGGGTATCATAGCCGTCGGGCAGCCGGCAGATAAACGCATGGGCGCTGGCGGCCTGAGCCGCCCGTACAATCTCCTCACGGGAGGCATCCGGTTTTGCGTAAGCGATATTCTCCGCAATGGTCCCCATGAAAATATAGGTTTCCTGACTGACCATGGCCACCGAGCCGCGCAGGGTGGAAAAGGCGATGTCCCTGACATTGACGCCGTCGAGCAAAACCTCTCCTGCATCAGGATCATACAGCCGGGTGATGAGATTGACCAGCGTGGATTTCCCCGCGCCGGATTTTCCCACGATACCAAGCATCTCGCCCGCCTCCACCCGGAAGCTCACGTTTTTAAGCACCGGCTTGTTTGCCTCATAGCCGAAGGTCACGCCGCGCAGCTCCACTTCACCGCGGATGTCGGGCTTCACCGCCTGAGGGCTCTCCGTAATTTCAGGCACAGCGTCGATGATTTCAAAGACCCGCTGCCCCGCGTTCATGCTGGAGGTCCAGAAGCGGAAGATGTTGGAGAAAAATTCCAGGGGCCCCTGCATCATGTTGAGATAGTTGATAAAGGTCAGCAGCATACCATAAGTAAAGGCCGCCGACCGGTCGAGGACCAGCAGAGCGCCCACAAGCCAGACCAGCACCACTGGTACCTGGCGGGCCACACTGTAGGCAATATCGTACAGACTGCCGTAGCGCACCACATTCATCTCCGCATCCCGCGCTGCACTGTTGACCCGGACAAACCGCCTGGCTTCCTGCTCCTCCTGTCCAAAGGCCTTAACCACGCGGGCGCCCTCAAAGCTGTCGTGAAGCAGCGAATACATTTTTCGGTTGGTCCGCGCGCGGCGGCCATGGGCATGCCAAAAGCGGGGCAGCATCCGATAGCTCACAAAAAATAACGGCGGAAGCAGAATAAAACACACAATCGCCAGCCGCCAGTCAGTGGCGAACATAACAACAGCTGCAAAGCTGAAGGTAGCCACATTGTACAGCAGGAACGGCAGGCCGTCGATAAAAAAGCCTGTCACCTCATTGGCGTCATTGTTGACCCGCTGCATCAGGCTGCCCGTCTGCCGGCGGGTAAAAAAGCCGATGGACAGCCGGGAAAGCGAATCAAATACCTTTTGCTTCAGCTTACAGACAACGCTGGGAACGACATAGGCGCTCTGCCGGCCGTGGAGCACGCTGGTGAGGTGCATAAGCAGCTGGGCGCCCACCGACGCCAGCGTCAGCAGAAGCAGCATGAGAGCAAAATTCCCCGGTATGCCCAACCTCTGCGCCAGGTCCTCGTCCTGTCCCAGCACACGGTCGTATAAAAACGAACCGGTGAGCAGCGGCCAGAGCACATTGAAAAGACCAGACAGGGTCAGAAAAATCAGCATCAGGGCCACCCGGCCCCTATATTCCTTAAAATAGGTCAAAATCCGCCAGAAAATCGCGCGCTTTTCCATACACCGCGGACACACCGCACGTCCCCTCTCAGGGTAGGGAGCGCCGCATTTGGGGCAGCAGGCCTCTTCCTCTTCGCGGGACGGTTCCTCCCCCTTCATCAGCTGACACAGCCGGGACATCTCCCGCATGCGGCTGGAGGAAAAACGGCACAGCCATTGTTCCTCTCCATCCAGGCGAACCTTAAACAGCCCTCCTACCACCTGACCGATCACCTCCGGCTCACTCAGCCTTTCACGATCAAATGAATAGGTCTCCGCGATCTCTTCCTTCCCGCGGGACGCCGTCCCTTCTCCTGTGCCTGTCACATCCCCCGGTATACCAGAATAGGTCTGCTCTCCTGATAAGGAGGATACCATGAAAATCAGCTGACTGTCAGTGAGTGTCAGATACAGATTGCGCAGCTCCCCCTCCCTTGTCATGTCGGCGCAGGCCGCCGCCAGCACCTGTCGTTGCTCCACGCCGCGCCTGCGAAGCTCTTCGCGCGCTGCGCGGGATATCCGCTTCTCTTCCTCCATAGGGTCCTGCCTTTCTCACGTCTCCGCCGCCTCATGAATATTCCGCGCTCCGGCGGCGAACCCTCTGTCCCTGTCGCCCGCCCCTTGTTCAGCGCAGCGGCGACCACCTTTGACCCGTCCTTTCCCGGATCACAGCAGCTGTTCCGCCCTGCCCCAACAGACAGAACCAGGCGCCTGCTATATCATCCAAACACCGGCTGGCATCCGCCGATGTCGGTTGCCTGTGTATCTCTGAAAAAATGCGCGATTCTCCGGGAGACAATTCGGCGCCCTCACTTCCCTCTATACACAAAAGGCAGTGAAGGCGCCGGTCCTTGTCCCCTCAAAGGATATATCCATAGAAGGCGCCTATGTGCCTTCTTCTCTTTGAAGGAAATGAGCGGGCCTGTAAGCCGAGTTCTGTCGTGGACAGCCATCTATCTCGACCGCACGTTGCCGTGCGGCTCAAGCCGCCCGTCGAAGCCCATCGGGCCAATGGATTGCTTCTGTCGGCGTTGCTTCGGATAGGGTTTGCAGGGCCGCATGGTCTCCCATGCGCCGGTGAGCTCTTACCTCGCCTTTCCACCCTTACCGCCGGAAACCCGGCGGCGGTATCTCTCTGTTGCACTTTCCCTGGGGTCGCCCCCGGCGGCCGTTAGCCGTTATCCTGCCCTGTGAAGCTCGGACTTTCCTCATGGCGGCCCCATCGGAAACGCCACGCAGCTGCCCAGCCCGCTCATTTGTTCTATATTATACGAACCAATTTCCTCTTTGTCAATCGCAAATTTGATAAATTATAACGTTTTTCTCATTTTTTTGTGAGGAATATCCCCGTCCAAGTGCTCCGGACCACATTCTCTAAATCCGTATCTTTCATAAAAGGGTATGGCCCGACATTGGGCATCCAGCTCGAGGGACACGGCTCCCCTTGCCTGCGCCCGCTCCATCAGGAGAGAAAGCAGTACGCCTCCAAGGCCCTGCCCGCGGTAAGCGCAAAGTACCGCCACCCTGCCAATTCCATAGACCCCCTCTTTCATCAGAAACAGTCGTCCCGTGGCCACCGGACGCCTCTGGTCATACAACACCAGATGCTCCGCAACCGGATCGATATCGTCTATCTCCATCTCCACCGTATAACCCTGTTCCTGGCAAAACACATTGATCCGTACCGCAAAGGCGTCGGACAGCTCATCCCCTGGCATCAGCCACCGCTGCTGCGGGAGAGTGCCTGTCTCCATCCCGATCCCCCTTCTTCTATTTTCACATCAAGCCCGCAACCGCTGGCATGGCCTGTATCCGGTCCTCGGATGTCTGATCACACCAGGCAGTATCTGTACCAAATTTCAACCTCCGTTTTTCCTTTGCCCTGTCGTATCGGTTTTTGTCCGTGCCACTTGTCAAAAAGAGAGAAAAGGATGTAAGAGAACGGGCGGAGGACGCCGGCCCCACCAAAGGCAGGAACGCTGCTCCCTCTATTTATCCGCTGAACTTCTTCCGTCTTTCAGTACGTGGACAGATCACCCGACCGACCACAAGCACGGCAAAAAGGGACGATGACACTATCATGTCATCGTCCCTCTATATCCCCGCTAATGGTGAAGAAACCCGGCTGCGTTTATTTCTCGATATCAAACCAGGTATATGGCTTCTCCATCGCTGCGATCATCTTGGTGCGCAACTCGATTCCCATAATAGTCTGTTCATGAGGCACCTTGACATCGCCAGTACGGAAAAAGTCCACCAGCTTCTCCATAAACGTTTCCCAGAAACGATGACAGTCCGGAACCACCAGTACCCGGCTGTCCTTGGTGTTGGCCTTGAACGCCCACGATTCATGATTGGCATACATCACGGCAAACGCTTTGCGTCCGCCGGTGAATTCAATCATCCACGCTGGGGACTCCGCCGTACCAACGCTCATCAGACGCTGAGCACCCACTCCCATGATATTGACCATCGGCTCCACCAGATGGATCAGATGAATATCCACATCACAGCAGCCCACCGCCGTCAGAAAATCAATGTTGTCCGACGGCTCCTGCAGTGCCTGAATCTCCTCCGAAAAGCGGATGGAGGAGGTAGAAAACATCGGCGTTCCGCTGTCCTCCGCCAGCTTAACAATCCGCCGGGCTGTCGCTGTATCGGGTGCAAAGGTCTTGTCCACATATACCGGCTTCCCCGATGTCAAAGGCAGCTGGCACAGTTCCTCATGCATCTCCGGGTTATCCGGGGAGAGTACCACAAGATAGTCGCTTTTCTGGACCACCTCTTCAATGGTGGCGCATTTCTGCACGCCAAATTTTTCACACCAAGCGTCGGTGGTCAGCCCTTTGGGTGCGTCAATTTTGGCATAGGCATAGGCCACTTCCATCTCGCCGTCCGAGTAGGACTTAAACCAAGCGGGATAATTATTGGCATGCCATTCATCCAGGTAATAATCAATAAAACCGACTTTCTTCATACAAAATACCTGCCTTTTTCTGTAATGGATCTGCCTTTACAGGACAATCTCTTTCCCCTGCTCCGAGGAATCGTAAAGCGCCTGCATCATTTTGGCGGTGATCAGCACGGTGTCGATGTGGGACGGCAGCTTTTCACCAGTATCAATGCAGGTCAGAAAGGCATCAATCTCTTTTTCAAACATCGGCTCAATCGGGTACTGGGGAACGATCTCGGTCAAAGAGCCCCGATCGGTGGAATAGATACGCATGCTGCCGTCATTGTACTGGAAACGGACACCCGCCTTAGTCCCCAGAAAGTCCACATACATCTCATTCACACCGATGTTCTGCGCCCACGCGCCGTTGATGGTAATAGTCGGGCCTTCAGTGCGGACAAAGCCGGTGATAAAATCGTCTACATCATAGGTGCCATCCTTTACAGGGGGGCCGGCCCACATGCTGACATAGGTATATTCATCCATATTTTTACCCAGTTTGCAGAAAGCCTGAGAGGAAACTGTCTTCGGAATCGGGTCGCCGGTGCAGTACATAATCAGGTCAAGGAAATGTACACCCCAGTCGATCAGGACGCCGCCGCCGGCAATGGCCTTTGTGGTAAAAGCACCGCCCAGGCCCGGAATGGAGCGCTGAGCCCGGAAGGAACCATACACATGGTACACTTCGCCCAGATCGCCGTTATCGATCATGGCTTTGATGCGATTGACCGCCGTATTGAAACGGTTGACCACGCCGATGTTGAGCACCTTACCGGTTTCATGCTGCACCTGCGCCATCTGCTGGGCCTCCTCATAGGTACGGGCCGCCGGCTTTTCACACAGCACATTTTTTCCGCCGCGCAGAAAATCCATGGCAATAGAGGCATGAACATTGTTCGGTGTACAGATGGAGACCGCGTCCACCTCCGGATCTGCTACGATCTCATGATAGTCCACCACCGCAGTGCCGCAGCCGTACTTTTCCACTGCCGCCTCGGCGCGTTCGGGAATGATGTCGCAGAAATATTTGATCTCCGCCTTGTCGTTCTTCATATAAGCAGGAATATGCGCGTTGTTCGCAATGGTACCGCAGCCGATGACTGCTACTTTTTTCTTCGCCATAATTACCTCCTGAAATACGCAATATGCGTTTATGTTATAGGACGCAGGCCCCTGTTTGTCCGGCCTCACGCTATCGAGTAGATTATAGCAAATCCCTGTCAAAGGGTGTTGCGCTGTCATGGCCAAAGCGTTGTTCTAAACTGTCCAAATCTACCTGGAAAGAAAAATCAGTTGAGCCGGAATCACTGTCTCTCTTTCCGCTGCTCCTTTATCAGCAACTATATTTTACCATTTTTTCAGAGCCCCGCCCTCAGGACCTTCCCTTTCTGATTACATCACACTCCGCAGCCCAAGGCCTCAAGATATCCCTCCGGCAAATCTTTCCCCGGTTTCTTCTCCCCGCCAGGCCTTCCCCTTTCTTCAGATGCCCTTACCGATTTCCCGCTGTGTCTGATGATATCCGCCGCACCACAACTCCCGGTTTGTATTTATATTTCAGCTTCTATTATCTCAATTTCCTTACACTTGAAATGAATACCAATATTGCCGTTTTTGTAAACCTGGATATGGTCTGCCAGCTCAATCAGAATGGGGCGGGCAGCTTTTCTATGTTCTGGTCTTTCGCAAAGGCCTGCCAGCGCGAGATACCGCTGGCAACCTTGTTTGAGACCCCTTCTCATTCATCCGTTAGTTGGGGCAGCAGATCCGAGAGTCCGGCGGCCTGCCATTCATTTCCCGGTATTCCTGCTGGATGATTTCCCCTCTTTCCTGCTTTAATACAGTGATTGCATACTTTCAAATTCTTCTGCATGATTGAAATTGATGGAAAAATTGATTGAATAATTGAGAAATTACGCACAGATGGACAGAGAGTCTCTGAAGAAGAGAATGTACCCGTAAGAGAATATGAAAACGTTTATCCTTTGAATGCTGGAACTGGTATATACAAAGGAAAACGTCCGACCGGAGTAGTCTTTGCCGGAGGTGAAAGAGTAGAAAGTGCAACATGGAAAAAAGTTATGGAAGAAATCCTGAAGGATTGCTGCAAAAATTCAACGAGGCAGCAGGTACTTATGGATCTTCGAGGAAAAATTTTAGGGCGGAATCGTGTGTTGGTGGGCAGTGAAACTGGAAAATGCGCAGTCCTGTAAAAATAGATGAAGCCCTGTATGTGGAAACACACTATGATGCGGAGACGTTATTGCGCATATTGACAACGCGGATACTGGATGAAGTAGGTTACGATTACAGCAAGATACGGATTGCCGTAAAGACAGGATAAGCAGGATGAGAAGTCCATGCAGCTGAAAATACATGTCATTACAATAGAGGATCTGGCGCCCGCCAGTCACCTGCTTCAAAAGTTGGATGCTGTACTGGACTTCTCCTTGTTTATGAAGAAGCTGCCGGCCGGTATCACCAGCGATGTGGCCGTCCGCCTATCGATCCTGTTATGTTGGTAAAATATTTATTGGTGGGGTTTTGTATGTATGATTTTCCACTGGCCCATCGGGTTCTGGAGGAGCTTGGGATAGGTTCTTTGTTCGTCTCCAGCCGTCTTATGACCGTACCAAAGTGGCGTTCAAACGGGATACCTTCACATATAACGCACAGCAAGACGTCTATATCTGCCCGAAAGGGCTGTATCGCAGCAGCGGCCTGTTCTGGGAATATTGGGCAGATAAAAAAGAGTACGGCACCTGCCCTATGCACGAAAAATGTTTGAGAGCAGAGGATAAGCGGGGGCCAGGAAACTCCCGGGCAACTACTTCAACCCCTCTGTCCAGCGGCACTTGTCCAGACGCCGGTCGCCGGAGTGCCGTGAGGCGCTAAAACTGCGGCAGATTTGGCGTGAGGGCACGTTTGCCATCCAAAAACGATGCCAAAATTTAACACGCGTCTTACGACGAGGCTGAGAGGCAGCAAAGGATTACTGCCTCCTTTCTGCCACGGCCGTTAAACCTCCAAAGAATGATACGATGCTTGAATTGATACTGAGAGGCGTCTTTTTTCCTGCCCAAAACTAGACTTATCTCAAAAATGTGGACACTTTGCCAACAGACCCAAAAATGCCACAAAGCTATATATTAGATATGATGAGTAAAGCATATTGAATTGGCACCTGCAAAAACAGCAAATAGGATTATAATTAGTTTTAGGAAAACAAATTGGTTGTTTCTTAATGAATAGGAAATAGAGAAGAGGCAAGGACAGTATCGTTATTATATTGATTAGAATCTCTTGAACAATAATTTGATGATTATCGTTTATTACTATACACAAAAGCATGTGTGTAAAAAACAGACCCCAAAAACAGAATAGAAATATTTTCTTGAATGATTCAATTATCAACACCGTTTTGAAATAGAAAGAAAAAGCTTAATGATGGTGACTTTTCCGTACAAATTAGATGATGCACCTGTATTAGAATTTGCTGATTATAGAAATTTGGGAACAATTAAAGGTGATGATAGAACCGTCAGATATTTTTCAATTTGTCGATATCCCAGTTACCCAAGATATTTTGTGCTGGACATGGACTATGATTTTGAGGAAAAAATGTGCAAAAAAAGAGCGTCACAATATGGGGATATGGTACAGCATAAAAAGTAACCGTATTTATACAACCAGTATTGTTTCCTTCTCTCTTGAATCATTTTCTCTGATAGTTTGCTACTTATTATGCTTACACGTTTCGGCAAGCAATTCGGGTATATCTATACTCCGACATTTTTGCTGGAGCGGGGCCCGAAAAAATGCTTGTTGGGGAGTCTCCCCAAACTTGGCTCTTTGGAACAAAATATCTCAAAGAGATTGGCTGCATCACCTCCGTTATCACGTCGGTTCCTTATTGTTCCGCCCGGCTGATAAGTTCAAGCAGATTGGTTGACGTTATTGGACTGCCATTGAAGAGATAATACATATCCCGCGGCGAAGCCTGGGGAATTTCATATGCGGGCAAAGTCCAATGATCCTCGCTATACGCGTCAAACGCGTGACACGCTCCGCCAGCGGCGCAGAAACTGTTACTTGCCGCCCGTGAACGGGCCGATTTCACCCATCGTGAATTGTTCACCCAGTTGGTCTTCTTTCAGCTGGTTCTTGATGTACTACGCAATTCGGCTCGTGTTCTTTCCTGCCGTATCCACATAGTACCCCTCTGCACCAAAATTCTCTGCTTCGGTACTTGTATTTGAGCTCGCCGAATTGCTCATACAGTATTGTACTGCTCTTACCTTTCAGATACCCCATGAAGCTGATACTGACAGCTTCCGCGGTATCTCAACCTGCATATGTACATGGTCTGGGCATACTTCTGCTTCAACTATTCTCTCCACTTTCCATTCGCATAGTTGACTCAATATCTTTCCTGCCTCTACTCGTTTTTCTCTGTAAAATACTTTACGACGATATTTCGGCGCAAGCACAATATGATATTTGCAATTCCTCTTCGTATGTGATAAACTATTCACGTCATTCAGGCTCATTCTGGATGTCCTCCTTTTGCTTTTTTGATGCAGTTGGCGGATTGCATCTTCATTATAGCAAAAGGAGTTTTTATTCCTCTTCTCTTAAGCTTTTTTGATCCACTCGCCTAGCGAGTGCTTTTACTATACAAAAAGAACGGCACTCTTCACCGTGCCGCTCCAGCCTTGGGACAAAATATTTCAAAGTACTGTCACCCTGTTAGCTTTTGTGGTACGAATAGGGCACAAGATATATAATCTTCCTTGCTGAATGCGCCCAAAAGTCCTTGATACAAGCGGGTTTCAAGCGTCTAAATACTAAAATAAGCGGTTTTTACAGCGTGTTCACCCCTATGCCCTCACCCTTTCCCATTCATGGACAAGGGTGAGACTCTGGAAGATATATCCTATCCCCCGCTGCACCGGAGGGGGAACACATCCGCTGCAGGCCATCAAGGGCAAGCTATCTGCAAGCGACAGAGCGTTTTCGCTCCCTTGACCGCCTACTCCCATCTGTGCTTAATAGCAGGCAAGGACGGGATATACCACTTTTTTATCAAAAAGTTAATCATCAAAATCAAGGTCTAGAGAAGAGCTAGAGATAAGTGAAATTTTTGGCGCCTTTAATGCCCCACCGGCTGAATGCCATGATGTTGTCCATGCCTAAAGCCTCCCCCCTGCGAGCTCTGGAGTGCCTCAGCTTTTGCAGCGGGCTCTTTTTTGCAGGATACACCGCTTTGCGCAGTCCCCTCTACCTGCCT
>JAAWCO010000106.1 GCA_022793315.1 Clostridiales bacterium | reverse complement strand
GGCCTCAAGATTTCCTCTCGAAAATCTTGCCCTCCATCTTCTCTGCTTTCCCCGGGCCCTCACCCCTTGATTATTTTTCTGTTTCTTTGCCCGGGGCCTCAAGATTTCCTCTCGAAAATCTTGCCCTCCATCTTCTCTGCTTTCCCCGGGCCCTCACCCCTTGATTATTTTTCTGTTTCTTTGCCCCACATTCCAAAGAGAATTCAATTCACCTCTGCATGCCGAAAGGAAAAATATGCTGGACAAATACGAATTTGATTCCATCCTCTACGAAATGAAAGATAACGGCGGCGCCTATGTGATCTTTCCATGGGATATCCGAAAGGAATTCTGCGCCGGTCGGGTGAAGGTCAGCGTCTTATTTGATGGGATTGCTTATGACGGCAGTATTGTCAACATGGGTGTAAAGGATAAAGAGGGGAATCCCTGCTATCTTATCGGTGTCTTAAAATCTATCCGAAAGGCTTTGGGAAAAAGCCATGGAGATTCGGTCCATGTCATTGTAACCAAACGATAACTCCGCCTGAAGCTGGATAGAGGAAATGGTGAAGGGGACATGTCCCGCCCATTTTTTCAGGGAAGGAGAAACCCATAAGCCGGATTGCCGGCAGAAAGGGCGTTAGCATTCCATGAGAATTTTTCGTGCCGAGCTGAAAAAGCTGCTGGCGTGCCCGGTAGGCCGTTTTCTCCTGCTGCTGGCGTTGGCCTTGCTGGTCATCGTCCCGGCAAAGGATGTATACCGCTACCGGACGGTAAACGAAGAGGCCAGCGGCCTCAGTGTTGAGGACATTATCCGGGAAGTCAATACCCGAACTCCTCCCGATGTGAAAACCTATCTGAACCGCAAATGGGACGGCGCGCTGGACGATCCTGCCCTGCACGGCAAGGTGGACGAGGCGGCGCAGGAATATTTGTACACCTGGTACGGCCACTGGGATAATGTGTTCAAGCTGCGTCTGTACCGCAACAGCGGCATGCTCGCGGATGAAGACATTGAAGGCCCGATGGACGAGAAAATTTTTGAAAAGGTCTCCATCCGCAAGGCCCGTATCAAGCAGGGCATGCTGGAGGTCTGGGGGCAAAAGGACTGTCCCGAATACGCTGCCCTTGATCTTCAGATTGATATGATGAACGAGGTGGGAATTCAATCCGGCGGCTATGTGGCCTTCTGGAACCGGATGGAAACCCGCACACAGCTTTTCGGTGTGCTGTTCACCGCCATGTATATCCTGCTGATCTCCCGTGTGTTCGCCATGGAATATACCTCTGGCATGTATATGCTGCTGGCCAGCACACGGGAGGGCAAGCGCAAAACCGCGTGGGCCAAGCTGGGGGCCTGCTTTGTCACCGGCGTCGGCATCGTGCTGCTGATCAATCTGGTGCCTGCGGCGATTTATCTTCTGGGAGGCTCCGCGGTCGGCTGGGACGAAAAGCTGAATAATCTGGACCTGTTCCCCTATTGCCCGTATAATCTGACCGTCTGGCAGTATTTTCTGCTGAAAATCCTGTTTCAGCTGCTGGCCGTTCTGGCGATGGGAGCGGTGACCGCCTTCCTCTCGCTGAAGCTGCGCTCCACCATTCCGGCAGCAGCGGCTGGGCTGGTCGTCCTGCTGTACCCCTATGGGCTGAACCTGCTGGGCGGCGGACAGGAAAGCCTGCTGACCCTCTTCAGCCTGGGCTACGGGGTCAATCCCGTCAAAGTATTCGACCGGTTCCATATTCTGACGCCGTTCGGTGAACCGGTCCTGTATCCGCCCCTGATGGCGATTTTTCTGATACTGGCGGTTGTCCTGTTCATTTTCCTGACCTGCCGCAGCTATGGCAGAGGGAAATGCAACATGGTCCGCTGACATCGCGCCGTGTGCCGCCACACGGCTCTGAAAGGAAGGAAAATCCGGATGAACTATCGCCTCGAACATATGAGCATGCGCTATGGAAAACGGGAAGCGCTTAAAGATTTCAGCTACACCTTCGGCACGGGGGTTTATGGCCTGATCGGCCCCAACGGCGCGGGTAAAACCACCCTGATGCAGCTGATTGCGGGGGTATTCCGCCCCACGACCGGCCGGGTATATTTTGACGAAGAGCCGTTCGATACCATGTCCCCGCGGTATGCCGCCCACATCGGTTATCTCCCGCAGGAAATCGTCATGTATCCCGAATTCACCGTGCGCCAGTATCTTGAATATGTCGCCGCCCTGAAGAAGGTGCGGGATCAGCAGCAGATCAACCATCTTCTGGAGCTTGTCAACCTCAGCGACCGGGAAAAGACCCGCTGCGGCAAGCTGTCGGGCGGTATGAAGCGCCGTCTCGGCATTGCGCAGGCCGTACTGGGTGATCCCCGCGTCCTGATACTGGATGAACCCACTACCGGCGTGGACATCACCGAACGGGTCAAGTTCCGCCAGATTATCTCGGAGCTGTCCGCCGACCGCGCCGTGATTTACTCCACCCACACCTCGGAGGACCTGGAGCTGGTCGCCAAGGAAATCATCCTGATGAAAAAGGGGTCCATCGTTTCGGCGGGACCGGGCGCCGAGCTGCTGAGAGCCCTCAATGGCAAGGTATGGGAGATCCGGCTGACAGCAGAGGAATTCCGCGCGGCCCAGCAAAACCGCCGCGACCTGCTGGTGGCCAACGTCGCACTGGATAATGAGCAGTGTCTGACCCGTATCCTCTGCGAGGCCTGTCCTTTTGAAGGCGCGCACGCGGTCCCCGCCACCTATGAGGATCTGTCTCTGTATATTTTCAGCGGCACTTTCCCCGCCGCGGGGGAGTCGGCGGCGCCGCCGGCGGAGGGAGTGTGAGGGAGCGCAATGAAACTGTTCCGGTTTGAGCTGAAAAAGCTGCTGTACAGCCCCATCACGCTGCTGCTCCTGCTGCTTCTGACAGTGGCCGGAGTGGTCCAGCCGCTGTTGTATGTCCATAATTACCGTTCGGTCAATATAAAATATCAGAAAAAGGATATCCCGGATATCATTGCCGAATATGAAAAATACGCGAACGAGCCGATGCTGGAGGAAATTGAAGACAATCTGCGGTACAACGAGCTGGCGCGGGAACGCAAAAACCTTCAGCGGGTGGTTCCCGACGAGCTGCTGATCTATTTTGACACGCCGATTGACCGCCTGTTTCTCATTTCCAATATACAGCACTACCGCGAATACGGCTATGCGCTGGATAAACCCATGTTCGGCTCCAGCGAAAGCGATTCCTCCATCCGGTCAAAGCAGTCGATCCGCCATCAAATTTCCGATCTGACACAGGAGGGACGGACCGACACCAATGAGTTCCGCGCTCTGATAGGGCGGCTGGAAAGGATGACCGCGTCGGATATTCCCGGCGTCCGGTACAACCATTTCTGGATGAAGCTCCAGGATTCCACCGGAGCCATCATGCTGGCGCTGGCGGCGGTCTTCATCCTGCTCGTCTCCGGTGTCTTCTCCCGGGAATACACCGCCGGCATGTACCGGATTCTGGCCTCCACCCCATCGGGGAAGTGCCGGTCGATGGTCTGTAAGCTCACGGCCTGCGCCCTGCTGGGGGTCCTGACCGCCCTGCTGATGAATCTGCTGCCGGCCGCGATTTATCTGGGACTCGGCAGCCCCGTGGGATGGGATACCATGCTGTCCAATCTGGGAGAGGGCTGGTTCACCTACTCCCCCTATTCCCTGCCTGTTTATCAATATTTTCTGCTCAAAGCTCTGATCGACTGTCTTGCTATGGCAGTGGTGGGCGCCCTGACCGCCTGGCTGTCACTGTGCACCCGGTCGGCCCTGCACACCGCCACCATCAGCCTGCTCCTGCTTTTCACCGCCTACGGCGTCACCTTTCTCACCGATCAGGAGTCGGTCTTCTCCCTCTTCAGCCTGACCTATGCGCTGGATACCCGGCAGCTGTTCAGCGATTATCTCCTGTATCGTCCCTTCGGCGTTCCTCTGCCATATCCGGCGGCGCTGGCCCTCTTCCTTTTCCTTTTGCTGATTCTGTTCACCCTGCTTACCTTCCGGCGCTATACAAAGGGAACCGCCAACCGGGTAAAATAGCGGTACAGACCCGAAAAAGCGATGCGCACAGGCGGCATCGCTTTTTCCTTGCCTCCCCCTGCCCAGGAGAAGGGGCGCGTCTGTGTTCCTTACCGGGCTTTCTCTCCCTACAGGGCTGTCGCAGGGAGATGTTATGCCTGATTTCTCCGCATATTCCTGCCCGATTAAAACAAGAAGCGAAACCGCTCAACAGGAGGTCGATGGTATGCTTAAGCCCTTTTCTCCCCTGCACATAAAGCCGCGCGGCTGGCTGCGCCGCCAGCTGGAAATTCAGGCGGACGGCCTGTCCGGCCATGTGGATAAAATATGGCCCGATATCCGGGACAGCGCCTGGACCGGCGGGGACCGCGACGGCTGGGAACGCCTCCCCTACTGGCTGGACGGTTTCCTGCCGCTGGCGTATCTGCTGGAGGATGAGGATAAAATCCGCCGGGCCTCCGCCTGTGTCCGCGCCATCCTCGACCGGCAGAGGCCCGACGGCTGGATTTGTCCCTGTGCGGACGATCGGCGGGGAGAATACGATCTGTGGAGCTATTTCCTGATTGGCAAGGTGCTGGCCATGTACGCTGAATTTACCGGTGACCGTCGGGCCGAACGCGGACTGTATGACGCGATGAAATGCCTGTACGGCCTGCTGGCAGACGGCCGTCTCCGCCTGTCCGAATGGGGAAAGTTCCGATGGTTTGAGGGTCTGATCCCCCTGCTGTACCTGGACAGACGCTGTCACGAGGACTGGATTCCCGCGCTGGGCCGCGAGCTGCGGCGGCAGGGGGTGGATTATCCGTCGCTGGAGGAGGAGTGGAAACGTCCCCTGAACCACTGGCGGAAGGAAACGCATGTGGTCAATATCGCGATGATGCTCAAGTATGAGGCGCTGTGCAGCGCGCTGTTCGGCGAAAAAAATACCGGCATGGCCGACCGTCTGTGGCGCACACTGGAAAAGTACAATGGAACAGCCTTTGGCGCCTTCACCGGCGATGAATGCCTGTCGGGCCTCGGCGGCAACCATGGGACCGAGCTGTGCAGCGTGGTCGAGCTGATGTATTCATGTGAGCTGCTGTATGCCCTGACGGAGAAACCAGTCTGGGCCGACCGTCTGGAAAAGCTGGCCTTCAACGCGCTCCCGGCGGCGCTCAGCGACGATATGTGGACCCATCAGTATGATCAGATGGCGAATCAGATCGCCTGTATGCGCTTCCCCGGGAAGCCCTTTTTCCGGACCAACAGCAACGAGTCCAACCTGTTCGGGCTGGAGCCGAACTTTGGCTGCTGTACGGCCAATTTCAATCAGGGCTGGCCCAAGTTCGCCCTGCATGCGTTTTACCGTTCCCCCGGGGGATCGTCTGCGCCGTCATGCTGCCGGCTGAGCTGACCACTGAAATCGGCGGGGCACAGGTCCGGCTTCTGACGGAAACCGAGTATCCCTTCCGGCTCTCCTGCCGCTATACGGTATCGGTGGACCGGCCGGTACGCTTTGAGCTGAAAATCCGTCTGCCGAAATGGGCAAAGGCGGTGCGGCTTAACGGGGAGGAGGCGTCCTCCGGTCCCTTTCTGACCATCCGTCAGGAATGGTCGGGGACCGAAAGCCTCACGCTGGAGCTGCAGGACTGTCCGCGCCTCGTATCGCGCCCGTTCGGCCTGAAAAGCGCCGAATATGGTGCACTGGTATTCGCTCTTCCCATTTCGGCCGAATACAAAAAGCTCGAATACGAACGCGACGGGGTGGAGCGGCGGTTCCCCTACTGCGACTATGAGCTGCTGCCCCGGTCAGAGTGGCGCTGCGGCTTTGCCTCCGGAGAGCTCACCGCCGTCGGGCACGAAGGAGACGATTTTCCCTTTTCCTCAAAAAATCCGCGCCTTTCCCTGAAAGCCTCTCTGTGCCGGGTAAACTGGGAATATGCGGACGGCTATGAGTATATCGCCGCCAACACACCGGCGTCGCGGAAGGCCGCCGGTCCCCCTGAGGAATGGGAGCTGATTCCCTATGGCTGCGCCAAGCTCCGTCTGACCGAGCTTCCTCTGGTCAGGCAGAAATAGCCCCGCCACGGCGGGGCGGACGGTCAGACCGCATCCGTATAGCGAAGTCCTGTCGTCGCCGTCAGGCTGCCATCCTCCCTGATAAACAGGGCCTCCACCCCGTCCAGTGCTTCGGCCAGCGCCAGTCCGGCCTCCTCCCCCATCACAAAGCAGGCGGTGGACAGCGCGTCCGCCCAGGCGGAATCGGCGCAGACAATGGTCACCGAAGCCAGGCCGTTGTGTACCGGCCAGCCCGTCGCCGGATCGAGAAGATGGTGATACAGCGTCTCCCCCTGAAGGAAACACCTCTCGTATACGCCGGAGGTGACCACCGCCTGGCCGCGCACCTTAACAGCCGCCGCCAGGTGCGGCTCCTCCCCCGCCAACGCGGCAAGGGGATCGCGAATGCCGATGGTCCAGTCCCCGCCGTTTTTGTCCCCCATC
>JAAWCO010000105.1 GCA_022793315.1 Clostridiales bacterium | reverse complement strand
CGTGTTGCCGGCGTGAGAGGCCGGAGTCTTAGGCCACTTGACCAACGGGCCATATGGTGCACCATCAGGGACTCGAACCCGGGACACCCTGATTAAGAGTCAGGTGCTCTACCAACTGAGCTAATGGTGCATTTTCAGGGGTTATTGCCCGACCGCGTTTGCTATCATACACTATCTGCAGCGACTTGTCAAGAGTTTCCGAAAGATATTTTGTCTTTTTTCCCGCGGATTATTCCCGGCCCCTTCATCCTGCCGCTGGTCGGGAGGAAAAGGGCCGGGAAGGCGTTTCAGGTAACCGCTCGCTTCAGGCATCGTCTTTTTTCAGGATCAGGACCAGATTCTTCAGCTCCTGATCTACCACATAGCCGGCCTTCTGCCAGGAGACGGCTTGCTCCTGAGACAGCTTTTGAGAGGCGGAACGCATGTCCAGAACCAGATACTGGGTATCCGGCTCAGAATGATAGGCTATCTCATAAATCGTGTCCCTTTCGGCCAGATGAGGCACCAGCATGCTGGAGGCGGTGACCGAGGCATCCGGCGGAATGGTATCCAGCAGAGCATCCATTTGCTGATATACCGCCTGGTTCCGGTGGTACTGACCGACATGACCCACCAGACGAGGAATGACATTCATGGTATACAGGAAGCAGGAGGCGCAGACGGCCAGAAGCAGAAGCGGACGACGTGAGGAGCCCTTCCATTCCGACAGATTGAGAATGGTCAGGTAGAACAGAAAAGCGGCGATGCCGAAGCTGTACTGATAGCCGGCATTATACTGGTATTTGTATCGGGTCAGCAGGTTGAGAAGCAGAGGGGCCAGCAGGAGCAGACGACTGTAGCGCTGCGTCAGAAACGGCAGGAAGGCCAGCGGGGCCAGCAGAAGGAAGAGATACCACAGCTTTTCCCTATCGCCCAATGAAGTGGAAAGAAGCTGTTCAACAAAATAGCCGGGATTGCGCAGAAAATTGACGGCGATGCCGGCAAGCCCGCCGTCGCCGGTGGCCAGATTGTCGTACCGGCCGAACATGGCCCCATCGCCCACCGTCATCAGGAGGGAGACCGCCAGTATAAAATAAGCCAGTGCTGCCCCGCCCAGCAGCAGCCCCTTCTTTTTTTCCCTGCGCGAAACGAAAAGATAAACGGCGAAAACCAGAAGGTAGAAGGCGGCGTCCTCCTTGACAAGCAGAACGGCAGCTGCCGCCGCCCAGGTCAGCCGGGGCCGCTGATACTCATAAGCGACAAACAGTCAGAGCAGCAGAGGCGTCAGAAAGCAGTTCTCATGGATATCGTAAAAGCAGCCGGTGCTCAGCGGCGTATACAGGGCATACAGCAGCGCCACCAAGAGGATGGTTTTGCGGCCGAGGCGGTATTTGACAGCCAGAAGATACAGCGGGATCAGGCCGCTGGCGACGATTACCGCCTGCCCGATTTGCAGGGTCAGAGGGGAAGGGAACAGTGCGTATGCCGGCAGCAGCAGATAAAAAATGGGCGAGATATGAACAGCAAAATGGGACAGCAGAGTATCTCGCTCGCAGGTGACCAGCGGCAGCAGAGTGGTTTTCATCCGGTAAAACATGTTGCAGAAAATACCGAAGTCAAAATTGGGTGCGCCATAGCCTTCATACCGCAGACAGGTGATCGTTCCGACCACCGCCGCGGACAGCGCCCCCAGACAGATCAGCAGCACAGGCAAAGCCCTTTTCCCAGGGAAGGGCACACGCGGAAATTTTCCGTGCCGCAGCAGGGGAAACAGCGCCAGCGCCAGCCCCGCCAGCAGAGCGATGACAAAAAGACGGGACTGCGAGCTTTTATACCGCGCTGTCAGCACAAAGGCATAAAGGATGGGCGCCGCGGTCAGAAAAGCGTCGTCGGTGTAGATTTCCCGCAGAAAGCGGGCGGCCAGAGTGGCAAAAAGAAAGAACAGCGCCGTGAGCAGACAAACCTGACCGGCGGCGATTCCAGAGGCAAAGGAGGAGGAGACAAAAGACGTTTCGCTGACCGCTGCCGTCACCGAACAGGCAAGCAGCCAGGATGCCGCCAGACGCTTCAGGCAGGGGAAAAGGCGGAAAACCGGCTTCCAGTCACATAAATTCATAAATCCTCCCGGTTGTTTCGGCTGACAGAGGGGCGGACCTTTTCCCCTGAAAAACCGTATTCTGTTCTGCTGGCTGCCGGGCAGTCAGGTGTGCGCCGCATAGTCCACCTGTTAGAGTGAACACAAAGAGCCTCAGACGGGGAATTTCTTTTTTTCACCTTAACGGGGCGATTCGACCCTGAAAAAGTACTCGGTTGACCATAAAGTTAAGGAAAATGCCGGCAGGCATTTTCAAGACCACGGCCACCAAGCGTCATGTGAGCATACACATTGGGCTGTGGTTACTTGACCATATCACACCCTTTTTCTCCTGTCAAGAATAAAAAATCACCGCTGGAGAAATCCTCCGGCGGTGATGGCAGTACGCTTCCGTCAGACCAGCCCCAGCAGGCGGGCCGCAGAGGCCAGAAGCAGGCAGCAGGCCATGCCTGCGGCGGTGGGTAAAAGAAAGGAAAGCGCGGTCCATTTGACGCTGCCGGTTTCCTTATGAATGGTCAGGCAGGTGGTGGAGCAGGGCCAGTGAAGAAGGGAGAACAGCATGGTGCAGGCGGCGGTCAGCCAGGTCCAGCCGTTGGCCTCCAGCAGAGAACGCAGCTCGTTCAGATTGCTCATGTCCGTGATAGTGCCGGTGGCCATATAGGCCATGATGATGATGGGTATAACGATTTCATTGGCGGGAAAGCCCAGAATAAAGGCCATGAGGATCACGCCGTCCATCCCCAGAAGCCGGCCGAAGGGGTCAAGAAAACCGGCGCACAGGGATAAAAGGCTGCTGCCGCCGACGGTAATATTGGCCATGATCCAGATGATCAGACCGGCGGGGGCCGCTACGGCGGCCGCCCGGCCGAGCACAAACAGGGTCCGGTCCAGAATCGAGCGGACGATAACCCGCCCGATTTGAGGACGGCGGTAGGGCGGCAGCTCCAGTGTGAAGGAGGAGGGAACCCCCTTGAGAAGGGTTCCCGACAGCAGCCGGGAGACGAGGAGGGTGGCCAGAATACCCAGAAGGATGATGCCGGTGAGCAGCAGTGCGGAGGCCGCCGATGGCAGCAGCCCCGGCTGCGTGCCGACAAAAAACATGGTGATGATGGCGATCATGGCGGGAAAACGGCCGTTGCAGGGGACAAAGCTGTTGGTCAGGATCGCAATCAGACGCTCACGTGGGGAGTCGATAATGCGGCAGCCCACGATCCCCGCGGCGTTGCAGCCGAAGCCCATGCACATGGTCAGGGCCTGCTTGCCGCAGGCGCGGGCTCTCTGAAAATACCGGTCAAGATTGAAGGCGACCCGCGGCAGATACCCCAGGTCCTCCAGCAGGGTGAAGAGCGGGAAGAAGATGGCCATGGGGGGCAGCATCACCGATACCACCCAGGCCAGCACCCGGTACACGCCGAGTACCAGCGCGCCGTGAAGCCATTCCGGTGCGCCCAGCCAGTGAAACAGGGCGGTCAGGCCGTCCTGCACCCGGAACAGAAGGCCGGACAGCAGCTGAGAGGGATAGTTGGCCCCGGTGATGGTCAGCCAGAGGATGCCTGCCAGAAGCAGCAGCATGAGCGGAATCCCCGTCCGTTTGCTGGTCAGCACATGGTCGATTTTCCGGTCGCGGAGGCTGTAGCGGATATCGTCGGTAAAAACGCTGTCCAGGCAGATCTCCTCCGCCCGGCGCACCACGCCGGAAACAATGGCGTCGGTCAGCTCGCCCGGCGGAATTTCCCGCGCCACCCGTTCGCGCGCCTGCTCCACCGCCGCCCGCAGCGTGCTGTCCGCGGCCGCATCAAAGCCGAGAAAACGGGACAGGGAGGCGATCAGGCTGTCGTCCGCATCCAGCAGCCTCAGCGCTGCCCAGCGGGCGTTGATCCGGCCGCCGGTTCGTTCCCGCACCACCGGCTCCAGCAGGGCAAGCGCCTCCTCAATGGGCGGCGCGTAGCGGACGGCGGCGGGCGAGCTGACCTCCTCCTCTGCGATGAGGGCGGCCGCGCGGTCCATCATGTCGCTCAGGCCGCGGCTGCTGCGGGCGCTGGCGCCGACGACGGGAACCCCCAGATGACGCTCCAGACGCTTCAGGTCGAGACGAATGTGCTTTTTTTCCGCCTCATCCATCAGATTGACACAGACGACCACCCGTGAAGTGATTTCCAGCGTCTGCAAAACCAGATTCAGATTGCGTTCCAGACAGGTGGCGTCGCAGACCACAATGACGGCGTCCGGCCCGCCGAAACAGAGGAAATCGCGGGCGACCTCCTCCTCGGCGGAATGGGCCAGAAGGGAATAGGTGCCGGGGATATCCACGAGAATATAGCCGCGCTCTTTATGTACGCAGCGTCCCTGTGCGTTGCTCACGGTTTTTCCCGGCCAGTTGCCCGTGTGCTGGTTCAGACCGGTTAGCGCGTTAAAGACGGTGCTCTTGCCCACATTGGGATTGCCCGCGAGGGCGATGACCCGGTCATCGGGAGACTCCCGCTGGATCACCAGGCCGCTGTCTGCCGCCCGGCGACCGGTGGAGGTCGCTGTTAAGCCCATGGCTGCTTCCTTCTTTCTCTCCATAATGGGGCGGTCCCCCGGCGGGCTCTGTTCCTCGCCGGGGGCTTTGCCGTTTCAGTCCACCAGAATCCGGGAGGAGTCCTCCGACCGCAGGGCGATTACGGCGCCGCGGATCAGATAGGCGACAGGGTCGCCGGCCGGGCTGCGCTGCAGACATTCTATGTTGGTGCCCTCAATCAGGCCGATATCCAGCAGACGCCGCCGCATGCTGCCGGTGGACAGCAGCTCCCGAACCCTCGCCTTCCTCCCTTCGGGAAGGGAATCCAGGGTCAGTGGGGTGGCATTCATAAACTCATGCTCCTTCTAATAGAAATGTTAGCGAAGGGAAAACCTGTTTCCCGCTACCAACTTATGCGGAAAACAGGGGGAAGGTGCCTGAAATTTGTCGGAGGGGAGTGGAATCGGTCATGACGGATGGTGCGTCCTCCGGCTTTCATACACTGAAGGGATACCGCCTTCAGGAGGGAATGGAAATTACCGAATCCATGGAGGACTATCTGGAGATGCTGTTCCGCCGCATGCCCGACGAGGGGTATATGCGGGTCGGCACGCTGGCGGAGCAGCTGAATGTACGTCCCTCCTCCGCCTCCAAGATGCTGGGCCGGCTGCGGGCGCTGGGGCTGACGCGGTTTGAAAAATACGGGCTGATCACCCTGACCGACAAGGGCAATGAGATCGGCCGGTATCTTCTGTGGCGGCACGAGGTTCTCAGCCGCTTTTTTTGCTGGCTCAACGGGACGGATGAGGAGCTGAGACAGGTGGAGCGGGTGGAGCATTTCATGGACCGGGACACACTCGAAAATCTGGACCGGCTGATGAAACAGCTGGAGAAAAGCGGCTTCTGCCGGGAACAGGACAGCCGGCGCGGCGGAAGGGGGAACGGGGAGGGAGAGGCTCCGTGACGGTCACACTGGCGGAATTCCTCTCCCGGCTGCCATCCAGTCCGCCGCTGCTGATCACCGCGCTGCTGACGCTGGGCGTGATTTTTGTCAACGGCTGGACCGACGCGCCCAACGCCATTGCCACCTGCGTTTCCACCCGCGCCCTGCGTCCGCGGGCCGCCGTCGGGATGGCGGCGGTGTGCAATTTGCTGGGTGTGCTGTGGACGACGGTAACCCGCGCGGCAGTGGCCGAGACCATCTGTGATATGGTCGATTTCGGCGGGGACGCCCACCGGGCGCTGGCGGCGCTGTGCGCCGCGATGCTGGCGATTGTCGTCTGGGCGGTGATCGCCTGGTATTTTGGTATTCCCACCAGCGAAAGCCACGCCCTGATCGCCGGACTGTCGGGCGCGGCCATTGCCCTGCAAAACGGCTGGGCAGGAATCAACCGCTCCGCGTGGGGAGCGGTGCTGTACGGCCTGGTGCTGACCAGCGTCCTGGGCTTCGTCTTCGGATGGGCAGCGGCGGGACTGACCGTCTTTTTCTGCCGCGGCTGCGACCGGCAGCGGACGACCGGCTTTTTTCAGAGAGCCCAGATTGCCGGCGGCGCGGCCATGGCCTTTCTGCATGGGGCGCAGGACGGACAGAAATTTATGGGCGTGTTCCTGCTCGGTCTGTTTCTGGCCGACGGCAGAACAGAAATGACTCCGGTCTTTGCTCTGCCGCTGTGGCTGATGCTGCTCTGCTCGCTTCTGATGGCGGTGGGAACCTCTCTTGGCGGCGGCCGGATTATCCGGGCGGTGGGGAGGGATATGGTGCAGCTGGAAAGCTATCAGGGCTTTGCGGTGGATCTGGCAGCGGCTCTCTGCCTGCTGCTGTCCACTCTGGCTGGGCTGCCGGTCAGTACCACCCATACCAAAACCACCGCAGTCATGGGGGTGGGCGCGGCCCGGCGGCTTTCCTCGGTCAACTGGAGCGTGGCGCGGGAGATGGCGATGGCCTGGGTGCTCACCTTTCCCGGCTGCGGCGTGATCGGTTATCTGACGGCCCGGCTGTTTCTTGCGGCCTTCTGACTGCCGCCGGGAAGACCGCTCCGAAAAAGGAGATGGAGACAATGGTGAGGAGAAAAGAGAAGGACGGCCTTGCCTGTCTGACACAGACGGCAGAGGGCGCCTGCCGGGCGGCGCGGCTGCTGTACAGCGCGCTGGAGGACTTTGAGCCCGCTCGCCTTCCGGAGCATCTTCGGGAGGGTCAACAGATCGTGCACGCGGTGGACAACGGCAGACGTGAGGCGGTGAATGGCCTGCTCCACGCCTTCATCACGCCGGTCGAGCGGGAGGACATCCTGCGTCTGGCCGGGGAACTGGGGGAGGTGACCGTCCAGGCTGTGGAGGCGCTCTCCGGGTTCCACAGCCTCGCTGTTTGGTCGGTCAGGGAGGAGGCTCTGCCTCTCGCCGCCGCCGTCCGGGGCGGCTGTGAATCGCTGCTCCGGGCGATGGAGGCCTTCCCGAACTTTCGCAAATCGCCGAAGGCGGTGCTGAAGGAAACGGAAGAGGCGCGCCGGCAGCAGAGGGAGGGCGGTGCGCTGTATGAGCGGGCGGTGCGCCGTTTATTTCAAACTTCCGGTGACCCGTCCGCCCGGTCGGTCTGGCAGGAGCTGTATGGACGGATCAGGGAGGCGGGCGACGCCTGCGGCCGGGTTGCCTGCACCGCAGAATATGTTATAATAAAAAACACCTGAATACGGAAACTGAAAACGGACAGAAGGAGAGAGAAAAATGACGGCGAGACGTTTGATGGAGCAGCTGTTCCGGCTGGCGGCAGAAGAGGCGGAGGACACGGTGGATACCTGCAAGGCGGGGGACCCCGACCGGGAAGTAAGGAAGGCGGCGCTGTGCTGTATGGCCACGCCCCGGATTCTCCGCGACGCGCAGAGCTGGGGGGCGGACCTGCTGATTACCCATGAGCCGCTGTATTACTGTATTGATGCACATGATGGGCTGGTAAGAGAAAAACGCGCCTTGGTCGAATCGACGGGGATGACCATCTACCGCGACCACGACCATGCACATGCCAACCGCCCTGATTCTATCGCTCAGGGGATACTGGAGCGGCTGGGCTGGCAGCAGGAGGATTTCGATGGGCGCGATATCCTGAAGCTGAGCAGCCCCCGCTCCGCCCGGCAGCTGGCGGAGGAGATGGAGCAGAAGCTGGGCTTCACCCATGTCCGGATAGCGGGGGCGGCCGATCTTCCTGTACAGACAATTGCCCTCTGTCTGGGCGCCAGCTCCCGGACGCCGGTGCTGATGAGGCGGGAGGATGTCGAGCTGGTCGTCGTCGGGGAGTTCTGCGAATGGCAGGTCGGTGAATATATCCGCGACGCGGCGGAGCTGGGGCATCGGAAGGCCCTGCTGGCGCTGGGGCACGTTTCCTCCGAAAAGGAGGGGATGCGCTGTGTGGAACAGCAGGTCAGGGCCGCCGATCCCTCCATTGAGACCCGCTTTTTTGATAATGCCGATCTCTACAGCTATACCCGATAAAAAACGAAGCCCCGGCCGTCGTGCCGGGGCTTCGTGCAGGCTGCAGAAAAAGTGATGTACCAAAGGATACAGCGCCAAAGGTTTCCGTCCGCCTTTTTCAAGAGGGCGGTGGTCCGTCCCCCGCAGAGGACGAAATATTTTCCCCAAAAGAGCGCAGGAAGGGCATATAAAGCATCCCGCTGGGACGTTTTATAGCAGAGATCCCTCGCCGTGGAGGTTCTCCGTTTGCCGCAAAACGGGAAACGCCGCCGGGGATGGGGCGCCTTCCTTCCAGGAAAGCGGGAGAATGGGCAGGAGCCCTATTTCAGCTCCGCGATGGTCACGCCGTTCTCCCCCTCGCCGTAGCCGCCCAGACGGAAACCGGCGATAGAGGGGTGGCTGCGCAGGTGGGTCTGTACCGCCGCCCGGAGTGCGCCCGTGCCCTTGCCGTGAATAATGGTGATGTGCTCCAGCCCGCTGAGCACGGCGTCGTCGATGAAACGGTCGAGCTCCAACAGCGACTCGTCGGTGGTCATCCCCCGCAGGTCCAGCTCGGTGTGGATGTCCCGCTCCGCGCGGGAACGTACGCCGCCGGCGGCCTTGCCGAAGCGCCCCCCCACCTTCCGCGTGGGGCTGGCGGGGGAGGGGGCGGTGTTTTTCCCGCCCTCCAGCAGGCGCAGGCCCGTCACGGGCACACGGGTGCGGATAATGCCCGCCTGCACCTCCACATTCCCGGAGGAATCCGGGGCAGAGAGCACTACCGCCTTTTTATCCAGCTCCACCAGCAGCACCTCATCCCCCGCCTTCAGGGGCCGGGGCAGCTGGTAGGACCCCTCCGCTTTCCGCTCATGGACGGGGTCCATTGCCTCCTCCACCGCCCGCAGCCGGGAACGCAGGCGGCTTTTGGCCGTTCCCGCTTCGGCAGCAAAATCGGCGGCATTTTTCCGCTTGCGGATGTCGTCCAGCTCGTCGAGGAGCTGCTGCGCCTCTGCCCGCGCCCGTTCCACGATGCGTCGGGCCTCCGCCCGGGCGTTTTCGGTTTCCCGGTCGCGGTCGGCCTCCAGTCGATGCAGGCGCTGCTTTGCCTCATCCTCTGCCTGCCGGGCGGCTGTCCGCGCCGCTTCGGCGGCGGCCAGCTCGCTCTCCAGTGCGCGGCGGCTGTCCTCCAGCCGGGAGACGACCTCCT
>JAAWCO010000104.1 GCA_022793315.1 Clostridiales bacterium | reverse complement strand
CTACGACACCATGAATTTCATCAAGTGCGAGGTATCCACCATTTGTATTGGTATGGCCGCCAGCATGGCTTCTTTCCTGCTGGCAGCCGGCGCGAAGGGCAGACGGATGGCGCTGCCCCACAGCGAGGTGATGATCCATCAGCCTCTCGGCGGCGCAAAGGGACAGGCGAGCGATGTCAAAATTCACGCTGAGCATATTCTGTTCATCCGCGACCGGATGAACCGCCTGTTGTCGGAGATGACAGGTCAGACGCTGGAAACCATTCAGCAGGACACCGACCGCGACAATTTCATGACAGCAGAGGACGCGATGAAATACGGTCTGATTGACAAAATTATTACCAAACGGGGCGAATAGGCTTTTTCCTGCGGAACCCCGGACCTTTACCGCAAGCAACCTAAAATCACCGGAAGGCGGAGGAACCCTGCATGCCGAAAAACGATGAAAACAGAACGGTCAGTTGCTCCTTTTGCGGAAAAACGCAGGATGAGGTGCATCGTCTGATTGCCGGACCCAATGTGTATATCTGCAATGAATGTGTGGAGCTGTGCGAGTCCATTCTGGAGGACGGGGCCAGCTTTAACAGACGCCGTCCGGAGGAAGCGCCGGCCCGTCTGCCCAAGCCTGCGGAGATCAAGCAGGGGCTGGATGAATATGTCATTGGACAGGACGAGGCCAAAATCGCTTTGTCGGTGGCGGTGTATAACCACTATAAGCGGATTTATTTTGGGGCGTCTCTGGATACCGAGCTGGGAAAAAGCAACGTTTTGCTGCTGGGTCCCACCGGTGTGGGGAAAACGGCGCTGGCTCAGACGCTGGCACGCATTCTCGACGTTCCCTTTGCCATCACAGACGCGACCACTCTCACCGAAGCGGGATATGTGGGTGAGGATGTGGAGAATATTCTGCTTCGCCTGATTCAGGCGGCGGACTACGATGTGGAAAAGGCGGAGCGCGGAATCATCTATGTGGATGAGATCGACAAAATTGCGCGCCGCAGCGAAAACCCCTCCATCACCCGCGATGTCAGCGGCGAGGGGGTGCAGCAGGCGCTGCTGAAAATTCTGGAGGGGACAGTGGCGAACGTGCCGCCCTCTGGAGGCCGGAAGCATCCGCAGCAGGATTTTATCCAAATTGA
The DNA here is from genome assembly GCA_022793315.1 of Clostridiales bacterium. Lineage (GTDB taxonomy): Bacteria > Bacillota > Clostridia > Oscillospirales > Acutalibacteraceae > Avimonas_A. The sequence goes on along the minus strand of JAAWCO010000104.1, from coordinate 9,598 downwards.
TACCACCAACATCCTCTTTATTTGCGGGGGCGCTTTTGACGGGATTGAGAAGACGATTGAAAAACGTCTTTCAACTGGCTCCCTTGGCTTCAGCGGCGAGGTGATGTCCAAACAGGACAAGGAACGCTGCAAACTGTTCCGGGAGCTGGTTCCTCAGGATCTGATCAAGTTTGGGTTGATTCCCGAGCTGGTGGGACGCATGCCGGTGGTCACCACACTGGAGGCGCTGGATGCGAAGGCGCTGGTCCGGATTCTGACCGAGCCGAAAAATGCCATACTCAAGCAGTATACCCAGCTGTTTGAGATGGATGGTGTTCAGCTGGAATTCACGGACGATGCGTTGACCGCCGTGGCGAAAAAGACGCTTGACCGCAACACCGGCGCGCGCGGTCTGCGCTCGGTTATGGAAGAGCTGCTGACCCAGCTGATGTTTGAGGTCCCTTCCGACCACACCATCGAAAAGGTGGTTATTACAGCCGACTGCGTGGAAAACGGCGCCAAACCTGAGCTGACCATCAACCCCGACCGCAAGCCAAACAAGATGAAGGTACCTGTCAAAAATCACGGCGGCCGCCGGAAGGTAACCGCCTGATCCGAATCTTTCGGAAAAAGGCCGGATGTCGGATGCCCGAGACGGCGTCGGCATCCGGCCTTTTTATCTCCGTCTTTTCCCGTTCCGGTCTTTGCCGGGGCGGGCCGAGAGGAAAGCGAGGACGCACCGTGGAACTGCAAAAGAAAATTTCCCGTATCAAAACGCTTCCCCTTCTGCCGATGCGGGGGATGGTGGTGTTCCCCTCTCAGGCGGCACCTTTTGATGTCAGCCGCCGGAAATCAATACAGGCGGTGGGGCTGGCGATGGAGCGGGACCAGCTGATCTTCCTTGCTGCACAGAAAAACCGGGAGGATGAAGAACCGGAGGAAACGCAGATTGAACCGGTGGGCGTTGTGGCGCGTATCCGGCAGATTCTGCGGCTGTCGGGGGAGAGCTTCCGCATTATGGTGGAGGGCCTGTATCGCGCCCGTGTGAAGGAATACATACAGACCGAACCGTTTTATGAAACGGTCGTGCGGGAATGCCGGGAGAGCCGGCTGACCGATCCGCTGATACGGGAGGCTCTAGTACGGGAATGCCGGGAGGCCTTTGAACGTTATACCCGGATAAACGCGGGCGGGATTCCCGAGATTTCCCTGCATGTGTCAGCAGAAAAGGAGCCTGGCCGTTTGGCTGATTATATCGCAGCTAATCTTCCCCTTCAGCCGGAGGATAAGCAGAAGATTTTGTCGGTGATTCCCGTGGAAAGACGGGCGGAGACCCTTCTGACTCTGCTGGAGAGGGAAATCGACATCCTTTCGGTGGAAAGGAGTATCGAGCAGCGCGTTCAGGAGCAGGTGGAGAAAAACCAGAAGGAATATTATCTTCGGGAGCAGATCCGTGCGATTTATCACGAGCTGGGCGATACCGATAACCCTCAGGAGGAGGCGGATACCTACCGTGAGCGGATCAGGGCACTGTCCCTGGGCGGCGAAGAGGAGGAGAGCCTGCTGCGGGAGTGCGATCGCCTGTATAAGCTGCCCTCCGGTTCTCATGAGGCGGCGGTGATCCGGGGATATCTCGATTTGTGCCTGGAGCTTCCGTGGCATCAGCGGACAACGGATAAGCTGGATCTGGCTAAAGCGCAGAAGGTGATGGACAGAGATCATTACGGGCTGGATAAGATCAAGGAGCGCATCCTGGAAATTCTTTCCGTGCGGAAGCTGGTCCCTGATATTCGCGGACAGGTGATTTGTCTGGTGGGCCCTCCCGGTGTGGGCAAGACTTCGGTGGCCCGCTCCATTGCCGAGGCGATGGGCCGGAAATTTGTCCGGGTATCGCTCGGCGGTGTACGGGATGAGGCGGATATCCGCGGACACCGTAAGACCTATATTGGCGCCATGCCGGGGCGCATCATAAATGCGGTGCGGCGCGCAGGGGTCAAAAATCCTGTCATTCTTCTGGATGAAATTGATAAAATGGGGAATGATTTCCGCGGCGACCCTGCCTCTGCTATGCTGGAGGTGCTGGACACCGAACAGAATGATACCTTTCGCGATCACTATGTGGAGCTGCCTTTTGATCTGTCGGAGGTGATGTTTATCACCTCCGCCAACAACGCTGAGCTGATTCCGGCTCCCCTGTATGATCGGATGGACCCCATTTTTCTGTCCAGTTATACGGCTGAGGATAAGCTCCATATCGCGATGGATCATCTGCTGCCCCGTCAGCTGAAGCGCCATGGCCTCAGCCGCCGCCAGCTTTCGCTGAGTGAGGAAACGGTGCGGGAGATGATCGCGGGCTATACAAAGGAGGCGGGCGTCCGGGGACTGGAGCGTCTGATTGCCCGGCTGCTCCGCCAGGCGGCGAAAAAAATTGCGACGGGGGAGGTTCGGCGCGTCACGGTCGGCCCGGCCGATCTGGAAACCTGTCTGGGGCCGCGCAAATATAAGGGGGAACAGCTCCTGGCCCGTGATGAGGTAGGGGTGGTCAACGGTCTTGCCTGGACGGCGGTGGGCGGGGAGACTATGCCGGTGGAGGTGGCTGTGCTGGACGGTACCGGCAAGCTTGAACTGACCGGCTCTCTGGGTGATGTGATGAAGGAATCAGCCCGCACCGCGATCAGCTATGTGCGCAGCCGCGCCGCGGAATGGCGCATTGACAATGATTTTTACAAGAATAAGGATATTCATATTCATGTGCCGGAGGGAGCCGTGCCCAAGGATGGGCCTTCCGCCGGTGTCACCATCGCTACCGCCATTCTGTCGGCGCTCACCGGTACGCCAGTACGGCGGGATGTAGCCATGACGGGGGAAATCACCCTGCGGGGCCGGGTGCTGCCGATCGGCGGTCTGAAGGAAAAAACGATGGCGGCCTACTGCCGCGGAATGAAAACGGTGGTCATTCCGGAGGATAATGAGCCGGACCTTGCTGAAATTGATCCGCTGGTCCGCCGGGAGCTGCAGTTTGTACCGGCCCGGCATCTAGACAAAGTGCTGGAAGCGGCTCTTGTCCAATCGCCGGAGGGGCAGCCGGTAGCAGGCCCGGTATTGTGATAAAGGGGGAGAGGGCCAATGAAAATCGAATCCGCTGTTTTTGAGCTGTCTGTTGGCCTGCCGGAGCAGCTGCCGCCGGAGGAATTGCCGGAAATCGCGTTTTCCGGCCGTTCAAATGTGGGAAAATCCTCTCTCATCAACCGGCTGCTCAATCGGAAGGGATTGGCGCGCACCAGCGCCACGCCGGGCAAAACCGCCACCATCAACTTTTATCGTCTGGATACCCTCCGGCTGGCGGATTTGCCGGGTTATGGCTATGCGAAGGTGTCGGATCAGGAAAAACGACGCTGGCGCAATCTAATCGAGGGGTATCTGGAGGCGGACAGGGGACTGTGTCTGGTGGTCCAGCTGCTGGACATCCGCCACCCTCCGTCCGCCGATGACCGCACCATGCTGGAATATTTGATCGGACGTCAGCTTCCCTTTATTGTGGCGCTGACCAAGGCGGACAAGCTGAACAAATCTGAGCGCGTCCGGCGGCTGGCCGCTTTTGAAGAGGAATTTGCCGCCTATGAGGGGCTGACAGTGATCCCCTTTTCGGCAGTCAATGGGGAAGGCGTAGAGGAGCTTCGCGAGATACTGAAGGAAGCGGCTGAGGGCTAATGAACGTTTCCCTCAGGCCAAAAAGGAAGGACGGACAAGCATGTTTTTAACACAGGGTCTGGCGGTAAACGAAAAGGGGCATCTGACCATTGGCGGCTGCGATACGACAGAGCTGGCCGCAGCTTACGGCACGCCGCTGTATGTGATGGACGAACAGGTGATACGCGATGCGCTGAAGGAATATGTGCGCTCAATGAAGGAATTTTATCCGCAGGGCGGGCGGATCGCCTATGCCAGCAAGGCGTGCTGCTTTTTGGAGATGTACCGGATCGCCGGCGAAGAGGGAGCCGGCGCCGACGTCGCGTCCGCCGGCGAGCTGTATACCGCGCTTCAGGCGGGATTTCCCGCCGACCGGCTGTATTTCCACGGAAATAACAAGCCTGCCGGCGAGCTCCGGATGGCCCTGGAGGCGGGAGTTGGCCGCATTGTGGTGGACAATCTGCCGGAGCTCCATCGGCTTTCCGCTGTGGCGCGGGAGCTGGGATGCACGGCGGACATTTTGCTGCGCGTCACCCCCGGTATTGATGCGCATACGCACAGCTTTATCCGCACCGGTCAGATTGACTCCAAATTCGGACTGACCATGGAAAACGGCGATGCTCTCGCCGCGGTCCGGGAGGCGGCGGCGATGAAGGAAATATCGCTGCGGGGAATCCACTGCCATATCGGGTCCCAGATATTTGACGCAGAGCCTTTTATTCACGCGGCTGAGGTGCTGCTGGACTTCCTCTCCGATGTGCGGACGCAAACCGGTCTGGCCATGAAGGAAATGAGCCTTGGCGGCGGCTTCGGTATCGCCTATACCGCAGAAGACCAGCCGCGCCCGTACAGCGAATATATGGCGATGGTCTCCGGCGCGCTGAAAAAGAAGGCTGAGGCGCTGGATTATCCGCTGCCGTTTATTATTCTGGAGCCGGGCCGCTCCATCGCGGCGCCCGCGGGCATTACCCTGTACACGGTGGGTGGGGTCAAGAATATTCCAGGCGTGCGTACCTATATCAGCGTGGATGGCGGCATGGCTGACAATCCCCGCTATGCCCTCTATCAGGCGGAGTACACCGTGGCGGCGGCCAGCCGCATGAACGACCCGGTGGCCTGCCAGGCGACGATTGCGGGACGCTGCTGTGAAAGCGGGGATATGCTCCAGGAGAATGTCTCCCTGCCCGACATGGACAGCGGTGATCTGCTGGCGGTGCTGGCAACAGGAGCTTACAATTACAGCATGTCCTCCAATTATAACCGTCTTCCCCGCCCCGCCGTAGTGATGGTGAAGAATGGGGAATCCCGCGTGGTGGTGCGCGGCGAAACCTACGACGATTTAATTCGGAACGATATATAGACGGTTTCGGATCTTCCGTTTCGACGCGATTTTACATGGGATGATCCAGGGCGGAAAGATTTTCCGGCGGTAAATTTTTCCGATTTAAGGTTTGTGTATACCATGGCCGAAAAACGGAAAATAAGAAGATATAAACAATCCATCACAGGAAGGGACGGCGGTTATCTATGGAAAACGAAGCGCGTCAGAAAATTGATCCAGCCTGTAAATGGCGGCTCAGTGATATTTATCCGACCGAGGAGGACTGGGAAAAGGCGTGGCAGCGGGTTGCCGCCGCCGGCGAAGAAATGAAGAGCTATCGCGGTCATCTGGGAGAGAGCGCGGCGGTGCTGGCAGAGGCAATGAAGCTGGATGAAAAGCTGTCGGTGGAGCTGGAGCAGATGTTTCTGTATACCAAGCTGTATCGGGACCTGGACCATGCAGACGCCCACTATCAGTCCCTGAACGATCGGGCACTCAGCCTTCTGTACCGCATTCAGGAGGACACCGCCTTTATCCTGCCGGAGCTGGCCGCTATTGACCCGGAGACGCTGCTGCTCTGGGTGAGGGAAACCCCGGACCTTCACGACTATGCCCACATGGCGGAGGATATCATCCGCAGCCGCGCCCATGTTCTTTCAGAGAGGGAGGAACAGCTGATGGCGATGGCGGCCCCGGCGCTGGAGACAGCAGACAACGCCTTCACCTTTTTGGACAGCGTCGATCTCAAACGGGGAGAGGTGGTGGATGAGGAAGGTCGCCGGGTTCCCCTGACCGACAGTCTTTACAGCCGCCTGCGGGACAGCCGGAATCGAGAGGTCCGTGCCGGCGCCTTCCAGACGATGCATGAGGCGTTTGCCGGCATGGGCGGCACCATTGCGGCCCTGTACGCGGGCAGTGTGCGGGCCGATGTGTTCCGCGCCCGTGCCAGAGGATATACCGACAGCCTGGATGCTGCACTGTTTTCTGATAACCTGCCCCGGTCTATCTATACCGGACTGATAGAGGCCGTGCATGAGGCGCTGCCCTCCTACTACCGCTATCTCGACCTGCGCCGGAAAGCGCTCGGTCTGGATCAGCTCCATATATACGACTGCTATCTGCCGATTGTTGATACACCTGATCAGGAATATACCTATGAAGCGGCCTGTGATACGGTCCGGCGGTACCTGAGGCCGCTCGGCGGGGAGTATGGTCGGGACCTTGACCGCCTTCTCGAAGGGGGCTGGGTGGATGTGTATGAGACTCCCGGCAAGGCCACCGGCGCCTATGCCTGCGGGGTTTATGGTGTGCATCCCTACATGCTTCTTAATTTTGCGGGCAAGCTGAATGATGTGTTCACCGTGGCCCATGAGGCCGGGCACTGTCTGCATACCTATTATTCTGACCGGCAGCCGTATGTGAACAAGGACTACCCCATTTTTCTGGCAGAGATTGCCTCTACTGTCAATGAAAATATCCTGATGCGGGAGATGATGGCCGAATGCGCTGTGGATACCGCAGAAGGGTGCCGGGAAAAAGCCTATCTGATCAACCGGTATCTGGAGGAATTTAAGGGGTCGGTGTTCCGTCAGACTATGTTTGCAGAATTTGAGCTGAAGGTACATGAAATGGCGGAGAGAGGCGAGCCGCTGACCGCAGAGGCGTTCTGCGCCGTGTATCATGAGCTCCTTGTCCTGTATTTCGGGCCTGATGTGGCAATTGACGAATATATGGATTGGGAGTGGGCGCGGATTCCTCATTTTTATAACGCTTTTTATGTATTCAAGTATGCGACCGGTTTTTCGGCCGCCGCCGCGATCAGCCGCCGTCTGTTAAACGGTGATGGACGGGATGCCTACCTGAGCTTTCTTTCCGCGGGGGGAAGTAACTATCCAGCCGAGACGCTCAGGCGGGCCGGTGTGGATATGTCCACACCGGAACCTGCACGGGTGGCGCTGAGGGAATTTGCTTCGCTTGTGAACGAGCTGGCGAACCTTATCGGCTGAACAGCAAGCGAGGAGACAGCAAAAGGGGAGCCTCTGCAAAAGATATTCTTTTGCAGAGGCTCCCCTTCAGATATTGAGCAGATAAAAACCAAGGTTCAGATAACCGGCATACAGTGTCCAGGCGAGATAAGGAAGCAGAAGGCGGCTGGCGGAACGCCGGATATAGCGAAAGCCGGTCAGGGTAAGGGTGATCAGCGCTGTTAGAAAGAGCAGCCAGAAAAAGGCGAACAGCCGCCAGCCGAGGCGGAAGAAAAGGAACGGCCACAGAACGTTGACTGCCAGCTGAAGCAGATACAATCGAAGGACCCGCGGCCCGTCGATATCGCGGGTATTCCAGATCAGATATGCCGCCAATCCCATCAGCAGATACAGAGCTGTCCATACCGCGGGGAAGACCCAGGCAGGCGGCGTCAGCGGCGGCGGCCGCAGCTCCTGAAAGCCCGATGTCCCGCCCAGCAGTCCGCCGGCGATGCCCGCCCCCAGCGTCAGAGCCTCAAAAAATACAAAGGCACGCAGATGAAAGGCGCGGCCCTTTCTTCCCGCTGCAACCATGACGATTCCTCCCGCCTTTTCCATGATACCAGCTCACGTGTCCCCAACCGCACCGCCCGGAGAGGCTTTTCATCCGACGGACTGGGCTTTGTGGATGTTTCTTCAGCAACACCGGCTACAGGGGACACGGAATTCTCCGTTTCATAGTATGCCCTCTTTCCGGCGAATAGTATCAGCCGACAGAAAGAGAAAAAATTCGTCATGCGAATAATTCCCATTGGATTTTCCGGATTTTGATCCGAAATCAAAACATATTTAGCGCGGAAAGTCAAAGACTATACGGGCATGGGAGGATGATGGGAATGAAGAAATACGGTGTGCTGTATACCTTAACCTTACTTATTATCGCGGGAATTCTGCTGGCGGGAAACGCCGTGAAAACATCCGTCCCTCTGGTGGAGTACAGGCTGATCGAGACCTGCGAAGTGGAGGATACCATCTTGTGCACCGGCCGGATGGAATCGGCGGACAGCGAAAAGGTCTTTGTCAGCGTTCCCTGTATTGCAGGGGAGGTATATGTCAGCGCGGGAGAAGCTGTCGAGGCGGGACAGCCGCTCTTTTCTCTGGATATTGGCGCGACGAGGCAGGCGTTGGCGGCATCCGGCGGGTCGCTGTCTTCCATGGGCCTGACCGATCAGGCGCTGGAAAAGATGGAAAGCGAGGTCAAGGCGCCTGCTGCGGGAATCGTCACCACTCTGAATGTGGTACAGGGAGAGCTGACTGATACGGAAAACGCCTGTGCGGTGATTTCATCCAGCGAATCGCTTCAGGTCGCGATTGCTATCAGCGAAAAAAGTCTGAAAAAGGCGTCGGTGGGCCAGACGGTCAGAGTCAGCGGGATGGCCTTTGACAAAGAGAGCTATCAGGGAGTGCTTTCCTATATCGCGCCCTCTGCCCGGCAGCAGCTCTCCGGCAGCACAATGGAGACAGTGGTGGACGCGGTGGTGACGCTGGAGGAGCTGGACGAATCCATTCGGCCTGGTCTTTCGGCCAGGGCGCGAATCGTGACTGGCAGCAAGCCCGCTGCTCTGGTGGCACCTTATGAGGATGTGCTTCAGGATGAGGAGGGGAACGAGTATGTTTTTCTCTGTCAGGAGGGGAAGGCTGTCAAACGGGTGGTGGTGACCGGCGGCGAGCTGAGCCAGGGCTATGAAATCCTGGAGGGCCTGCAGGAGGGAGACAGGGTCATTTCCGCGCCGGAGGAGCAGAGGCTGAGCGACGGAATGCGCGTCAGTGGCCGCCCGGCGGCCTGAGGGAGGCGAAGATGAAGGAAATTTTTTTCTGTGCGCTGAAAAGCCTTTCCCGCAAACGGGGGCGGACGCTGCTGACCGTCTGCAGCATTGCTGTGGGGGTGACGATGGTGGTTATCGTTTCCTTCATCAGCGGAGCCGGAAAAAACGTGGTCAACCATGAGCTGGAGAGCATGGGAATCAGCGGTCTGTCGGTCAGCACCAATGCCGCTGTGTCTGACCAGGCGGAGGGGGGACTCACCGCCTCTCAGCTGGAGACGATCCGTTCCCTGTCGGATGTGGAGACTGCCATGCCTCTGATGATCCATTATTCCACCTCTGTCCTGAGAGACACACAGAGCAGCTCCCTCATCTGCGGGCTGGATTCCGGCGCCAGACAGGTGATTTCACTCAAGCTTCGCTATGGACGTCTGATCAGCAAAAGCGATGTCAGAAGCGCGGCTATGGTCTGTGTGGTGGATGAAACCGTAGCGAAGGAAGCATACCGCCGCAGCAATATCACCGGCAAGACGATCCTGCTGCAAATCAACGGGGTTATGGAGGAATTCACCATTGTCGGAATATCGGAGGCGGGCAGCAGTCTGCTGCAAAACGTGACCGACCTGATACCGGGCATGATTTATATTCCCTACACGACCCTGCAGGCGCTGTCCGGCAGGGATACCTTTGATCAGATCGCCGTGCGTGTGGAGAGCGGGGCGGATGTGAGCCGTACCGAATCGCGTATCCTCCATACGCTGGAGCGGTCCACCGGGCTGTCAGGCTATTACCGGACCGATAATCTGGCCGCGCAGCGGGAT
>JAAWCO010000103.1 GCA_022793315.1 Clostridiales bacterium | reverse complement strand
GACAGGGGGCGGGCTTCCTTTTTTCTCCGCCACAACGGTTTGTCCGGGCAGGATGATACAAGGGATATCCATGGGAAAAGGGGCGTTTTCCGGGGCTCGTCTCGCCCAAAAATGTCAAGCTGATGCCGCAAACGCTGATCATGCAGCTCTGGCTGCACGTTATTAAAAGGTATTGGTTAAGAAAAAAACATCGGCCTTTTCTGACGGCTGACGACGGATGATCATTCAGCTGCCGGAGCAGGGATACTGCCATGACGGGCCGCCGCCAGGAAAGACGAGCATTTTTGGATGGTATCTTTTGCAAAAAAGGCGTATAATAACAGACACCGCCGCTGTCGTCTGGAAGATTAACGAAGCGGCGGCAGTACCGGCAGACATTGGCAAACTATCTCGTTCGCCGGCAGGGAAAGAGGAGGATCACAAGATGAAACAAGGAATCCGGCTGGCAGCTTTGGCCGTGGTGGGCGTGCTGCTGACGGCGTCGCTCACGGGCTGTACACATGGTGACCCGTCGCCGTCCGACGAGGCTCCGACGCGTATCTATGCGATTAAGGGCCCCACCGGTGTGGGAATGGTCAACCTGATGGAGGAGGCGGAAAGCGGCGTCTTTGACTTTCATATTGCGGCGTCGGCGGAGGAGGTGACCGCGCGGGTGCTGAACGGGGAAGCGGATATCGCGGCGGTCCCCACCAATCTGGCGGCGGTGCTGCATCAGAAAACCGGCGGCAGGATACAGATTGCGGCGGTCAATACGCTGGGGGTCCTGTATGTGCTGGAAAAGGGCGGCGACATTCGGACGGTGTCCGACCTGAGGGGAAAGACGGTCTATTCGATCGGCCAGGGGGCCAATCCCGAATATGTGCTGAACTACGTTTTGACGCAAAACGGACTGACACCGGGCGTCGATGTGACGGTGGAGTTCCGGGAGCAGGCGGAGGAGCTGGCAACGCTGCTGGCGTCGGACAAGGCGGCTGTTGCGATGCTTCCCGAACCGTCAGTTACGACAGCCCTTGCGAAAAATGACGGCCTGCGGGTGGCGCTTGACATGACTGCGGAATGGGAGGCGGCAGCCCAGGACGAAAGCCGGCTGATGATGGGGTGTCTCATTGTTTCCGCCGACTATGTGCAGAAGAATCCCGATCGAATGAAGACCTTTCTCTCCGACTACCGGAGCTCGGTGGAGAAGGCCCTCTCCGATGTGGAAGGGACCGCCGTTCTGTGCGAAAAATATGAAATTATTCCCAAAGCGGAGGTGGCCCGGCAGGCCATACCCCGCTGCGGGCTGACCTATGTTGACGGAGAGGAGATGCAGCGGCGGCTGGCCGGCTATTATGCGGTGCTGCATGCGGCGAATCCTCAATCGGTCGGCGGCCGGCTGCCTGATGACGCTTTCTATTACCGTGCGTCCTGAGAAGAAAAAGCCCTTTTGGCGTGGGCTTTTGTCAAAGGGACCGGTCAGGGGGCTGCTGGCGCTTATTTTCTGGCTGCTGGTCTGGCAGCTGGCAGCTGTGACAGTGGGAGAGGAGCTGCTGCTTCCTTCGCCGCGGAAGGTGGCGGCCGCTTTGGTGTCGCTGGCGGGCGATTCGCTCTTCTGGCAGGCGGCGGGCGCCTCGCTGCTGCGCATGGGAGCGGGGTTTGCGGCAGCGGTAGTTGTCGGTTGTTTATCGGCGGCGGCAACGGTTCGCTTTCGCGTGGCTGAGCTGCTGCTGTCGCCTCTGCTGCGCACCGTTCGTGCCGTTCCGGTCGCTTCCTTTATTATTCTGCTGCTGATCTGGGTACACACCGATGCCCTTCCGGCCGCCGCCTCCTTTCTGATGGTGACACCGGTGATCTGGGGGAATGTGGAAAAGGGACTGCGCGCTGTTGACAGACAGCTGCTGGAAATGGCGCAGGTATTTCGCTTCACCCGAACCCGCACGCTGCTGCGGGTTCGGGTGCCGTCGGTGATGCCGTACTTCCTGTCGGCCTGTACCACCGGATTGGGATTGGCGTGGAAATCGGGGATTGCCGCAGAGGTGATCGCCCGCCCGCTTCTCTCCATCGGGCGGCAGCTGCAAAATGCCAAGGTATATCTGGAAACCGCCGAAATGTTTGCCTGGACATTGGTGGTGGCAGCGTTGAGCCTGCTGCTGGAAAAGCTTTTGGTGACGGCGGTCCGCCGCGTCGGCCGGCGCTGGGGGGCGGAGGAAGCGGGAACCGGGCCGGGAGGTGTGTGATATGGCGCTCCGTTTGCTTGAGGTGAGCTTTTCTTATCGGGGACAGGAGGGTGGACGGGAGCTTTTGCACCGCTTTTCACTCGAGCTGCCGGAAAAGGGGATTCTCTGTCTCTCCGGCCCATCCGGCTGCGGAAAGACGACTCTGCTTCGGCTGCTGGCCGGGCTGGAACAACCGGAGAAAGGGCAAATCGAGGGGCTGTCCGGACTTATCCCCGCGATGGCTTTTCAGGAGGATCGGCTGCTTCCCTGGTGTACTGTACGGGAGAATGTGGCGTTGGCTGCCGGGGGAGAGCGCCCGCAGGAGGAGGCGGACACCTGGTTGCTTCGGATGGAGCTGGAAGACGAGGCAGACAGCTTTCCCGCCCGGCTCAGCGGTGGTATGAAGCGGCGTGTTGCTCTTGCCCGTGCGCTGGCGGCCCCCGCCGGGCTGCTACTGCTCGACGAGCCGTTTACCGGATTGGACAGGCCGCTGTGGGAGCGGCTTGTGCCGCTGATCGCCGCGGAAGGCCAGCGGCGCCTTATCGTGATGACGACCCATCAGGAGGAGGAGGCGAAGGCCCTGTCTGCCCGGCGACTTTTGCTTGATGGGCCACCTCTGAAAATCATCGTGAATGGGTAAAGTGCGTTCGGGCAGAAAGTCCGCTGTCCGCCTCTCTTATATGAGCGCGCCAGCCCTTTTCCTTGTTCGCTAAATGAGCCAAAACAGGACTTAAATTAAAAGAATAAATTTTTTATAGATAAGAGTCTGATGATCTTATTTTTCAAGGATATATTTCCCGAAATGTACCCGTTTTTTTCAGGTGGAGATATAATCCCGGCAGGATCAATGACAATAGTAGACGGGGCTTTATCCATTAAAACGCATGTTGTAGATTTTTTATATTTGAGTAGAATACCCATAGGATGAACAGGGGGCCTGAAAGATGGTTCCCCAGCTTTATTCGTAAGTCCGTTACCGACCAAATGGCGTCAGATATCCTCATTAACCCTGAAGATCAGGGAAAATGCAGGAGGCATTTTCAAGACCGTGGCCGCCAGCGTCCTGTGAGTAAAAGCGCAGGACCAGGGACAGCCACTATACAAAAAAAGAACCCCCCAGAAGAATATCCATTGCGGCACTGCCGCAAGAGGATATTCTGACCGACGGGGGGATTCTTCGGCGGGAAATATTCAATTTCCTGCCCGATACTATAAATTTTTTATTATTGACTTTTCTTTTTTGGCGGGGGGTGTATGCTTTCAGGCTGCGCCTGCTTACTGCCATTCCATATAGATTGCCTTTTATGCTTATGTGCCGAAAAGGGCCCGGATCATGGGAAGGCGCTTGACGGTATGCTGGTATCCAGCCGTCATACAGGCATCCATGGTATCAAAGGTCAGCAGTCCTGCATCCTCCGGAAGCTCTGGACGCAGCAGCAGCTTTTCGCTGGTAGAATAGCACTCCTTCAGACGGGTTTCCATCACGGTGAGAGAATGAGAGAGCGTATCCATGATGCCGCTTCCCTTTGGCGGCTCATAATTTTCTGAAACATCCACCGCCAGGATGTTGTCCACCCCTGCGGCCCGGAGGAGGTTGACCGGAAGGTTATCGGAGATGCCGCCGTCCACCAGACGGTAAGGCCCCTCCTCCACGGGATGGAAAATACCAGGGACGGCGGCGCTGGCCCGCATGGCACGGCACAGCAGGATATCGTTGCGCCATTGTACATGGCTGAGAGGACGCAGACCCTCCAGGCTGTTGGTATAGGCAATGGTATCGCCGGTGAACAAATCCACTGCCGGAATGACCAGACGGGTATCCATATCACGGATCCGTATCGGTCCGGTCAGAGAACACAGAAATTTTTCCAGCCGGCGTCCCCGGATCAGGCCCTTCAAAGAGGGAGGACGAAGGGTAACCAGCTGCAGAGCAGCATGCCCGATTCCCCAGACATCGGGGTCCACCAGCCGCCCGCCGCTTTTGCACAGCGCCAGCACCAGCTCCCGCAGCTGAGCGGGAGAAAGCCCCGCGGCATAGAGACCTGCCACCAGACTGCCTGCGCTGGTGCCAGCCAGAGCGCGGGGATACAGCCCCGCCTCCTCCAGGGCCATCAATACCCCCACATGGGCGGCCCCACGGGTACCTCCTCCGGCCAGCGCAATACCGAAGCTCATAAAACGCTCTCCTTCCCCCTGTATGTATTCCAGCATATGCGCCGGCAGAAAAAAGGGTGTTGTTGGAAACAGAGGGCAGGGGATACGGTCAGAGCGGTCAGGAGAGAGGACAAGACCGCTGGGATTCCCGCTGCCGAACAGGCCAAAAGGCTTCTGTGCGGCAGCGGCGGATAAGGTCTCCCCCTATAGAAAGAAAGCGCGACCTTCGCACAATGGCCGGTCAGGTGGTTTGACCCTGAGCCGCAGCCGTTTTTCTCTATAATTTAAAATAGATACTGTTTAAACGGTAACCTCATCTGTATCTCCAGGATAGGCGACGGAGAGACGATTTTTACCGCCGGCCGATTTTGGCCATTTGGCCGTCGTACAGACGGAAAATGGTTGAAAAACCTTCTGTCATCTCTTTCTTCGGACAGGACCAGCGTTTTTTCCTCTGTTTTTCCAGAGCATGTATGAATGGGGCAGAAAAGGGAAAACTGAAATCCTACCCTGTTATGGTCAGTCAATCGGGAACGGTGGTCATAGACAGCAAACCGTTTCCGACGGCCGCTGGTGCGAAAGGGCCGCGGGGGACAGAGGGAACACTGACCACGGTCCTGCGTGTATGTTCGTATAGCGCCCTGTGGCCATGGTCTTGAAAATGCCTCCAGTATTTCCCGAGCTTCAGGAAACAATGTGGGAAAGCGAAACTTTCCTGCCGAAGAATCCCCTGTCGGGCGGAACGCCCGGGAGTCTTCCGGGGGCGGCGCTCATTTTTTAGAGACAACAGAGAGGAAAGCATTATGGATCATCCGTCCATCTGGCAGCTGCCGGAAAACGCACCGCCGCACTTTTCCCCGCTCAGTGGCGATCTGGAAACTGATGCGCTGGTTATCGGAGGCGGCATGTGCGGTGTTTTGACCGCCCACGAGCTGAAGGAGCGGGGGCTGACCGTGACCGTTATCGAGGCAGGGGAGTTCGGGCAGTCGGTCACGGCCCACACCACCGCTAAAATCACCGCCCAGCACGGTTTTTTGTATCGTTCTCTGTTGTCCGGAACAGGAGAAAAGGAGGCCCGCCGTTATGCCGCGGCGGCTCGCCGTGCAGTGGAACGGCTGGCAGCGCTGGCGCAGGAGATGCCTGGCTGTGACTTTGAACGGCTGGACTCCTATGTTTATGTTCGGGAAAAGGAGAATGTCTCTCTGGCGCGTGAGGAAACGGAGGCAGCAAGAGAGCTGGGCTTTCCGGCAGAGCTGACAACGGAAACAGGATTGCCCTTCCCGGTGGCGGGGGCGGTGCGTTTTCCTGATCAGGCGGCGTTTCATCCGCTGAAATTCCTCTATGCAGCCATTGACCGCCTGTCCGGGGCCGGGGTCCGTTTTTATTCCCATACTCGTGCACTCCATCCTGAAAAGAGGGGATGGCGGGACGGCGTCGTGCATACGGGGAATGGCTCTATCCGTGCGCGAGTGATCCTGGTGTGTACCCATTTTCCTTTTATGGATAAGCCGGGCTGGTATTTTGCCCGTGTATGGCAGCAGCGGTCGTATGTGCTGGCCCTGAAGGATGCGCCGCCTCTTGACGGAATGTATATTGGATACGATCAGGAGGAGAATCCCTATTCCTTTCGTCCTTATCGGGATATGCTGCTGCTGGGCGGCCGGGGACATAAGACAGGACATGAGGGAAAGCATAATCATTTTGAGCGTCTGCGTCAGGCGGCTGGCAGCTTTTATCCCGGGGCGTCTCCTCTGCTGGAATGGTCGGCACAGGACTGCATGACTCATGACCGTATTCCCTATATCGGCGCCTATAAACAGCTGTCCGACCGGGTTTTTGTGGCAACCGGGTTTAACAAATGGGGTATGAGCTCTTCCATGACGGCGGCGGAGTTGCTGGCCGATGCCGCCGTTGGTACGGAGAACCCGTACGCTTCCGCCTTTTCGCCCGAGCGGTTTGATCCCTGGCTGAAGGGAAAAAGCTTTGTACTCCAGTCGGCGGATATGCTGGCCGATTACATCGGCGGCTACATGAAGCTGCCCGAAGGAACGGCCCGGGAGATCGTTCCAGGAGAAGGACGTATTGTGGAGCACGACGGAGAAAGGGTGGGAGCCTATCGGGATGAGGAGGGCACGCTGTATACCGTTAAGCCCTTCTGCACGCATCTGGGCTGTCCGCTGCGATGGAATGCCGACGAAAAATCCTGGGATTGTCCCTGCCACGGCTCCCGATATGATATCACCGGTCACATCATCAATAATCCAGCTGTGGAGCCTCTGCGGCCCGGCCGAAGTCCACGGAAGGAAGAGAGAGGGATTTCTCCCTGATCCGGCCGCGCATAATGGGAAAACTTTCGGTAAAACTACAGCTTACACACATTTTCAACGGAACGAAGGAGAGGGGTACTTTGGAAATCACAGGTCAGGAATATCGTCAGATGAACAAGCTGGCCTCTCCCAAATCGCCGGTGCTGAAAAACTGCATTCTGGCGTTTTTGGTTGGCGGTTTGCTCTGTGCTGTCGGTGAGATCATTGCAGAGCTGGCTGTTGGGGGCGGCTTTGATCAGAAAACGGCGCGTTTTCTGGGATCGCTGACCCTTATCGTGCTCAGCGCTGTGCTGACGGGTTTTAATGTCTATGACGACATCGCCAAGCACGCCGGCGCCGGGACGCTGGTCCCCATCACAGGCTTCGCCAATGCGGTGGTGTCGCCGGCTATTGAGTTTAAAAGTGAGGGACTGGTGCTGGGATTGGGAGCGAAAATGTTTACCATTGCCGGTCCGGTGCTGGTATACGGCATCACGGCCTCTATTGTGTATGGCATTGTTCTTTTTATTCTGTCACTGTTCTTACAGCGGCCAGGTAATTTTTATTTTTCAGCGAAGAAAGGCGGGAAACATCATGCCGGAACGCAAAGGCCAGTATACCGTGACCCTCTCCAGCCGGCCGACTATTCTCGGCTATGCGGCAGTGGCGGGCAAGAAGGAGGGGGAGGGACCTCTCGGCCGGTATTTCGATACCATTTTTGAAGATACCACTCTGGGCGAGAAGACATGGGAAAAGGCGGAGAGCGCCCTGCAAAGAGAGGTGTTCACCCGTGCGATGAACAAGGCACAGCTCTCTCCTTCTCAGATCAACTATATCTTTTCCGGAGACCTGCTCAACCAGAATATCGCCTCCACCTTTGGCATTCGGGAATTCGGCGTACCGCTCCTGGGGCAGTTTGGCGCCTGTTCCACCATGGCACAGACGCTGGCTCTGGCCGCCATTTTTGTGGACAGCGGAGCGGCCGACTTATGCTGCGCTATGACCTCCTCCCACTTTTGCACGGCGGAGCGGCAGTTCCGCTTCCCGCTGGAATACGGCGGGCAGCGTCCCCAGACCTCTCAATGGACCGCCACTGCTGCCGGTGCGGCAGTGGTGGGAATGGGGGGCGGAGGTATCCGCATCGCAGAGGTGTGTATTGGTAAGATTATGGATATGGGAATCACAGACGCCAACAATATGGGAGCCGCCATGGCTCCGGCGGCAGCGGATACCCTGACCTCCTTTTTTCAGGATACCGCTACCGGTCCCGAAAACTATGATCTGATCGTCACCGGCGATTTGTCCGCGGTGGGATGCGACCTTCTGAGAGAGCTGATGAACCGCCAGGGCATTGATTTGGGAACCCGGCATACCGACTGCGGCCTGCTGATGTACGATCGGGAAAAGCAGGACGTTCATGCGGGCGGATCAGGCTGCGGCTGTTCGGCGTCGATTCTGTGCTCTTATCTGCTGGGAAAAATGGAGCGCAAGGAGCTGAACAACATCCTTTTTGTCGGGACCGGTGCGCTGATGTCTCCCACCTCCTCTCAGCAGGGGGAAAGCATTCCCGGAATCGCGCATCTGGTGCACCTGGTCACACAGTAAAGCCGCTTTTTCAGAACCGGAACGCCGGCTCAAACAGCGTATATCCAAAGCGTGCCGCCATCCGCCGCCAAAACTGTCTCCTGCCGGCGATGGCGGTTTATTTTACATAAAAACAGGGAGAAAAAAGGTCTGCTCCTCTTGTGTTTTTATCCTGTCGACGCTATAATAGAAAACAATGGAGATTTCCACATGCTGACAAAACGGGCGTTTCAAATTTCCTGTCATGAAAGGAAGGAATCGTGTTTATGATCCTGAAAAACGCAACTGTCTATAACGATGAGTTCAATCCCGTTGCCGCCTCCGTTCAAATTGAGGGGGAAAAAATCCGGGCTGTCGGTTCCTGCGCGGAGAGCGGAGAGTCGCTCGACCTTACCGGCTGTACGATTATTCCTGGCCTGATCGACATACACATCCATGGCTGTGCGGGCGCGGATACCTGTGACGCTACGCCGGAGGCGCTGGAAGCGATGTCGGGTTGTCTGGTACAGCGGGGAGTCACTTCCTTCTGCCCCTCCTCCATGACCCTTCCCTTTGAGGAGCTGGAAAAGATCTTTGGCAATGTCGCCGCTTGTATGGACAAGGTCACCGGCGCGTATATTCAGGGCGTCAATATGGAGGGTCCCTATATTGCCATGTCCAAGAAGGGGGCGCAGAACGGCAAATATGTCCGCAATCCCGACAAGGAGGAGTTCCGTCGGCTGTATGACGGTTGCGGCGGTATCATCCGGATTGTGGACATTGCCCCCGAATGCGAGGGAGCCGAGGAATTCGTTCGGGAGGTTCAGCCCTACTGCCCTGTGTCCATTGCGCACACTGCCGCCGGCTATGATGAGGCCGCCGAAGCGATCCGCTGGGGCGTTCGTCATGTCACCCATCTCTATAATGCGATGAGCGGCCTGACCCATCGCTCCCCCGGCGTGGTCGGCGCCTGCTTTGATCTGGGGCGTACCTATGGGGTGCAGGCCGAGCTGATCTGTGATGGCTTCCACATTCATCCCGCTGCCCTGCGCGTCGCTTTCCAGCAGATGGGGGAGGATAACACGGTTATCATCAGCGATGCCATGTGTGCAGCCGGTCACGTCGATGGCGAATACGACCTGGGCGGTCAGACAGTGTATGTCCGGGACGGTAAGGCTCTGCTGGCTGACGGTACCATTGCCGCTTCTACCTCCAACCTCTATGAAGAACTGAAAAATGTGATCCGCTTTGGTGTTCCCATGAAGCAGGCGATCAAGTCCGCCACCATCAATGCTGCGCGTTCGATTCGCGTGGATGATGTGACCGGCTCCATTTCTGCCGGCAAGTATGCCGACCTGCTGGTGCTTGACGCCGATCTGAATATTAAGCTGGTCATGGTCAAGGGTCAGATCAAAGTGAATAATCTGTAAGCTGCCTGGACAACCCTATCCCTTTGCTCTCATCCCAGCCTGTGAGGGCTGGACAAACGCTTCCGGAAAAAATCAGAAAGGTATGGTAATAGAAGATGAATGAGAACAAAAGCTCCCGGCTGACCTTTGTGGTGATTTTGGCGGCTGTTGTCGCCGCAGCGACGACGGCGGCGATTTTCTTCCTTCGTGCCCGTGAGAGAAAACGTGCCCTGCATGCTTATGATGATGATATTGATTATGACTTTGACGACTGCTGCGATGGCGGTTGCTGTTGCGATGACTCCTG
>JAAWCO010000102.1 GCA_022793315.1 Clostridiales bacterium | reverse complement strand
TGAGCTGATGGAATATATCGCGCCCCTGCATATTCCCGTGATCTTTGTCACCGCCCGCGATTCGCTTCAGGATAAGGTAAAGGGGCTGCGGATGGGTGCCGACGATTATCTGGTGAAGCCCTTTGAAATTGACGAGCTGGTCGCCCGGGTGGAATCGGTGCTCCGCCGTTATCATAAGGGCCAGCGCCTGCTCAGCCACGGAGATGTGGAAATTGATACGGAGGTCCGCAGTGTCCGGAAAGGGGGATGCTGTGTTGAACTGACTCCCAAAGAATTTGAGCTGCTGCTGCTGTTTGTCCGCAACCCCAATATGGTCCTGTACCGGGAGGCCATGTTTGAAAAGGTCTGGGGGAACGAATACGATGGCGGCACACGGACGCTGGATCTTCACATCCAGCGCCTCCGCCGCAAGCTGGGATGGGAAAAGCAGATCAAAACCATCTATAAGATTGGTTATCGTCTGATGCCCGCGGAGGAGAATTCGTGAGATTTTCTCTCAAGTTAATGCTTTGCACCACAATGGTAATTTCGGTCCTGTTCTCGATTGGCGGTACGCTGATGGTGAGACAGAATTTCAACCATTCGCTGCAAACCGCTGTCAATCAGAACAACGCCCAGCATTCTCTGGAGCGCTACTCGCTGGAATCGGCAATGCTGAACACCATTATGAATGGCGAGGCCCTGACCGACGAAAAGCTGAAGGAGCACGGCAAACGTCTGACCGGGTATCTGGGCGAGCAGGAAAAGCAGCTGGCTATTTTTACCAGAGAGGGCTCCGCCGTTTTCTCCAGCCTGCGGTTTTCCCCAGGAGAGGAGGAGGCCGCCGCTCTGATATCCGGCGGCGAGGCCTACCGGTACCGCCGGGAAAACGGCAATGCTCTGATGCTGTTTATTTCCCGGCTGGAGCTGACCAATCACACGGTTCATTTGCTCAGCGCTTATGATGTGACGCCCCTGTTCAGGGAACGAGACCGGCAGCTGAAAAACTATCTGCTGCTGTATGCCCTGATTTTACTGGCCTCGGTAGCAGCGGTAGCGCTGATGTCCCTGCTGCTGACAGCGCCGATCAAAAGGCTCAACCTGGCCAGTAGGAAAATTGCCGCCGGCGCCTATCATGAACGCACCGACATACATACGATGGATGAAATCGGGGAGCTGAGCCGCAGCTTCAACCAGATGGCAGAGGCGGTGGAGGAAAAAATCGGCGAGCTGGGCCAGTCGCTCCGCCATCGGGACGATTTTATTGCCGGCTTCTCACATGAGCTACGGACGCCCATGACCGCCATCATCGGCTACGCCGACCTTCTGCGCTCCTCCCTCTGCGATCAGGAAACCCGGCGCAAGGCCGCTGATTATATCTTCCATGAAGGAAAACGGCTGGAGCTGCTCTCCCGCCGGCTGATGGAGCTGATGAATCTGACCGGGAGTGCGCCGCCACTGGCGCCGGTGGATGCGGAGAGCTTTTTCCCGCGGCTGAGAGTCAGCCTGCGGCCGCTTCTGGGAAACATACATCTGCGACTCCGGGGCGGCCCGGCCTTCTTTCTGTGCGATCCCGACCTGCTCCACTGCCTGATCCGAAATCTGGTGGAAAACGCCATCCGCGCCCGACCGGTTAATGACGAAATTGTGCTGTCCTGGCAGCCGGGCGCGCCCGACCGCCTTCGGATCAGTGTTTCGGATACCGGACGGGGCATTCCGCCGGAGGAGCTGCCTCATATTGTAGAGCCTTTTTATATGGTAGACAAGTCCCGTACACGGGCCGGCGGCGGCGCCGGTATTGGCCTCTCCCTCTGCCAGCAGATTGCGCGGCTGCACGGGACCGAGCTGTCGTTTGACAGCCATCCGGAATGGGGGACCACCGTGTCCCTTGAGCTGAAAATCAGCGCTGTCAATACGGCGGGAGAGGAGGTCGTATATGAAACGTCCGGCGTTTAGAGGCAGAAGCCTGCTGGCCATTCTGCTCACCGCCATTGTGGCTGCTGCGGCGGCACTCCTGCCTCTCAAGCTGTTCGACCAGCAGGAGGAGACCCTGTTCGGAAAGGTTTACCCGCTCCCCAATACCGCCGGAAAAATTGATCCGCAGGCTGAGGAAATTCTGCTGGTCAATGCCATTCGCAGTATTTATACCAATGGCTATACCAGCAGCACTCCAAGCTATGACATGATAAGCACCCATTATATGGAAGAGGTGCCCCGGCAGCTCGCACAGCTGACCGAAATGGAGGTGCTGGACGCCTCCCTCTATCACTGGATGGATATGGGCGACCTGATACTGGACTATTCCTATAAGGGCTATAACGACGGGCGGCTGACGATCAACGAGTATATCCTTTTCTCCGATACAACAGAAGAAATCCCCACAGAGTATGTCAAGATAGAGTACCACGAGCTCGTTTTTCTGATGGAGGAACGCACCAATAAGCTCATCACCCTCCGCTTCCTTAACAATCCGATTTTACTGGACAAAAACGGGCAGATGGATATAATGAAAAAGTACGTCGCTTATCTTGATCTGGATATTCTGGGAGACTGGGTTTACAACGGAATTGGCCTCATCTCCCCCAAGGCGCAGCTGCAGGTCATCTGCCACACCACGCCGTACTTCTTTCTTCTCCAGATCGTCCCCTTCGATTTTTACCGGCAGCACGCTTATGCCTTTACCAACTATTGGGGAATGGAAGGCTGACTGATGTTGTGACTTCCATGCAGACACAGAAAGGACGGAATACAAAAAATGAAGGATAATCAGGCCAAAAGCCGTCATGCCAAAAGCGGGCGCACTATCGCGGAATCCTCCCGTACCGGCGAAACGCCCTCTGCGGTACGAAAAAACGGCCATAAGACACGCAAAAAAAGCGTTGTCAAACGGGCCATCATCGGCGTGGTCGCCTGTATGGTGCTTCTGGCGGCGGCCCTGTTTACCTATGTGGCGCTGACGCTGGGGCAGATGACGGTCAAGCCCATTTCCTCCGATCCCGATTCACTCAACATCGACCAAAGCCAATTCGGAGACGGACAATACGACGACATTACCAATATCGCCCTGTTCGGCGTGGACCGCCGGGACGGCGCCAACGGCCGCTCCGACGCCATCATGGTGCTGACCGTTGACCGCAAAAATAACAAGATGAAGGCCACCTCCTTTCTGCGGGACAGCTTTGTCACCATCGAAGGGCGAACCCGTAAGGACAAGCTGGGCCATGCCTACAGCTACGGCGGTCCCGAGCTGGCGATCAAAACCCTCAACGCTAACTTCGGCCTGAATATCAGGGACTACGTGACCATTGACTTCGATTCCATGGCCAAGGTGGTGGACGCTGTCGGCGGTGTAACAATCGACGTGCAGGAAGGGGAGCTGGAAAGCCTGAACGCCTGTATTGACGAGTACTGCGATATCTACAATATCTCCAAGCACACATATGTGAAGCAGGCGGGTGAACAGCAGCTCAACGGTATGCAGGCCTGCGGCTACTCGCGGGTGCGGTACGACCATAACAACGGCGACGACCGCCGCCGGACCGAACGGCAGCGGACGGTCATCCAGCGGATTTTTGAAAAGGCTCTCAGCCTGCCCATCACCGAATACCCCAGCGTGGCCGCCAAGGTGCTGCCGCTGGTGGAAACCTCCATGGATATTGGGAAGGTACTGGGGCTGGGCACCAAAATCATGGCCAGCGGCGCCGCCGAATTTGAACAGGCCCGCTTCCCCATGGATGTGGATCTCACCTTTGATCACAAATATGGCATGGCGGTGGCTCTCTATGATGAGGAGACCACCAGGGACAAAATTCACAATTTTATCTTTGAAGATATCGATCCCCAGGCCACCAAAGCTTCTGCCGCCGATTGATCCGGTCAGACCAGCCGCGTCTGTACCTTTAAAAAAGGAGAAGCAGCATGAATGTGATCACAGGTGTTGGAGATTACGAAGTTGGGAGAAGCCAATTTTGAGGCTCTCCGGCTTGCTCTGAACTTCCTGGGCGAAGAGTATTCGCCTGCTTATTTCCACGGCATTGCCGGAACCGTCTTCCGCATCGGTGGTATCTGCCCGTGCGCCCCAACCTGCACCATGGCCATGACCGTACAGCAGCTTCTCTCCCTGCTGGGATACTCATACGACGAATTGCCGTTTTCCGGGCAGAATAGCGGGGAGGTCAGCCGTATGGTGGAGGCTGTGTGCCGTTCCATCGACCGAAAGATTCCCGCGCTTGTCTGGAACGCATTGACTCCCTGCGAGTGGAATCTGGTGACAGGGTATGACGAGCAGACGCCGCCCGCTGCTTTGATGAAGAGGCAGAATGTCTGCAAAAGCTGGTCCCGCTTTTGACGTGGAGCTCACCACAGGGCATCGACAGCGACCGCAATGCGGTGGCCTCTCCTCTGCTGAAACAGGCCGGGGAAAAATATGCGCAGGCCATCGACCTTCTGGCGGCGGCTGTCCTCCGCGTGGACCTGTAATTTTCCCTTCAAAACAGTGGCTGGCAGGCCCCTAACCTGAACGGGCAGACAGAGGTTCCCCGGCATGAAGGAGAACGGCGTTCTGAGCATTTCGTTTGACAAGCCCTTTCCAACAGAGTATGATAAGAAGAAATCGTCAAAGGAGCGGAGCTGTCATGCAGAAAGCGGGCCGGGACCCCGGCGCAATGCCCCACGACCATGGACAGGACATCGAACGGGTACTAGCTAAAATGCCGCCCGACCCCGAATTTGTCAAAGCCGCTGATATTTTTCAGCTGTTATGTGATCCTTCCCGCCTTCGCATTCTGTGGCTGTTATGCCACAGCGAAGAATGTGTGTATAACCTCTCTGCTGCTGTCAGCATGAGCAGTCCGGCTGTTTCCCATCATTTGCGCACTCTGCGCCAGAGCGGTCTGCTCAACAGCCGGCGGGATGGAAAAGAGGTTTATTACCGGCTGGCCGATACCGAGGAAGCCCAGCTGGTTCACCGCATGATCGACGATATTTTTGATATGAACTGTCCCCGAAACTCTATTCGGTAATGCAAAGACTTCGACAGCGCAGGAGCTTTAAGGCTCTCGAAAAGGCCTTGTGCAGACAGGGGGTTCCGGAGCGCTGTCAGTGGGCGTCGGCCGGCGACAGGACCAGTTCACCCCCTGTTCCCGCAAGGCCTGGAAATCACCACTATCCGTGCGTATGGGGCCTGGCAGACCTTCTTGATAAATTAAACTTAACCCATTCATCAAGGCGCCGCGGCTGATAACAGCCGCGGCGCCTTCCTGCATATCCTTTCGTGTGCCGCCCAATCAGTCCGTTCTCTCTTCACCAACCCGCAGAGCGCGGACAGCATTGAGAATCGCCAGCACCGAAACGCCCACATCCGCAAACACCGCCCCCCACATGCCGGCATAGCCCCAGGCGCCCAGGATCAGAATAGCCGTCTTGATGCTCAGAGCAAAGACAATGTTCTGCCGGACAATGCGGCGCGTCTTTCGGGCAATCTGAATGGCGGTGGAAAGCTTGCCCGGCTCGTCGGTCATAATCACCACATCTGCCGCCTCAATCGCTGCATCGGAGCCAAGCCCGCCCATGGCGACGCCAATATCCGCCCGCGCCAGTACCGGTGCATCGTTAATACCGTCGCCCACAAAAACCAGCCGACCCTTCGGCCCCTTTTCCCGAAGAAGCTCCTCCATCCGCTCCACCTTATCGGCGGGAAGCAGCCCAGTATACGCCTGGTCGATCCCCAGCTCCTTCGCTACCCGCTGCCCCACGGCGTCGCTGTCCCCGGTAAGCATCACTGTCCGCCGGACTGCCTGTGCCTTCAGCGCGGCGACAGCGCGGGCCGCATCCTCCTTGATCTCATCCTCAATCAGAAGCCTCCCGGCATAGCTGCCATCCACTGCCAGATAAACCACTGTAGCGCCCTCCGGCTCCGGCGGACAGATCATCCCGGCGTTTTCCATCAGCCGTCGGTTTCCCGCCAGCACAGTACGACCATCCACCACGGCCCGGATGCCGTGTCCGGCCACCTCCTCTACCGATCCAATCCGGGAAGGCATTATCTCTCCGCCAAAGGCCTGCTGAATGGAACGGGCAATGGGATGAGAGGACCCCGCCTCAGCGCAGGCCGCCAGCTCCAGCAGTTCCCGGCTGTCCATACCCACGCTCTGAATATCTGTTACCGTAAAGCTGCCTCTGGTCAGTGTTCCTGTCTTGTCAAACACCACGATTTCAGTGTCTGCCAGCGCCTCCAGATAGTTGCTGCCCTTGACCAGCACCCCCACCTTTGACGCACCGCCAATACCGCCGAAAAAGCTCAGAGGGACCGAAATCACCAGCGCACACGGGCAGGAAATCACCAGAAAGGTCAGTGCCCGCGATATCCATTCCGCGAAGGGAAAACCTGGCAGGAACAGCGGCGGCAGCACTGCCAGCAGTACGGCAGCTATTACCACCACCGGCGTATAGCAGCGGGCGAAACGGGTGATAAAGTTCTCCGCCCGCGCCTTCTGAGAGGCGGCGTTTTCCACCAGCTCCAGAATTCTGGCCACAGTGGATTCGGTATAAGCATGAGTGACCTCCACCCGTAGCCGACTGGTCAGATTGATGCAGCCGCTGATGATTTCGCCCCCTTCCTCTACCCTTCGGGGAACCGATTCGCCGGTCAGAGCGGAGGTATCAATCGCCGATGATCCCTCAATCACACGACCATCCAGCGGAATACGCTCACCGGGGTGAATCACCATGATCTCCCCCACCGCAACCTCCTCCGGATCAACACGAAGAAGGCTGTCCTCCCGCTCCACCTGAGCATAGTCCGGCCGGATATCCATCAGAGCGGCGATTGACCGCCGGGATTTGCCCACAGCGTAGGACTGGAACAGCTCGCCTACCTGATAAAACAGCATGACCGCCACTGCCTCAGGATACTCCCCCAGCGCCAAAGCGCCGACGGTGGCGACAGCCATCAGAAAGTTCTCGTCAAATATCTGCCCGTGAACGATATTAACCGCTGCCCGCCAGAGAATATCCCAGCCGATCAGCAGATAAACCGCCAAAAAGACGCCTGCCTGTCCCCAGCCCTCCAACGGGAGCAGAAGAGCCAGCAGAAATCCCAGTCCGGATATTCCGATCCGGATCAGCTGCCGCCTGTGCTTCATTTCGATCATCCTTTCCTCTGCGTCATCGCTGCTGGCATCTACCTCACCCGCACATCCGGCTCCAGCCGGCGGATAAGCTTGTGCACCTGCTCCAGTACCGCCTCTTCCGCTCCATCAATCTCCAGCGTCATTCTCTGCGTCAGGAAGCTGACGGCAGCATCCTCAACCCCCTCCAGCTTTTTCAGCTCCCGCTCTATTTTGGCTGCACAATTAGCACAGTCCAGGTTCTCCAGCCGGTATGTTTTTTTCATCGCGCCTCATCCTTTCTTCCGGCAGCCTTTTGTCCGCCGGTCATTAATTAAATGATTGCTTAATTGATTCTGTATTTATTATATGCGGCATTTTCCGATTTGTCAACAGGAAAAAGGGCGTTTCCTCTGACTCTTTTCGGAAACAAAAAATATGGGACGCCAGATGGCCTCGGCCGAAGCATTATGCGTCCCTCTCTTCCCCCTTCTTCCCTTCCAAAAAGGTATGAATGATGTCCCACTGTTCAGTGAAGCTCCCCTCCCCTTTCCAGTGGAGAACGTACAGGTTGGTACGGCTCGCGGCTCAGAAAGGCAACTGTCTTCTTACCGCTTCTGTCTGCGTCAAATCCAGCTCCACCACCTCGGCCCGCTCCTCCTCCCCTAACTGACCCATCACTTTTCCCCAAAAATCCACCGCCAGCGAATGGGCATAGGCAACATAGGAAGAGGCTTCCTCCCGTGCGAGAGCCACCCCAATGATAAACAGCTGGTTGTCTGCCACCCGGCTGCGGAAGGCCAGCTCCCAATGGACGGGCCCGGTGGTCAGGTTAAAGGCGGCGGGAGCCAGCAACAACCTGACACCGGCCAGCACCAGATGCCTCACCAGTTTGGGAAAGCGGATGTCAAAGCAGATGCAGATGCCGGCTCGCCCAAAGGGCGCATCAAATACGGTGAGATTCTCCCCCGCTGACAAAACATCCAGCTCATAAAAATGCTCTCCCCCCTCCACCGCCGTATCAAATAAACGAATTTTACGGTGCCGGATCAGCTCCACCACCTCGGATCAAAAACATAGGACGCATTGTACAGACGACCTCCCTCTCCCCATTCGGGCAGAGAGCCCGCCACAAGATAGAGTCCCGCCCTTTTGCGGCTGCGACCAGAACGTGCCAGACCTCTCCTCCCGCCGGTTCCGCAAAACGCCGAAGCGCCTCCTGCGCTCATATTGGCAGAGAAACATCTCCGGCAAAATCGTGATCTCCGCCCCGCAGTGCCCCATTTCAGCCGCCATACCAGCCGCTCGGCGCAGGTTATCTTCCCCGCTGTCGGTTATCTCATCTGAATCAATCCTGCCTTCACAGCAATCCCTCCCTGAAAAACCGCAGGGCCTGTGTTGTCCGGTGGCAATGGTTCTCCCCGCTTTATTCTTAACAATCCTGCCCGGTGTGGTAAAACGAATTTTCACATGCTGTCAACCAATTTTACAGCATGTGAAACCATTATTCTATCTGGAATTATATTTCATTCTTTCTGCCTATTCTCTATAATTTATATTGACAATAGCGGTTATCTCCTTTATACTTTATACATCAGCAGTATTTCTGCGGATATATTAAAAAAGGGGTGTGTTCCCATGAAATCAGCAAAATGGATCAGTGCGTTGCTGGCGGCAGCTGTTCTGGCTACTGCGGCGGTTCCCATGGCTTCGGCTGAAGCGGTTGACTTTAACATCAATGGTCAGGAGGAGTTTATTAAAACAGACGCCGATTTTACCACCGTCTCCTTCGCCAATGATGGCGCCATGACGTTGACCATCGCCGCCAAGGGCGATTCTGTGAATAGCGCTCACATGATGTGGACCAATGTGCCTGAAAAATTTGTGGATCTCTCCCAAACCCCGTATCTGTGCTGGGACGTCTCCGGCACGGCGAACTTTGGTCTGGCGATCCGTTACGATGAAAACGCTGATGATACAACCTGCTACCGCATGCACAACGCCCGCGGACATGCCGATGATGGTCTGGCCCCGGAAAAGAACTCGATCAACTTTCTGGAGCTGATTAAGAAGAACGATCTTGGCCTTGTCTACAGCAGCGACGAAATCATGATGATCGCCGTGGCGATCAACGTTTTTGGCGATGTCGGCGATTCCGTCACCTTCAATAAGCTGTATTTCAGCGCCTCCCCCCTCGGCGATGGGCAGCAGGGCGGCAATCCCACCCAGGACGGTCAGGACGATCCGACCCAGGCTGGTACCGACGACACCACTCAGGCCCCCAATAATACCACAACGGCGGCCCCGACCACCACAAAGAAGGCCAACCCCTCCACGGGCGACGCTTCTCAGATGGCTACCGCCGCTATTGTTTTGACCGTTTCTGCCGCTGTTGCTCTCTTCGTCGTTAAGCAGAAGAAAAACGGCTGATTGTTGAACTGACAATTGATTTGATAAAAAAACCGCCGCTTCTTATGGGGAGGCGGTTCTTTTTTACAGAAAAAACGCGCGGGATATATCCCCCGGACCACCTTCCACAATGGTCCCCTTCTTCCGGAAAGAAGTCAGGAGAAGCAAAATCGGGAAAACCCTCCAGCCGTTCCTGCCGGGTTTCAGAAAACAACAGCCGGTGCAGGACCATAAGAGCCGGCGCACCACAGCGAAAAACAGGGCAGGAAAGGAATTGACAAAATATCCAACCTTCGTTATACTTTTTATGTTAACTGCCACCGAAATGACGAAGAGGCTCCTCCCTCTGGCAGGGCCAGTAAAAGGACTTCCGGTTGTTCTGCCTCTCTGTCATTCGGCGGTCGCGTTAATAAAAGTCTGAATAAGAGGAGATCTTCTGATGAAATTAGCAAAATTGATCAGCGCGTTGCTGACGGCGGCTGTTGTGGCCTCCGCGGCGGTTCCTATGGCTTCTGCAGAAGCGGCCGACTTCGACATCAACGGCAAAGAGTTCTTCTTTATTGCCGATGAGGAAACCACCCCGCTCACCTTTGGTGAGGATGGCTCCATGACCATGACCATCGCCGCGAAAGCGGAAGGGGTAAACAGCGGTTGCATGATGTGGACTAATGTCGCCGACAAATTTGTCGACCTCTCCCAAACCCCTTACCTGTGCTGGGACATCTCCGGTACAGGCAAGTTCGGCTTGTCCATTCGATGGGATGAAAACGACGGCACCGACCTCACCTGCTATCGGATGCACAAGGCCCGCGGACATGAAGCCGACGGTCTCGACCCGGAAAAGGGGTCAATGAATTTCCTGGATATGCTCAAAAACAATGATCTGGACATCGTTTATAACGGCGATGAAATTATGATGATCGCTGTAGCCATCAACGTATTTGGCGATGTCGGCGACTCCATCACCTTCAACAAGCTGTATTTCAGCGCCTCCCCTCTCGGTGAGGTACAGCCGGGCGGCGCAACAAAGGATCCTGACGCCACTACCGACACAACCCCCGCCCCCACCACTACCACTCAGACTGACAGCACCACAACCGCTCCCACCACCACCCTCGCACCGACCAGCAGCACGACTGCTCCGGCTGTGGGCCAGAACAATGCCAATTCCGCCCTCATCGTTCTGGCCATCGCTATCGCGGTTGTTTTGATTGTTGCTGTTGTGGTGGTTATCCTGGTCAGGAAGAAGAAAAAGAACTGATCATTCCTCACCTCTTTGATCTCTCATAGAATTCTTTGACACCGGGAGCACGTTCCCTGATGGGAACTGTGCT
Organism: Clostridiales bacterium; assembly: GCA_022793315.1. Lineage (GTDB taxonomy): Bacteria > Bacillota > Clostridia > Oscillospirales > Acutalibacteraceae > Avimonas_A. Next base: position 9,236 of record JAAWCO010000102.1, on the reverse strand, counting down.
CCCGGTGCTTTGGACAGAAGCGAAAAAGGGGACCAGATTTTTCGCTTCCGTCTTTCCCCTTTGGTTGGGAGTCCGCTGTCAAACAAAAGGTTCCATTTTCAGTTCCCGCCATATGTCATAGAGCGTCCGGGAGACTTCCCTCCGGACGCTCTGTTTTGACGCTTATCCCTCTGCTCCGCCGGGGACGTGGGCTGACTTTCATCGGCATCGGCAGGGCCGCCTCCCATTGCTTAAGGAAAAACGGGAGCGCCGCCGGCCAAAGGGAATGGGCGCAGGTGTCCGCCTCTGTGGACAGGCAGCAAAGCGCCCCCTCTGCGGCATCCGCCTCTTCATCCCTCTCCCGTCACTCGACAGGATACATCACCGACTCAAAATAGCTGGCGGTAGGGGTTCTTATCCCCACGCCAAAGGTCAGCATACAGTCCGCTCCCTCCTTATAAAAATGGGAACTGTTAATCTCCATCGAAAGGAACTGGTCCCCATACTTCTCCTGCATCTGCTCCAGGATGTATGCCTCCACCTCCTCCCGGGCGGGGAGTCGGGCCGCCAGCTTCTCCTTCTCCTGTGTGCTCAGCTCCTCGTAGAGCGTGGACCGGGGAAAGCTGATGCTCATCAGCTCTCCGGTTGAGCGGCAGGTGACGCTGATATCATCTCCGGAAAAATAGTCGCCTATGCGAACGCCATAATCCAGAATGTACCGGGCGTTGGGGTCCTCCGGGGAGTGTCCTGCAAAATAGGAGGAGGCCAGCTCATACAGCCCGAACCGCGGGACCAGCGCCCGCAGATACTGCTCCGCAAAGGCATGAATCTCCTCCTCCGTGTAGAAGGTGCTGGTGTCCCGCTCCGCCGCAAAGGCCTTTTGAAATTGAATGGATACCATCTGGCCGGTCATCTCATGATAGGTATAGCTGTTCCCCTCCTCATCCTCATAAACATCCCAGTTACAGGTCGACCCCTTTTCCGAGTGGTCATAGTGGAGCGTCACCGGCCGGGCCGCTATTTTTTTCAATACGGCGGCCCGGCTCCCGCTGTCTGCTGGAATGCAGGTATCGGCCGGCAGCTTCACCGTACAGGTCTCCTGAGCGTCCAGCCGCCTCAGGATATATCCCTCCTGCACATCGACATACTGCCCCCTTTCCTGAACATCGGCGTAGCTCATAAAGCCGCCCGAAATCAGGAGCACGGCGGCGGTCAGCAGGCAGGCGCCCATAACCATACCCCTTTTTTTGCCCCGCATGAGGCGCATGATTGCCTGTTTCACTTTCTCTCCTCCTCTTTCAGGGGTACAGCACAACGCTGCCCCAGGTGTTATAGTTTTTTAACGACTCCACCTGATCCTCATAGATCTGTCTCCAATATTCTTTTTCGATGCGTTTGCACGCCGTCTCGGCCGCTGTCTCCATATCGCAGTGGAGAAAATAGCAGGCCTCGAAAAAATATTCCAGCCAGTGCGAGGTGATCTCCCCTTCCGGGATAGGATTCCCCCAGCCCAGCGTCGCCTGCGCCCCTCTTTCAAAAGCCGCCTGAGCTAAATTCCCATAATGCTCATCATAGCAGGCGGATTCACAGGAGGCAAAAATGATCAGCTTTGTCTGAAAATCCTTTCGTATCCACTCAATGGACCGGGAAAAACACTCGCTCCCCCCATAAGCTTTTGCCGTCAGCGCGGTCATACGCGGAGCATATTCCGTGTTGACGTCCGGGCAGAAAACCCGCCCCGGGGATCCGTGAGTACTGATCACCGCCACCGATGCCTCCGGCAAAGCGCTTACGAGAGCCTCCACACTGTTATTAAAATATTCCCCGGCGTCATAGTTCATTCTCCACAGCCACGGCAGAGACCAGGCGGCGTCCTTCCTGGTATTGATCATCCGATAGCTGTCAAAGGCCAGACTGGAGGGCAGAACATACGAATTTATCGGTAAACATATAGCCTGTTCCCGTATATGCTGCCCCAGAGGAGAAGGTCCCTGCCGAAAAAATCACAGCGGCTGTCAGCAGACAACAGGCCGCTTTCACGCTTTTTTCATCCTGTTCCTTTTTTTGATGGTCATGCTCCAGGCAAAAGACCCTGAGTGGTCCGGTCAGCAGCCCATGGGAATCTCCCCCTTTTAAAAATATACCCCCATAGGTGATACAGTGAATATAACACATGAATCCAGAAAAGGATATATAAAAATACGCAAAATATGTTGATTGTTTTTATAATATATTCATCTGATATGTTCTTTTTTCTCTTCTGGCCGCCTGTTGACCCAAAATCTTCCCCGACACCGTTGCCGTTCACGGCAGCGTACAGGGAAACGGCTTGAACCAAAGCGGGGAACATGCTACAATGACCCCATGCCTGTTCGTTTGGATTCGCCTGCTGCTTCGCGGCAAAGCCTCAGCAGGGAGTTCTTCTGACGGGAGGAGCCCATGTTGATACATCCCCCCTCAAAGTCCCTGTTACCGTTGTCTTTAACAGTGTGTGTCCCCGCCGGAGTCGATTTTCCGGCCCCTCTATTTTGATCAGGCGAAAGGAAGTCCTCCCATGAAACTGCAGGAATCCGGCGAGAATTATCTTGAAACGATCCTGATATTAACGCAGGAGAAGGGCTATGTCCGTTCCGTAGACATCGCGCATGCGCTCTCCTTTACGAAGCCCAGTGTCAGCAGAGCCATATCGGTGCTCAAAAAAGCAGAACATATCACGGTAGACACAGACGGAGGAATTGAACTGACCCAAACCGGGAGACAGATCGCTGAACAGATCTATGAGCGTCACCGCCTGCTGACCGAGTATCTGAAGGCCATCGGTGTCTCGGAGGAAACCGCCGCTGCCGATGCCTGCCGCATGGAACATGTGATCAGTCAGGAAACCTTTGACCGGCTTAAGGAGCATGTGGCCCGGCGCAGCTGAACGCCGCCAAATGCACTCAGCCCCGGTACAACCAGAGGATTTTCCCTGCCCGCACAGCCATATAAACGCTCCCCGCACGGGTGGAAATACCCATGCGGGGAGCGTCTGACTTCACCACGTTTTTCGCACGACATCCAGTGCGTCCAGCCATGTCTGGTAGGCCCCGCTGTTCAGGTGCAGCCCATCCCCTGAATCGTAACGGGGGGCAAGATTCCCTTTCCCATCGGCCAAAAGATCAAAGGTGTCCCAAAACAGAGCCCCTTCTCTCCTCGACAGCTGCTCCAGCCGCGCGTTGTAGCGCTTAATCTTTTGATTGGCCATAAGGGGCTGTTGCTGCTGATAGGAGGAGGAAACCGGCAAAATTGCCTGAACAATCAACGTGCTGCCCGGCGATTTCTCCTTCAGCTCATCCAAAAACAGGGCATACTCGGTAAAAAACGCCTCCTCCTCCAGAAACGCAACGCCATTAATGCCGAACGATACCAGCATATAGTCCGGCTGAACAACGCCCACAGCCTCTGCAATGGTCAGCAGCCTCCCTCCCTTTTCCAGTCGGATAAAGCGCTCGGTACGGGCGGCCACATGATTGCCCCCATCAATGGCATAGACGCGTTCCTTATCCAGATATCCATACCCCGCCAAACCGTTGGTGCGGGAATCGCCGATAAAAATCGCCCGATTGATAAAGTCCTCCAGGCTCCCCTGAGCAGAGGATGCGCCGGTATTCCCCCCCATTTCTTCGGAAATAAACAAAGAGGCCCCCGGCTTTGACGCCGAAAGAGGACTATCCCCCCTGGACAGGAGAAAATAGGCTCCCCCCAGGCACACCCCCGCAAGACAGCACAGAAGAAGCATCAGCAGGATGCCCAGACTCCTGCGCCCCGGTGAAACTGGCTTTTTGTGCTTTTTCAAGCAGAATCCCCCTTCTTATGGATTGACAGAGGCATCATCCCCGAAACACGAAAAGGGCGGCCCGTCTCTGCGCTCCCTCCCCTGTGTCGGGAAAAAATGAAAAAAGAATTCACTTCATCATTTCCATGGTGGTAAGAAAAAATTGCTCTTGAAAATGCAGCGTCCTTTCGATTTCCTCCTGACAAAGCCTCATCCCTTCCGGCGCCGCAACCAGCTTGTCCTCCCAATCGTTTTCACGGTACACGACTGCGATAATTCTTCCGGTGAAGGAGCACAGCGGTTCCTCTGTTCCCAGCACATACACATCCAGCGCTTCGCCATCCCCGCCGGTGGTCCCCGGAAGAAAGCCATAGTTGACCGGATAGATTCTCTCCGGATACAGAGGATGACAGCTTCCCAGAGGACGATCAATCTGAACCGCTGCAGTTTTCCCCAGCCACGACCATGCCTGCGCCTCGTACAAAAGGCGAACCACCAGCGCTTTTTTTCCTTCTGTATAGGCGGTACGGTTCTCGCGATTTCTCCCAGCCAGCTCAATTTTTAACCGTTCATATCGCCCGGCAGCCTGTGGATGGGCATTCAAATAATCGCGAAAGCGGATATAGTCTGTCCACTCCCGGCTGCCGGAACGAACGATATGGATAAAATGCGTCTGTAAATCGCCAGTATGTGTATAATAGCTCCCGCAGGCAAACAGCTTCTGTGTTTCTGTCTGCGGACCATTCCGGCAGTAAAAAATCCCGTGTTCCTCCAACAGAGGAATTCGTTCCAGAATCTTCTCAAAACGGGGAGCCGACACGGCAATATCCAGGATGGGTTTCGCCTTGATTCCCGTCACCGCTGTGCTTCCAACATGCTGTATATCCTCTGCCAAATCACCCAGCAGCTCTTTCAGCCGGTCAATCATGTTGGCAGCTTCGATTTTCCATTCCGGCTCATGATCGTATAAGGAGACACAGCCTCGTTTTAATCCGATCACGATGACCATCTCCCCTTTAAAACAGCTCTCCCTGCTTTTTGAGCCGTCAGCCGGCTACCCCGACCGCACCCCATTGCGGCGGTTTCGCCGGCGCCCTGCCCAGCCGGAGCCTGAAATACAACAGTCAGAAAAAATGGCCCTGCATGCGGCAGCACTTGTCAATAAGGCTCTCTGCCTGTTTATCATACCCCCATATACCGTGTTTTTCAACCATTCTTTGCAAAACACAGTCATCCATTTTTTATCTGTCGGACTTTTTGTCCCATCCGTTCTGTCAGGATCCGGAAGGGGTTTCCCCGGAAAAAGGATGCCCTCCAGACCACGGCTCGGGGGCGTCATGCCCCATCCCGCCAGGACGCTTTCACAGGAAACCGCCCGCTTACCAATAGACAGAAGTCAGTTTCCATCTCATGAGGATTTTTTTGTCAGGATCAACTCCATTGAACCATTGTAGCGCCGGCTGACCTGATATTCCCGGATACAGAAACCGCATTTTTCCACAAGCGCCTGTAATCCTTTATATGAAAAGTAGCTGATATGGTAGGGCTCGTTCCACATCGCATCGCGAAATTTGCACATCCGGGTAAAGCTGCTCTCAAAATTTGGTGTGGACAGCCACAAAACACCGTCATCCTCCAGTAGACTGCCGGCATTGCGCAGGGCCTGTTCAGGATCTGTCACATGCTCAATCACGTCGCCCATAATGATAACAGAATAGGTCTTCTGCGGATGGTAGCGCAGAAAATCCCCATGCCAAATCGGAATCCCCAAAATGTCGGCGACCTTTTGAGCAGAATCCTCTACAATTTCCACGGCATCCGGAGTATATCCCATCTCAAGCGCCACAGAGAGCAGATGTCCCTCTCCAATACCGACCTCCAGCAGACGCCGTCCGTCGTTATAAACGCGCAATTTGTTAAGAATCTCTGACCAGATGGACAGAATGGCAGCGCTCACATTTTCCCCCACTGCCGTCAGACTATGTGCCGGGTTCGGCTGAATCATCGACGGATGGGGGGCCTGCGTCAAATACTCCTCCGGATATTGATAAGTATACAGATTTTCGCAGGAGCTGCACCTCATCCAAAGCTTAACCGGCAAATGCGGATAGTCAAAGTTCACCATCCGATAGGAAAAGGCCGAGTAATACGGCGTGCCCTCTCCACCGCAAACGGGGCACCGTTCAAAGATCCGCTGCTTTGATGCACGATAGACATACTCTGGATGCGCCCCCTGCGCACCGGAGAGCAGGTGGGGCTGTTCCTCCAGCAAACGCAGCATACACTGATAGGACTCTTTCGGCATGGATACCGCACTTCTCAGGCACAGCCCCACCGCCAGCTGATAAAACGCCTGACATTGACGCGGCGCTCTGTTCACAAAAGCAAACAGCCTTTCCGCAACAGTATGAGACACATACTCCTCCGACACAAGCTCCTGGGCAAGCTCTCCGGAGAGCCATTCCGTGAGCAGAAGCGCTCCCTGTTGAGTACAGGCGGAAACCTCCGATAACGGCAAAGCCCCGATGAGCCTTTCCTCCACCAATGCAAACCATTTGAGCAAAATGTCAGAGGCGGTCTCTTCATCCTGCAGACAGGTTCTCAGCGCCTTCAGACCCGCGCCGGTATCCGTGCGGACCTGGATATGATCCGGATGCTCCGCCAGATAATGCAGTCCCTGACAGACAGTGTCAAACAATTCGTACAGCTGAAGCAGCTGATCCGTTTTTGCCTCGTTCATCCTCTTGATTCTCCTTTAGGAAGAAGCATGCCGCCGGCAACATTGCCGGCGGCTGCTTCCTGATAAATTTTCCTGGCGAAGGGTTTAGTTCTGTTTAATGGAAGCCTGTGCGGCGGCCAGGCGGGCAATCGGCACACGGAAAGGCGAGCAGGAGACATAGTTCAGACCAATCTGATGGCAGAACTCGACCGAAGAGGGATCGCCGCCATGTTCACCACAGATGCCCAGCTTGATATCGGGCCGGGTCGCGCGGCCTTTTTCGGCCGCCATCTGAACCAAAGCGCCCACACCGGTCTGATCCAGCTTGGCAAAGGGATCAAATTCATAGATTTTGCGGTCATAGTAAGCATCCAGGAACTTCCCGGCGTCATCCCGGCTGAAGCCGAAGGTCATCTGGGTCAGGTCATTGGTGCCGAAGGAGAAGAACTCCGCCTCAGCGGCAATCTGATCAGCGGTTACCGCAGCGCGGGGGATCTCAATCATGGTGCCCACATGATAGGTCATCTTCACACCCGCCTCCGTAATCAGCTGATCGGCTGTGGCGACGACGACATCCTTGACGTATTTCAGTTCCTTGACCTCACCCACCAGCGGAATCATGATTTCCGGAACGATCTCATACTCCGGATGCTCCTTATTTACGGTCAGCGCGGCATTGATGACCGCCCTGGTCTGCATTTCGGCAATTTCAGGATAGGTAACGGCCAAGCGGCAGCCGCGGTGGCCCATCATGGGATTGAATTCATGCAGCGAGGCGATGACTTCCTTCAGCTCCTGGACCGAAAGGCCCAATTCGCCGGCAATCTCCGCGATATCCTCTTCTTTGGTGGGCAGGAATTCGTGCAGCGGGGGGTCCAGGAAGCGGACGGTCATGGGACGGCCCTCCAGTACCCGGTACATAGCCTCAAAGTCCCCCTGCTGATACGGCAGAATTTTGGCCAGCGCCTTTTTGCGGGCGTCGGCATCCTTGGCCACAATCATCTCGCGCACCGCCTTGATGCGGTCGCCCTCAAAGAACATGTGCTCGGTCCGGCACAAACCAATGCCCTCCGCGCCGAACTTGACCGCCTGGGCGGCATCGCGGGGATTGTCCGCATTGGTCCGAACCTTCAGAACGCGGGCCTTGTCCGCCCACGCCATAAAACGGCCGAAATCGCCGGAGATAGAGGCCTCCACTGTGGGGATAGCCTCACCGTAAATGCTGCCGGTGGTGCCGTCCAGCGAGATGTAGTCGCCCTCCTTCACGGTCATACCGCCCAGCGAAAAGGTTTTGGCCTCTTCGTTGATACGGATGTCCCCACAGCCGGACACACAGCAGGTGCCCATGCCGCGGGCGACGACCGCGGCATGGGAGGTCATGCCGCCGCGGACGGTCAGGATTCCCTCAGATACGTCCATCCCTTCGATATCCTCCGGTGAGGTTTCCAGACGGACCAGCACCACCTTCTCGCCACGGTCCGACCATTCCTTGGCATCGGCAGCGGTGAAGACAACGCGGCCGCAGGCGGCGCCGGGTGAGGCGGCCAGTCCCTTGCCGATTGCCTTTGCCTTTTTCAGCGCAGCGGCGTCAAACTGAGGATGCAGCAGGGAGTCGAGCTGCTTGGGCTCAACGCGCAGCACCGCTTCTCTCTCGTTAATCATCCCCTCGTCTACCAGATCCACAGCGATTTTCAGAGCCGCCGCCGCGGTACGCTTGCCGTTGCGGGTCTGCAGCATAAAGAGCTTGCCATCCTCAATGGTGAACTCCATGTCCTGCATATCTTTATAATGCTTCTCCAGACGGTCAGCTACCTCGACAAACTGCCGGTACACCTCCGGCATAATCTCCTCGAGCTTGCTGATCGGATAGGGGGTGCGGATACCGGCGACCACATCCTCGCCCTGTGCGTTGATCAGAAACTCGCCAAACAGCTTGTTTTCGCCGGTAGCGGCGTTGCGGGTGAAGGCCACGCCGGTGCCGGAGGTATCGCCGGTGTTGCCGAAAACCATCATCTGTACATTGACAGCGGTGCCCCAGCTGTAGGGGATATCGTTCATCCGGCGATAGTAGTTCGCCCGGGGATTATCCCAGGAGCGGAAAACAGCCTTGACCGCCTCCATCAGCTGCTCACGGGGATCGGCAGGGAACTCCGCGCCCTTCTCCTGCCGGTAATACTCCTTGAATTTCCGGGTCATTTCCTTCATATCGTCGGCGGTGAATTCGGTATCCATCTGAATGCCGCGCGCTTCCTTCATTTCATCAATGATCTTCTCAAAATTGGATTTGGGCAGCTCCATCACCACATCGGAAAACATCTGCACAAAGCGGCGGTAGGAATCATAGGCGAAACGGGGATTATTGGTCTTCTGAGCCAGCCCCTCAACCACCGTATCATTAAGGCCAAGATTCAGGATGGTATCCATCATGCCGGGCATGGAGGCGCGGGCGCCGGAGCGAACCGAAACCAGCAGAGGGTTGACCGGATCGCCGAATTTTTTGCCGGATTTCTCCTCCAGCACGGCGAGCTGCTGATAAATCTGCTCCTGAATATCGCCGCCAATCTTCTTTCCGTCGTCGTAGTACCGGGTACAGGCCTCGGTGGAGACGGTGAAGCCATAGGGAACGGGCATCCCGAGATTAGTCATCTCAGCCAGATTCGCGCCCTTTCCGCCAAGAAGCTCGCGCATGGTGCCGTTGCCCTCGCTGAAAAAGTACACATACTT
>JAAWCO010000101.1 GCA_022793315.1 Clostridiales bacterium | reverse complement strand
TCCCCTCAGAAAAATCCCCGCTGCGGTATCACTATGGATGCAGACCTGGGCTGTCTCACGTAAAGTAACCCGAACGGTCGGGCCCGGCCCGGTCATGATACCGGAGAGGAAGATTTCCTGTCAGGGACATCTTCAGGCCCTGGGCTGTCTCACGCAAAGTAATCCGAAACGGACAGGCCCAGGGGCAGGGTTCTTCGGCAGGAAAGCAAGGCTTTCCTACTAGAGATATCTCAAAAATCAGCGCCGCCTCAGAAGAATTCCCGTTGCGGCTCCGCCGCAGGAGGGCGCTCCGCCCGACAGGGAACTCTTCGGCAGGAAAGCAAGGCTTTCCTGCATTATACCGTATTTCCGATCAAGTTTAAATATGCCGCAGCGAAAAAACGACAATTTTTTTAGCACCGGAATGACTTTTCCGTCATATTCGGCCACTCCCCTTGAATGAGCAGCGGATTCCGTGTAAAATTAAAGAGAGGTTCACTGTGATTTCAGAGAGGAGAAGCGACCGCATGAAGCGTCTGCATGTCGGGGAGTTCAACGACTCCTTCCCCCCCACCATCGACGGCGTGGCCCAAACGGTCAAAAATTACGCCGAGGTTCTTCAGAAAAACCACTGCGATGTGACCGTGGTCACTCCCAGCTATAAGGGGGTGGCAGATCGTTATCCCTTTGACGTTTTTCGCTATCATTCCGTCCCGCTGGATAAACGCATCGGCTATCGGGCGGGAAATCCCTTTTCCCCTGACACTCTTCTCCGGCTTCGCAGGCGGCACTTTGATCTGATGCATGTTCATTCACCCTTTGCCTCTTCTCTTCTGGTGAAAAATATCAATTTCCGTCCGCGGGTTCCGGTGGTGCTGACCTATCACACCATGTTTGACATTGATATCAAAAAGCGGGTGCGTCTGCCGGAGTTTCGGAAAATCGCCCTGCGCTTCCTGCTGGAAAACATCAAGGCGGTGGATGAGGTATGGGTGGTGACGCAGGGCTGCGGCGAGGCGTTGCGCCGCATTGGCTATCACGGCGGCTATCGCGTCATGGAGAACGGCACCGATTTCGCCTTTGGCCAGGCGCCGGAGGAGCGGGTCGTAGAGCTACGTCAGAAGTATGAGGTAAAAGACGGGGAATTCGTCTTTCTGTTTGTCGGGCGGATGATGTGGTACAAAAACGTCCGCCTGATTCTTGACACCCTGTCCCGCGCACAGAAGGCCGGCCTGCCCTTTCGCGCCTTTCTGGTGGGGGACGGTTACGACGCGCCCGATATTCGCGCTTATGCCGAGGAACTTGGTCTTCAGGAGCAGGCCACCTTCACCGGACCTGTCTACGACCGGGAAAGGCTGCGGGTGTATTACAGCATGGCCGACCTGTTCCTGTTCCCCTCCACCTACGACACCTCCGGCATCGTGGTGAAGGAAGCCGCTGCCTGCGAGTGCCCCTCTCTTCTGGTGAGGGGAAGCTGCGCGGCGGAGGGCGTGGAACAGGGCAGCACCGGCTTCCTGGCAGAGGAGAACGCCGACGACTGTGCACGCGTCCTGCTGGATGCCTGCCAGAGCCGGGACACAACGAAGCGGGTAGGCCGCAGCGCCGGCAAGCACATCTACCTCTCATGGGAAACGGCGGTGGAACGGGCCTATCAGCGGTACACGGAGATTCTGACCCAGTGGCCGGGACCGCTTCCCTATAACGCGAAGCATCACACCCGATAGAAACGCGGCGGACCCGACCCGCGGCGGAAGGAGGACCGACGCATGGAACATTTCCTGGAGCTGCTCCGGCAGAGTCGGAATGATCTGCTTGCCTTTTTGCGATGGACGCTGATTTCGCTGATGATCGGTGGTGTAGTCGGCGGGGTAGGTATCCTGTTCCACTACAGCACCGAGCTGGCAGCTGACTGGCGGGAGTCCTGCCCCTGGCTGCTGTGGCTGCTTCCCCTCGGCGGGGTGGGTATCGCCGGATTGTATCGTCTTTGCGGCATGGAAAAGGATCGGGGCGCGGATTTTGTGCTCACCGCCGTGCGCCGGGGTGAGCGCCTGCCGGTCAAAACAGCCCCGCTCGTGTTTGCCGGCACCGTGATCACCCATCTTCTCGGCGGGTCCTCCGGGCGGGAGGGCGCCGCACTTCAGATCGGCGGCAGCCTGTCCGCCCAGCTGGGCCGGTGGATGCGGATGGATGACAAGGACGCCCGCATCATCACCATGTGCGGCATGAGCGCCGCCTTCTCCGCCCTGTTCGGCACCCCGCTGACCGCCGCTGTCTTCTCCATGGAGGTGGTCAGCGTCGGTGTGATGTACTATTCCGCCCTGGTTCCCTGTATGCTCTCCTCTCTGACCGGCGCCTGGCTGGCCGGTCAGCTTTCCATCGCCCCCACGCGCTTTTCCCTTGCCGGTGTTCCGGAGCTCGCGCCCCTGCCCGCCCTCCAGACCATCGGTCTGGCGGTGCTCTGCGCCCTGCTCAGCATCCTGTTCTGCGTGGTGATGCATCTGTTCCGTGTGCTGTATCAGCGTTATATAAAAAACGCCTTTCTGATCGCGCTGACCGGCGGCGCTCTGGTCGTTTTACTGACATTGCTGACCGGCACGCGGGATTATAATGGCGCCGGCATGCCGGTCATCGCCCGCGCTCTCGCCGGAGAGGCACGGCCGGAGGCCTTTGCCCTCAAAATGCTGTTCACCGCCCTCACCCTCGGCGCGGGCTTCAAGGGCGGTGAAATCATCCCTGTATTTTTCTGTGGCGCCACCTTCGGCAACGTGATGGGCGGACTGCTGGGGCTGAACCCCTCCTTTGGAGCGGGGCTGGGGCTGACCGCCCTGTTCTGCGGCGTTACCAACTGTCCCCTGACCTCCCTTCTCCTCGGCGTGGAGCTGTTCGGCGCCAACGGATTCCTCTACATCGCGCTGGCAGTGGCGGTCAGCTATTGCCTGTCCGGCTACGGCAGCCTGTACAGCGAACAACGGATTATCTATTCCAAGCTCCGTCCCGAATTTATCGACAAGCAGGCGGAGTGAACCCGCTGCCCACCAGAGCGGACAGCTCTGCCTCCTCGCCGAACTGAGCGATTTCCGCTTTTACCTCGATTTCGTAGGAGCAGCTTCGCAGCTCCTCCGGCCAGCGATCGCTGCCCTCTTTGACGAGCGACGGGATCTGCTGCATGATGCGGCGCTGCAGTCCAATGGCGTCGCATCCGCAGCGGATCACGCTCTGGTCGACAGCCCGGCGGATATCCGCCTGAACCTCCTCCGCCAGCGCTTTCTCCAGCCCCTGCCGCATTTCCTCTGTCAGCCGGCGCGGCCGGCTCTCATCGGCAATTGCCGCCCGAATTCCCGTGGTGATATAAAAATGGGCCCGTTCCCCCTCCTGCTCCACCCGGATGGAGCAGGAGGCTTTTTCTATCTCTGCCGTAAAGCAGCCCTCTTCCCCCCTGTCCAGCACATACGGACAGGCCTCCGGCGCCTCCTGCAGGAGGAGAAGTCCACGGGTCGCGGCCGGATCCGCCTCACCGACATACGTACCACCACGGAACAGGGCGGTTCCGGTCACGCAGAGACGGCTCTCCTCCCCCTCGCCCATCGCCTCCACAATGGGGATGGCCACATCATACATGCCGCTGGAGGCCCGCTCCAGATCGAGCAGCCGGGTACGCACCGCCGTTCCCCGGCGGCGTCCCTCCTGCAGCAGCATGGAGATCTGCTCCGACGGAATGGTAAAGGCGGTGGATTTCTGGCTGAGCAAATCCGCCGCCGTCGTGCGGCTGATGACAACATCCGCCAGCGGACGGCCCTCCCGGCTGCGGATAAAATAGTCGGTGAGAGAGGCCAGTGTCCCGCTCTTCGCCTGCTCCAGCCCAATGGCAATCACGCGGTTATGCAGGATGAAGGCGCTGCGCCCGGTCAGGGAGACAAAGGAATTCAGCGCATCGGCCACTGTCTCCCCCTCCGCCTCGTACACGGCGGTGGCGTTCTCCTTCTGTTCGGTGAGACTGCCGGAGGTCAGCAGCGGCTCCACCGTCTGTACAGCGAGACGCACGCCCTCCGCGCTCCCCTCCGTCCCGTCGATGCCGACCGCCGTCACAATCACACGGCTGCTGACCTGGGACTTTTCCTTGCAGCTGGGAACCATAGCCATGCCCAGCGCCAGCGCGATCAATATCGCCCATACCTTCATTGCATACCCTCCGCCCTTCGTGGAAAGTGGAATTGTCGTCTCAGCGCGCGCGGAGCGCCCGTCTTTCCCGCAGCAGGTCCGTCAGCGTCAGCAGCAGCGGCAGCGCGACGACGAACAGACCGGTGATGATAAAATAAAAGGGGAAGGCGGTTTCCTGCGCAGCGCGCGACGCCGTCCCCGCCAGCAGCAGACCGGAGAGCAGCACCGCCCCTCCCCCGGCGAAGGCGTACAGGAGCTTGCGTTTCTTGCTGAACAGTCGCTGGGCGCAGCTCATATACAGCATGGCATAAAACGCCATCTTGATAAACAAAACCATCAGCCACACCGCTATCACCATCAAATCCATCCGTTGGATGATGCCCACATCGGCGGCAGTCACGGCGGTGTAATAGGGGAAGCGGACCTGCGCGGCGAAATCCCCCAGCTCACCGGTCACCGTCGCCTGCATCAGGATCAGTACCGCCGCCAGCACCACCGTCCATACGGCGTAGCCTTTGGAGGAATTGCCGCGTACATAGGGCAGCAGCATCCCCACCACCGCCAGCTCCATGGTGCGGGGCAACTCATACAGCGCCCCTTCCAGGATCGGGTACGCCCCATCGTACAGCGGGGAAAGGAAATGAATCCCCTTCATATCCGGCAGCAGCGAAAAAAAGGTGAAAAGGAAAACGGCCAGCAGGACCACCACCGCCACACCGGCGGCGCGGGCAATGGCCTGAAGCCCGCAGGAGGCGGCGAAAAAGACGCCGATCACCAACGCGGCGCACAGCACGGTGCGGGACATGTCGGGGGACAGCGCCACCGATACAAACGCCTGGAACCGCAGCAGGTCGGCATGCACAATCATCAGACAGAGCAGACCATACAGAACCGCCACCGCCGCGCCGCCCGGTTTCCCCAGCAGAACATAGGCGTCATCCACCGTCCCCGAGCGCCCGGTCCGCCGGCTGAACCACCAGAGGGGCAAAAACAACAGCAGCAGAAACGGGATTTGCAGCGCCATGGACACCAGCATACTGGAGCCAAAGCCCGCCGGCCCGCCGGCCGGAGAGGCGGTCATAGCCGTAGCCAGCCGGCTGGCCAGCAGCAGACAGACGAACTGTGAGACGCTGATTTGCGTATTCTTATTCAAGGGAATCCCCGCCTTTCCGCTATCCTTATTCCTCGCCGGGGTCGGTGGTATCCGGTCCCCCCTGATTTTCCTTCAGATGGGAACCCACCACATTCTGAACCAAAAACGGATGCTTCCACAGCTCCCGCCAGTCCGCCCGAATCAGCACATCGCGCATCGCCTTCAGGCTGAAGGGGGTCACCGGCGCCGTGAAGGGGATGGACTGGATATGCACAGCACAGATGCTGCACAGCAGCAGGGTGAGGCCGATCATGACGCCGTACAGCCCCAGCGTTCCCCCCAACAGGATAAAACCAAAGCGCAGCAGGGTGACCGGGCCGTACAAAGAGGGAATCACAAAGGAGCTGATGGCGGTGAGAGCCACAATGATCACCATCGGCGCGCCGATCAGACCGGCGCGCACCGCCGATTCGCCGATGACAAGGGCCCCTACGATGCTGACGGCGTGTCCCACCGCCTTGGGAAAGCGCAGCCCCGCCTCCCGCATGATTTCAAACAGAAAATGGATGAGCAGCGCTTCCATCACCAGAGGGAAGGGGGTGGACAGGTCCGATTTGAGATAGGACAGCATCAGGGTAAAGGGCAGCATTTCGGGATGAAAGGTTCCCACCGCAACGTACAGCCCCGGCAGCAGCATCCCCACAAAAAAGGACACGTACTTGATAATCCGTAGAAAGCTGGCGTAATAGGGATGAACGGCATAATCGTCCATCGACTGGAAATGCTCCACGAACAGGGTGGGGGTGACCAGCACAAAGGGCGTGCCGTCCACCAGCACACCGATACGCCCCTCTGCCACCTTGCCGCACAGGGTATCGGGCCGCTCGGTGACCCCCACGCTGGAAAACAGAGACAGCCTGCGGTTTTCCAGAAAGGGCTGGATATAACCCGATTCCAGCACCACGTCCAGCGGCAGCTTCCGAATGCGAGCACGCACGTCGTTCAGCAGACGCTCCGATACCCGGCCACGCATATAACACAGACACACCGCCGTCTGGCTGGTCTTGCCGGCGCTCATCATCTCAAAGGTGAGGTCGGGGGTTTTCATCCGCCGCCGGATCATACTGATGTTGACTCGAATCGCCTCAGTGAAACCCTCGCGGGAGCCGCGGGAGGTCATCTCTGAGGAAGGCTCCCCCACACTGCGGATCATGAAATTCTGGAAGCCGCCCAGCAGAGCATATCCCACACCGTCGGCCAGCACAGCAGCAAAGCCGGAGGAGACCAGACTGATCACCTCATCCATGGTTACCACCTGCATTAGGTCCACCATGGCCAGCACTTTATCGCGCACATGATCCATCAGGGCCTCCGCCCCGCCCAGGTCAGGAGTTTGGGAAAGGGGCAGCAGCACGGCATCAGCGATCGTATGCCTGTCCACCATGCCCTCCAATGTGACAATGGCAAGACGGCAGCCGCCTGCCTCCATCTCCCGTATGGTCAGGTCGGAGCTGACGCTGAACTGCGCCCGCAGATAAACCAGGTTGTCGATCAGGGACAGGGAAAGCGGATGCGGAGGCGGCGGCGGGGCCGCCGCCTGCTGCCGACTTTTCCCCGGCGAACGAAAAAATCCTTTAACAGAAGGCATATGGCGCTCGATCCTTTCGCAGTGCCCAGCACGTGTTTTCGATTCAGATTTGTTATGTCCTGCCAACACGCCGCTTATTCCCCGCCGGCGGTTTTTTCATGAAAAAGCGCGGTCGGCACCTCTGCATAAACCCGAAAGAAGGCGTCCATACTAGGGGATGTTCACCCATTCCAGGCGCACACTGACGAAAGGCAGGAAGAGAATATGGCGATCACCGCGATCCGTACCGTGATAATCTACATATTCATTATCACGGCCATGCGCGTTATGGGAAAACGGCAGCTGGGGGAGCTGCAGCCCGCCGAGCTGGTGGTCACACTGATGATCTCCGATCTGGCGGCCGTCCCGATGCAGGAGAGCGGCATGCCCCTGCTCAACGGTCTGATTCCCATCATGGTATTGGTATCCATGGAGCTGCTGCTATCCGGTCTGATGCTGAAAATCCCCTTCTTTTATCGTCTCATCAGCGGACGTCCCATGGTCATCATCAACAACGGCCAGCTGGATCAGCAGGCCCTTCGCCGGATGCGTTTGACCATCAGCGATTTAATGGAAAACCTACGCGGACAGAATATTTTTGACGTGGATCAGATTCAGTACGCTATTGCCGAGACCAACGGCAAAATCAGCGTTCAGCTCAAGCCGGAATACCGGCAGCCCTCCTGCGGCGATCTGAACGCCGTCCCCCCCGATGCGGGGGTGGCCATGATTATTATCGACGACGGTCAGGTGTGCGAATGGGCGATGGGACTCTGCGGCGTGGACAACCGTTGGCTGGATAAAACTCTGAAGGGACATCACACCCGTTCCGAGGACGTGTTCCTCATGACCGCCGATCGGGCCAAAAAATATGTGATTATCAAAAAGGACGCTAAAAAATAAATAATCGGCGGCGGGGTTCGCTCCGCGGCCGGCCAAAAAGGAGGAGGCTCCTGTGAAACGACTGATCATCGCGGCAGCGCTGCTGGCCGCTGTCGCGATCGTTTGTGCTGTCACTCTTGGTATTCAGATGAATAATACCCGTTATCTGCTCAATGAGCTGGAGGAAATTCAGCAGGCCCTTGACAGCGGCAATCAGGAGTTGTGCCATACGCTTGCCGTCGATTTTGTGAATACGTTTCAGGAGAAAACCCATTACTTTCCCCTGTTTATGCGGCATTCGGACATTCAGCATATCGAGGAAACGGTCGCGCCCCTGCCCGTCATGCTGGAGGTCGGGGACGAAGGGCACTTTGCCGCCCAGCTGGCGGTCTGCCGCAGCCAGCTGGAAAAGCTGTTTGATGTGGAAAAGCCTCTGACCGACAATATTTTCTGACGGTGGGGCAGACAGAAAAGGGCCATTTTACACAGCCGGGAGGAACGCCAGGCGTTCCCCCGGCTGCCGGCATATCAGGAGGAATTTTTCGCCGCCCACTCGTCTAACAAGCTGTGCGCAAAATTGAGAATAAAGGCTCTTGCCCCAGCGCAGGGACGACTGCAATAGCGGATTAGTTCTTTTATCTGCCATTCGGTTCTCGCACAGAGATGATCTTCTACCGCCATCCGTATGGTATGATCCATGGACAATCGTTTTATCCCATGTTTACTGGCAAGCTTATCTGCCAATTTCACAGCATCGACTACATGTCCGGCTATGTGCTCCTTACAAACCATAGAGATAATTTCGCACAAATCAACATACCCTTTACAGCGGGATTTGACCCCTAATGCAATCAGCCGTTGCCGAATGACTTTCTCCATCTCCTCATCGCTTATCTGTATTCTTCTCCATTTCTTTGATTGCGGTTCATTGGACATTTTAATTTTGAGCCGTTTATGCTCTGTAAGATCATCCAGCAAATGATATAAAGCTGTCAAATGGCAGTCCTTTATGAGTTCTCCATCTATATAAGAAACGATGGATTTCCCCCTTTCTGAATAGTGCAAATGAACTTTATGAACAGAGATCATCAGATTCATTGTACCGGGTTCCCGCGCGCCGCGTATCTCATTCAGCACATCCTCTTTACTGATAATTTCCATTGGATCTTCCCCCTTCTTTTTGTAAAGTTACCCGTGCACGGGCAATTCTGGGTATTTTTATTGCTATCATGAGAACACTGGGTATACAGCGTCTTTAGATAGCAAGGATGAGACAAATGGATAGAGAATACTCTCTCATCATCGTCAATCGAATATTATCGCTCTGTAAAAGCCATCATATTACCATTAACAAACTGTCAAATATGAGCGGGGTCAGTCAATCTACTCTCGACAACTTTATAAAGGGTAAAACCCATAACCCGAAAATCAAAACCCTTCATAAAGTGGCTTTGGCATTCGGTATGTCTTTGTCGGAGTTTTTAGATTATCCGGAATTAAATATGTATTTCTTTGACGATTAATTGGATGAATAATTCCCAAGAAGCGGTATTTGATATTTTAAAAGTATCAAATATAAGATTATCACATAAAACGATATTTTTCAAGTAGCCAAACGAATTTCGTATCAAAGTATAATAAAAAGATAAAATTTAAGAAAAGCAAAGAGGGGAGATGTATGGAATATTTAGATTTTGTAAGAAAAAGAATTACTGAACTCCGTTTGGCAAAAGGAATCCCCTCTGAGCGGGAGTTGAGTCGAAGGCTAGGCAAAAATGAACTGTATATCCAACATATTCTTTCCGGAAAACACAATATAGGTCTTTCATCATTTTTTGATCTTTGCGCCTATTTTGAAATATCTCCTCAGGAGTTTTTTGATCCAAACCTGCATAATCCCACCCTGGTGAAAGAAGCTTTAGCTGTGATTGAACGTTTGCCGGATGATGATATCCGGCAGCTGATGGAACTGGCTAAAAAATTAAACAGAAAGGATAAGTAACTATTTTAAAAACGGAAATATTTAGAAATTAAAATCCACCTGCCTTAACATGTCAGGTGGATTTTTAAATTTTCTTATGAACAGACAGTATCACCCCCGCGTAATAAAGAAACTTTTCTGGCGGCAGCTAAAGCCGATTTTTCAGAGCGCTGAAAATCCCTTTCCGCCCGCCGGGCAAGGGACTGTGCAGCAGAGATGGTCCCTTAAGAATTCCCTGTGTCATACAGGGGGCCGCAAGAGACTCTTCAGGGATGGAGATGAGGTTTTAAGGGGAAACACGTTTTCGGAAGGTCTGCCTCTTGCGGCAAGGAGGCCCCGTTTCGGCCGGCAAGCTGCCTCACGACGCTCCTGCCGCGGCGCTCAACCCGTCCCCTCTTCCGCCGCCGGCGGGGGCCACGTTGCGACGATAAAAAGCGCGGTTTCGCGGCTGTAAGCCACTGAGGGGATACAAAAATCCGCCCGCCGCAAAAGCGGCAGGCGGATTTTTCATCGTTCTCAGCAGAAAATCAGGCAAGCTCCGGCAGACTGGCGGCCGCAACCGACTGACCAACACGGCGGATCTTCTCATCCGGCAGATGCAGCTCCATACCGGCGGCATCGGGATATTCCTCTGACAGCACCCGGCGCGCCTCGGCGATGACAATGTCGCCGCCTTCGCCGGACATGACACGGCCCAACAGCAGCACATGGCCGATGTCGTAATAATCGGCATAATAGGCCAGCGCATGGCCCAGATAAACGCCGATGGTACGGTAGATATCGCGGGCATTCTCACTGCCCTCGTTCATGGCGGCCTGTACCACCTTCAGCTTCTCGGCGGGGGACAGGCTCTCCTCCAGGGCAATGCCAGCGCGGGGCGCCAGCTTGATCACGCTGTCCTGAGAGAAATATTTCACGCCGCAGCCCTTATCGCCCGACCACTCGTCCACCATTGCATCCTCCTGCAGATCGACAGGGGCGAAGGCCAGCTCGTTGAGCCAACCGGTGATGTTTCCCTCGGCGTCCACATAACCCGCCGCCTCGGAGGTGCCCATGGCGATACCAAGAATCCGGTTCTCCTCCAGGCTCATGGCCCCGGCCAACGCAGTCACGTCGCCGTCGTTGGCCACGGTCAGCGGCACGTCGCCCAGTTCTTTGGCGGCACGGATATAGATATCCTTGACCTTCTGGTCAAACAGGTCGCGCGGCACCTTGTTGAACAGGGACGCGACCATGGTGCGGTTGTCCACATAAATTCCCGCGGAGGAAACGCCGATAGCGTCCACGCGCGGCATCTTGGAGGCTGCCGTCTTAAAGGCGGAGAGAATCCCCTCATAGTGATAATCGGGGTTGTCGTTGGTTTTGGGATACCACACGACCTCCTCCGAATACACGGGCGTGCCGTCCACCACGGCGGACACCTTGCGGTCGCTCCCGCCCGCGTCGAAGCCGATGCGGCAGCCGTCCAGATGGCGGCCCACCGGGGCGGTCATGGACTTTTCCGCTGGGGCGGCGCTCAGCGGCAGCGATTCCACCACAAAATCGGTCTCGTACACCCGGCCCATGAATTCGGCGTCAAATTCGCGCGACCCGCCCGGACGATAGGCGGCCTCGATAATTTTCCCCATGTTCTCGTCGCCGCAGATCATCACCTTCCAGCCGCCGTAGGCCCACAGCAGCATTTTGACGGTGCGGTCCACATAGACACGGTCGGCCTGCTCCATGGCGGCGGTGCCGTGGATTTTGCAGCGGCGCACCGCCACCTGGCCCTGATTGCGCTCCACCGCGATGACAATCTCATGACCGCCGGCGGCGGATTTCTCAAACGCGCGGGTAAACGCAGACATCGGGATACAGCCCGTGTCCAGCTTCGGGATATTCTTTACATCAACTTCAATGCCATAAACGTTCATTGGAAAGCCCCTTCCCTATATTGCGGATACCGCCGTCCGGACGGTGCCTGTCTGACAGCAAACCGGCCCAAACGCTTGTCCATGATAACTATAACAAAAACCGAAGCAAATGCAACGCCCCCTTTTTCGGATTGGCTTAAAGTGCAAATTTTACGTCCAAAAACATACGGAACGCCGATGAAAAAAGATAGCATGCCCGGCTCTCCGAACGCATATATATCCCTTGCGAGCCGTAAAAAAGGCATGGCGCGGTCGCCGCCGGACAAAACGGGGGCAAACGCGGCAGGACGCGAAAGGAATGGAGAAGCGATGACAAAATTTTATCCCGAGGGGACCCTGATCGACACCCCGCGCAACCAGGCTTGTATCCGCACGGCGGCGGGTCTGGCAGAGGCCGCCCTGGAGGGACGTGTGCTGGAAAGCCGGGCCGTTCTCTGCGATGCGGAACACAACCTTCATGTGGAGCTGCCCTGTATGGAGGGCATCATCCCTTATGAGGAGGGCGCCGTGGGCATTGCGGAGGGAACCACCCGCGATATCGCGCTGATCTCCCGCGTCAGCAAGCCGGTCTGCTTCACCGTCAGGGGCTTTGAAACCACCGCCGACGGCGGCCGCCGGGCCGTCCTCTCCCGGCGGGAGGCACAGGAGCGGTGCCGGTATGAATACATAGATGGCCTGCGGCGGGGCGATGTGATTCCCGCCCGCATCACCCGGCTGGAAACCTTTGGCGCTTTCTGCGATATCGGCTGCGGCCTGCCCGCTCTGATCCCCATCGCCGGCATCTCGGTCAGCCGCATCTCCCACCCCTCTGATCGTTTTGTGCCGGGCATGGAGGTCTTCGGTGTGGTCTCTTCTCTGGAAAATGGGCGCATCTGTCTCTCTCAGCGGGAGCTACTGGGCACCTGGGAGCAGAACGCTGCCCTGTTTGAGCAGGGGGAAACGGTGGCCGGCATCATCCGTTCGGTGGAGGACTACGGCGTTTTTGTCGAGCTGACCCCCAATCTGGCAGGGCTGGCGGAGTCGCGGGAGGGGGTTCGCGCCGGCCAGCGGGCGGGCGTATACATCAAAAGCATCCTGCCTGAAAAGATGAAAATGAAGCTGATTATTATCGACGCCTCCGACGACCCGCCCGGGGAGGGCCACCGCGAGCCCACTCCCCTTCGCTATTTTATCCATGAGGGACATCTGGAGCACTGGCGCTATTCCCCCGAATGCTGCAGCCGGGTAGTGGAAACTCGGTTCGACGACTGAGAAAAGAGAAAGCTCCCGCTTGACAAACGTCCCGGCGCCTGTCAGGATATCTCTGTAACGGGCGGAAACCGGGGAGCCTCCCTTTCCGCTGTGGGAAATGGTGCGAAGGGGAACGATTTTGATGAATCTCGGTTTTTCTTATGTTGGTCTGCTCTATCTGGTTCTGCTGTTTCTGCCCAACCTCCTCTGGGCCAAAAATCGCCCGGAGGATGATGAGAGGTATGCAGCCCGGGAAAACCGGACGCTGCGGCTGCTGGAGCGTACGGGCCAGGTGCTGGTGACGGCGTTTGTCCTGATTTTCTCTGATTTCAACCTTCGTGCGCCCTCCCCCTGGTCGGTCTGGCTGCTTCTCTCCTTTCTCTGCATGCTCCTGTACGAGGCGTTCTGGGTCCGCTATTTTCGAGGCGGCCGCATCCGGCGGGAGCTCTACGGCGATTTTATGAGAATTCCCGTGGCCGGAGCCACTCTGCCGGTCGCGGCCTTTCTTTTGCTGGCGGTTTACGGCCGGAATCCGCTCCTGCTGGCGGCCGGCCTCCTTCTCGGCATCGGTCATGTGGGAATTCATCTGGGACACCGGCGGGAGCTGGAGGTCGGACCCCGCCGGCAGGAAAGAGAAAACGCCGATTCTCGAAGTAAAACGCACGAAAAATCGGAGAAGCAGGAGCGGCGGTCATGAGTGGACGAATCCCGGCACAACATCGAGCGACAGGCGAAATCACCGGTGACCGGCAGGCGGGGCTTGCTCAACGGCTGTTTTCCCTCCGGCAGGCCGGAATCCGTTGTACCTTTATGAAAAAAGCAGGCACCCACACCTTTGTGAGTGCCTGCTTTTATTTTACTGGTACCGTCGGAGGTCCGTCGGCCTCTCTCTTCCACTGTCCCGGCCACATCTGCTGTTTACAGCCGGTCCTGAAGAGAGCTGAGCAGTCCACCCTTTTGAATGATATTCTGGATAAAGGGCGGGAACGGCTCCGCCTGATAGGTGCGGCCGGTGGTCAGATTCTCGATAAGGCCGGTATCAAAATCCACCTTAACCTCATCGCCGCTCTGGATGTCTCGCGCCGCTTCGTCGCATTCCAGGATCGCCAGACCGATGTTGATGGCGTTGCGGTAAAAAATGCGGGCGAAGGTGGAGGCGATCACGCAGGAGATGCCGCTGGCCTTAATGGCAATGGGTGCGTGCTCGCGGGATGAGCCGCAGCCGAAATTCTTTTCCGCCACCATGATATCCCCCTGTGCGACACGGGACACAAACTCCTGGTCGATGTCCTCCATACAGTGGGCCGCCAGCTCCTCATGCTTGGAGGTATTCAGATAGCGGGCGGGAATGATCACGTCGGTATCGACGTTGTCGCCATATTTATGTACTTTACCCTGTGCAAACATTGCTACACCTGTCCTTTCTGTCAACGGAGTCTGAAAACCGGGTTTTCCGGCCTCAGTTCCCCTCTTTTTCGAGGTCGGCCGGGTCGGAGATATAGCCGGTCACCGCCGAAGCCGCTGCCACATACGGGTTGGCAAGGTAAACCTCGCTTTCCACATGGCCCATACGGCCGACGAAGTTCCGGTTGGTGGTAGAAACCGCCCGCTCTCCGGCGGCCAGAATGCCCATATGCCCGCCAAGGCAGGGGCCGCAGGTCGGGGTGGACACCACCGCGCCCGCTTCTACAAAGATATCGAACAGCCCCTCGTGCATGCACTGAGTCCAAATCTGCTGTGTGGCGGGGATGACAATGCAGCGGACCCCTTTGGCTACCTTACGGCCCCGGAGGATTTCCGCAGCGGCGCGCATATCCTCCATACGCCCGTTGGTGCAGGAGCCGATCACCGACTGGTCGATCCGGACCTGGCCCCCGCATTCGTCGATGGTGCGGGTGTTCTCCGGCAGATGGGGGAAGGCCACGGTGGGACGCAGGGCGGACAGGTCAATTTCCACCACCTCGTCATATACAGCGTCGGTATCCGCCTCGAACACCTTCGGCTCGCGCTGGAACCGGCCGTTAACATAGGCCATGGTCACCTCGTCCACCGGGAAAATGCCGTTTTTCGCCCCCGCCTCGATGGCCATGTTGGCGATGCAGAGACGGTCGTCAATGGAGAGCGCCGCCACGCCGGGGCCGGTAAATTCCAGCGAACGATACAGGGCGCCGTCCACCCCAATGCGGCCGATCAGGTCCAGGATAACGTCCTTGCCGCTGACATAACGGCCCGGCTTGCCGGTCAGCACGACCTGAATGGCAGAGGGTACCTTAAACCAGGCGACGCCGGTCGCCATGCCGGCCGCCAGGTCGGTGGAGCCGACACCGGTGGAAAACGCCCCCAGCGCGCCATAGGTACAGGTGTGGCTATCCGCGCCTATGACGCAGTCACCAGGGCCTACCAGCCCCTGCTCGGGCAGCAGGGCATGCTCCACGCCCATACGGCCCACATCGAAAAAGTTTTCCACCCCATACTGCTCTGCAAAGCCGCGCACCCGCTTGACCTGCTCGGCCGCCTTGATATCCTTGTTGGGGGTGAAGTGATCCATTACCAGCGCCACCCGGCTTTTGTCAAACACACGGCAGGCGCCGCAGCGCTCAAACTCGTTGACCGCCACCGGCGAGGTGATATCGTTGCCCAGGCACAGGTCCAGCTTCGCCTCAATCAGCTGTCCTGCCGCCACCTCCTTCAGCCCGGCGTGGGCCGCGAGGATTTTCTGCGTCATGGTCATTCCCATAGAAGGGTTCCTCCTTACTGCAATTTACGGTTTGTCCTCTGCTCGGTTTCTATCATATCATCCCGCGTGGGGCTGAAATGCTGGATTATTGTCCGCGCTCCTTCTCCGTCCGCAGACAGACGGTCATTCGGTGTGAATGAGCTTGTATTCGATGGATTCGCTCAGGGCGATCCAGCTGGCCTCAATCACGTCGTCGGATACCCCCACCGTGGTCCATTCGCCGGTGGCGTCGGCGGAGGTGATGAGCACCCTCACCTTGGCGGCGGTGGCGCGGCGGGAATCCATTACACGTACCTTGTAATCCACCAGATGCATCCCCGTCAGGGCAGGATAAAAGGCCGCCAACGCCGAGCGCAGCGCCCGGTCGAGAGCATTGACGGGGCCGCTGCCCTCCCCCGCCGCTACCTGATGCTGGTCGCCCACCCGCACCTTCAGGGTGGCGACGGCACTCTGCCCCTCCTCATAGGGCTTCTCCCCTGTAATGCGGTAATAGGAAAGCTCAAAAAACGAGGGAATTCGCCCCAGACACCGGCGGGTCAGCAGCTCAAAACTGCCGTCCGCTCCCTCATACTGATAGCCCTCCTGCTCCCGCTCCTTCAGGCGGGAGAGGATGTCGGTCAGCTCCTGAGAGTCCCGGGTGATATCCGGGCAGTACCGGCGGATTTTTTCCAGCACGGCGGCGCGGCCGCTGATCTCGCTCATGAGAAAGCGGCGCTGATTACCCACCGTTTCAGGACCCACATGTTCAAAGGAGGCAGAATTTTTAATCACGCCGTCGGCATGCATACCCGCCTTATGGGCAAAGGCACTGGCGCCCACATAGGGCTCCCCCCGGCTCAGGGGCACGTTGGCCACCTCCGCCATCGCGCGGGCCGTCGCGGTCAGCAGCGGCAGATTGTTCTCCGGTATGCACACAAAGCCCCTCTTCAGCTGGAGATTGGGGATGATGGTGGAGAGATTCGCATTGCCGCTGCGCTCCCCAAAGCCGAGATAGGTCCCCTGCACATGAGCGGCCCCCGCCTCCACCGCCATCAGGGAGTTGGCCACTGCCAGTCCTCCATCGTTGTGGGTGTGGATGCCGACTGTCACCTCTGGAAAGCGCTTCGCCACGGCGGCGGTGACACGGGCGATATCGGTCGGAAAGGTGCCGCCGTTGGTATCGCACAGGGCCAGCACATCGGCCCCCGCCTCCACCGCAGCGGACAGGGCCGCCACCGCAAACGCGGGATTGGCGGCATAGCCGTCAAAGAAATGCTCCGCGTCAAAGATCACCCGTTTGCCCCGCTCCTTAAAAAAGGCCACGGTATCCCCGATCATGGCGAAATTCTCCTCCTCTGTGGTCATGAGAATATCGCGCACGTGCAGGTCCCAGCATTTGCCGAACAGGGAGACCGCCCCGGTTCCGGCGGTCAGCAGAGCCTGTACGTTTTCATCCTCCTCCGCCCGGCGGCACTTGCGCCGGGTGGAGCCGAAGGCCACCAGCCGGGCATTTTTCAGCTCCAGCTCCTGCGCCCGGCGGAAAAACTCCAGATCCTTGGGATTGGAGCCAGGATTGCCCGCTTCAATATACGCAACGCCCAGCTCGTCCAGCAGGCGGGTCACCGCCAGCTTATCCTCCACCGAGAAGGAGATGCCTTCCCCCTGAGCGCCGTCCCGCAGGGTGGAATCCAGTATCTCGACACTGCGCTTCATCCGCTTCACACTCCTTTACATTTGCCGTTCGGGCGTTTATTCCTCATCCAGAATAACGCCATCGCCCCGCTCCAGCGCGGTGATCCCGGTACGGGCCATTTCCCGAACGCCGAAGCGCTCCATATGGCCGACGAAGCGGTCCATCTCATCGGTCTGGCCGGTCATCTCGATGGTGACGGTCGTGTCGCCAATGTCCAGCACCCGCGCCCCGTAGGTCTGGGCGGTTTTCAGCACGGCGCTGCGGGAGGGAGCCTCCGCCTGCACCTTGACCAGCAGCAGCTCACTGTTGGAGCAGCTGGCGGGCTCCATCGCCCGTACCTTGACGATGTCCTCCAGCTTGAGCAGCTGGCGGATCAGCTGGGTACAGGTCGCCTCATCCCCCTCCACCACCAGCGTCAGGCGGGAAAAATCCGGGTTCTCCGTCTGACAGGCGACGATGGAGTTGATATTGAAGCCCCGGCGGGAAAACAGCCCCGCCACCCGCAGCAAAACGCCGGGATGGTTGACCGCCAGCACCGAAAGCACAATAGTGTTTTCCTTATTCATCGGGCAATCCGTCCTTTCTATCCGGCGCATCCTTCTCAGAACACGCGGCTCAGTCCAGCTCCTCCATCAGCTCCTCCACCGTGCCGCCGGGGGGGATCATGGGCAGGACGTTGGCGTCAGGCGAAATCCGGCAGTCCACCAGCACCGGCCCGCCGGCCTTCAGAGCGGCCTCCAGCACCGGATCAATCTCCGCCGCCCGGGAAATCCGCATGCCGGTGCAACCGAAGGCCTCCGCCAGCCGGACGAAATCGGTTTTCCGATGGGGGTCGGTGGAGGAAAAGCGGCGGCCGTAAAACACCTTCTGCCACTGGCGGACCATGCCCAGCACCTGATTGTTCATCACCAGCACCACCACCGGCAGGTCATAGGAGGCCAGCGTGGTCAGCTCATTCAGATTCATGTGAAAGCTGCCGTCACCGGTGACCAGCACTACCCGTTTGTCCGGACAGCCGGTCTGGGCGCCGATAGCAGCCCCCAGACCATAGCCCATGGTCCCCAGTCCTCCGGAGGTCAGCAGCGTGCGAGGGCGGCGGAAGGGGAAATGCTGAGCCACCCACATCTGGTGCTGTCCCACGTCAGTGGCCACCACCGCGTCCTGGGGCAGCAGGCGATGCAGGGTCTGCAGAATCGCCAGCGGGTCGGGCGCCTCCTCCATCCCCCGTGCGGGAAGAGCTTCCCGCCGGCGGGCGGCAGTCTCCTCCACCCACGCTGTCCGCTCCGCCTGCGGCGCACGGCGGGCGAGCAGCTCCAGCACCTCCCGCAGATCTCCCGCCAGCCGCACGGCGGCAGGGATGTTTTTGTCAAACTCTGCGTGATCAATGTCAATGTGGATCACCTGCGCGCCGGGGGCGAAGCCGTCCCGGCTGCACGCCACCCGGTCGGAGAAGCGTGCGCCACACACCAGCAGCAGATCACAGTCGCGCGCGGCCCGATTGGCCGCCAGGGTGCCGTGCATACCCACCATACCCAGCCACAGCCGGTGCTCCGGCGGAAAGCCGCCCAGCCCCATCATAGAGGCGCATACAGGAATATCCTGCTTCTCAGCCAGCGCCAGCAGGGCAGCCCCGGCGCCGGAAGAAATCACGCCGCCGCCGAAATAAATCAGCGGCTTTTTGCTGAACGCCAGCTGGTCCAGCGCCATCAGCACCCGCTCCTCTTTGGGCGGGGCGGCAGGGCGGGACGGGGCGGCGGGACAAGGCTCATATTCGCATTCGGCGGCGGTCACATCCTTGGGGATGTCAATAAGCACCGGACCAGGCCGGCCGCTGCGGGCGATCACAAAGGCCTTGCGTACGGTGTCGGCCAGCTCCTCCACCCGTTTGACAATAAAATTATGCTTGGTCACTGGCATGGTGATGCCGGTGATATCCACCTCCTGAAAGGAGTCGCGCCCCAGCAGCGGCACCGACACATTGCCTGTGACAGCCACCATCGGGACAGAATCCATGTACGCCGTCGCGATACCGGTAACCAGATTGGTAGCGCCAGGACCGGAGGTAGCGATACACACCCCCACCCGGCCAGTAGCGCGGGCATAGCCGTCCGCCGCATGAGCTGCCCCCTGCTCGTGAGCTGTCAGCACATGGCGAATCCTGTCGCTGTATTGATACAGCGCATCGTAAATGTTCAAAACCGCGCCGCCGGGATAGCCGAAAACCGTGTCGGTTCCCTGCTCCAGCAGGCATTCCACCAGAATATCCGATCCATTTTTTCGCATGAAGCTTCTTCCTTTCCCATCGGTTCGCGGGCCACCCGACGCCCGGATAAACAAAAAAAACCTCCGTCTCCAGTCATCAGAGACGAAGGGGGAATCCTCCGCGGTACCACTCTCATTGCCCTTCAGGGCCGCTCATGCGCATCGGGCAGCGACACACGGTGCCGAATGCGGTCCCAGTTAACGGCGGGAAGCCGGTCGCACTTAATGACCCCGGTTGCTGACCGTACAGGCTTTCAGCTGACAGCTCAGGAGGTGATATTCGCCCTGTCCATAACCGCCTTGCACCAACCGGCGGCTCTCTGTCTATGGATTCCGGTTACTGATCCCCGTCATCGCTTTATGAAAGATTATTCTTATTGTAACGCAGCGCTGCGCTCTTGTCAAGCGGTCCTCGCCAAGGGAAAAGTGTCCAGACACAGAGCTAAAGGAAGTCAAAGAGGGAAAAGGGGACAGCGACCCCAGGAAGGCAGGAACGATAAAGATCCTTCTGCCGTCCAAAATGATTATAGGTATGGACAAAGACAGCGAGGATGGACTGAAGGTTCTCTTCGGCTTCTGAGGAAAACACCTGCTCTGTCGGACCAAGGTCGGGATATAATTCAGAATTTTACTTTATATTTTATAGGTTGTAATAAATGCCTGTTCAATAAATTCTTTTACTGCATATGTGTCTACAAATTTCTCATATTTAGGAAATCCCTTTAAGTTTTGCTTTGAATAAGTCAGATGAAAAATATAATAAATGTCTGTACCCGATTCTCCACCAGTAGCATATAAAACATCATCATTAGATTCACATTTTGCTACTGCCCAAACTTTTTTATGATATAAAAAATGTCCTTCTCCAATCT
>JAAWCO010000100.1 GCA_022793315.1 Clostridiales bacterium | reverse complement strand
TTCAGGGGCGCCGCCGAAAGCGTCGGAGTATAGAGGGGTTGGGCGGCGCCCTTGTATAGCCCAGGCACAAAAGCACCGCCCGGCGCCAGGGCAGCGGAAGGATGGCGGCGGGACAGGATTTCAGGCGCGGAAAACACCGAATGAACACAATCCTTTATAGACTGTTTACAATTCGGCCCGCGCCTCTCTATACAATAACAGTGAGGCGAACCCGGTGGGCAGCGGCCCGCCGAAGTCAAACAGGAGGGATGACAACACCATGATTGAGGTACAAAACCTGACGAAGCGATATGGCGCCGCCTGTGCGGTGCGCGATATCAGCTTCCGGGTGGAGGAGGGGGAAATCCTCGGCTTTCTGGGACCAAACGGAGCGGGGAAATCCACCACCATGAATATCCTGACCGGCTATCTGTCCGCTACCGACGGCGTTGTCCGGGTGAACGGGCACGATGTGCTGGAGGAGCCTAATGAGGCCAAAGCCAACATCGGCTATCTTCCTGAACAGCCGCCGCTGTATCTGGATATGACAGTACGCGAATATCTGGGCTTCATGTACGATCTGAAAAAATGCCGGCTGGACCGCCGGCAGCACATAGCGGAAATCTGCCGGCTGGTAAAGATTGAAAATGTGTACGGCCGGCTGATCAAAAACCTGTCAAAGGGCTATCGCCAGCGGGTGGGGCTGGCACAGGCCCTGATTGGGAATCCGCCCGTGCTGGTGCTGGACGAGCCGACGGTGGGACTCGATCCCAATCAGATTATTGAAATTCGTTCCCTGATCAAAAAGCTCGGCAAGCATCACACCATTATTCTCTCCTCCCATATTCTGCAGGAAATTGAGGCGGTATGTGACCGGATCGTGATTATCAGCCAGGGGGCGCTGGTGGCTGACGATACGGCCGCCAACCTGTCCCTTCGCTATTCTGACGATCGACGCCTGCTGGCCAGCATTCAGGGGCCGGAAGCGGATGTGCTCGCCCTGCTTTCCCACCTGCCGGGGGTGGAGAGGGCGGTCTCTCTCGGTGAGAAGGAGCCGGGAGTGGTAGAATACGCGCTGGACCCGCAGGCCGGCTCCGATGTGCGCCGTGACCTGTTCACCCGCCTGGCGGCCCGCGGCTGGCCGCTGATGGGACTGAAATCAATGGAAATGACGCTGGAGGATATCTTCATCCTGCTGACGAGAGAGCGGCTCACCCGGACGGCGGCCGCCAAAAAAGGAGGGAATCACTGATGGGCGCTATTTTTCGCAAGGAATTCCGCTCCTTTTTCACCTCACCGGTGGGCTACTTTGTCCTGGCGCTGATTTTCTGTCTGTCCGGCTACTATTTTACCGGATATAACCTGATCGGCGGCAGCAGTGAGCTGTCCGGCGTGTACGGCAGCGTGTTCACTTTGGTGCTGCTGCTGGTTCTGCCGATTCTGACCATGCGTCTGTTCAGTGATGAAAAGCGGCAGCGGACCGACCAGGCGCTTTTGACCGCTCCGGTCAGCCTGACCGCCATCACGCTGGGCAAATTTTTTGCCGCCCTGCTGATGTTCGCCATTGGTATGTCCATCACGCTGGTGTATTCCCTCATCATCGCATTTCAGGTATCGCCCGACTGGATGGTCCTTATCGGCAATTATCTGGGGCTGCTGCTGATGGGCGGCATGATCATCGCTATTGGCCTGTTCATCTCCTGCCTGACCGAGAGCCAGTTTATTGCGGCGCTGGGCTCTTTCGCTGTCTCCTTTGTGCTGACCATGCTGGACAGCCTGACCTATCTGTTTTCCGGCAACGAGCTGCTGTCCAAGGTGATCGGCTTTCTTTCGGTCACGTCGCGGTACAATGATTTTACCACCGGCATCATCAATTACGACAACATCATCTTCTTTCTCAGCTTCCAGGCGCTGTTCCTGTTCCTGACCGTGCGCGTGCTGGATCACAAGAGATGGAGCTAAGGGGGCGAACGACGATGAATAAAGAAAAAACATCCCCGGACAGCGGGGAGAACACCGTCCCGGAAGAGGACGGGAGGGAACCGGTCGCGGAGGCTGTCACGGAAGCCGCGGTTCAGAAGGCCGCCCCGGACAAAGCGCCGGCAGGCGGGGGAGAGAAAAAGCCCCGCGATAAAAAGGCGATGTCCCGCCGGCTGCGGTACGGCGGTCTGTCAACCCTGGTGACGGTGATTGTGATCGTTGCCGTCTTTCTGCTCAACATGGTAGTCGACATCCTCAACGACCGCTATCCGCTGAGCCTCGACCTGACCAGAGATCAGCTGTTTACCCTGTCTGATGAAAGCGTACAGGTTGCCGCCAATATTCAGGAGGATGTGGAGGTACTGGTCTTTGTGGCGGAATCCAATTTTTCCTCTGCCACCACCGACACGGCGTCGGGCAGCATTATGCGTCAGTTTTATGAGATGATGCCGCAGTATGAGGCCCGCTCGAACGGGCATATCACAACCACCTATATTGACCTGACCGCCAATCCCACCCTGGCCACCCGCTATACGCAGTACAATGTGAGTTCGGGGGATATCCTCTTTCTGGCCGCCAGCGGCAAATACCAGAAGGCAAATCTGAACGATCTGGCGGAAATTTCCTCTTACAGCTACAGCTACAGCATCACCGGCTCGAATGTGGAGAAGACAGTGGCCTCCCGGCTGAATATTGTTTCCAGCGATTACACACCCGTGCTCACTCTGCTGACCGGCCACGAGGAATCCTCTACAGTGGTCAGCGGCGTGAAATCCCTGCTGGGCAGCAACAACTATGAGGTGCGGGAGCTGGATATCACCGGTTCGGAGAAGATTGGGGAGGATGTGAACACCCTGATTATTGCCGGACCTGCCAAAGATTACACCAGCGACGAAATCCGCCGGGTTCGCGAGTGGCTGAACAACGACGGAAAGCTGGGCCGCAATCTGATGGTCTTCGTCAATTTCCAGGCGCTTTGCCCCAACCTGTACGATTTCCTTCAGGTGGAATACGGCATCGAGGTGACCAATAACCTGGTGATGGAAACCGACATCAACCGGCAGTACAATTACAACTCCTTCTATACCTATGCGGATGTCGCCGAGACCCGCCATACTGCCGAGACGCAGGGCTCCCGGAAGGTGTTGACCATGCTGACCCGCCAGCTGCTGACCCACAGGGACAGCGATACCTCCAATCCGCTGTTCAATACCGACCTGATCACCTTCTCTGACAAGGCGAAGCTGATGAAAATGCAGGACGCCATTGGCGAGAGCGATGAGGCGCAGGCAGCGGGCGATGATGTGGGAGCGCTTGCCTTTTCCCCGGAGGAGACGCCGGTAATCGGCGCTGCTCTGGCGACCCGCTGGGATACCGACAGCAGCAACGAGGAGCTGTCCACCCATGTCTTTGTCAGCGGAAGCGCCGACCTGGTCAACTCCGCTATTATCTCCCAGATGCACACCGTTTACAATGGGGATCTGGTGCTGGAGGTGGCGAACAGCATCACAGGCAATGAGGATGCGGTCAACATCTCTACCCAGTCGCTGGAGCAACAGACGCTGGAAATCAACGGCAAGGTGGCCCTGTGGCTGGGCTTCGGCTTCTTTACCATTGGTCTGCCGCTGGCCACGCTGATCGTCTGCCTGGTTGTGTTCCTCAGAAGGAGGCATTTATGAGCAAACGGCTGCGCACCCTTATCATCGTGATTGTCGTTCTGGCGCTGCTGGGCGGTTCGTTTACTGCGCTGCTGCTGCTTCCCGGACCGGAGCAGGCGGAGAGCTCGACTCCATCCTCAAAGAGTGAGGCGGTCCTCATCCTGGATAAGGCCCTGAACGCGCAGGGCGGCGCGGTGGATGCGCCGGTCAAAAGTGCCGTCATCCGCTCCGAAGACAAAAGTTTTACCCTGGAGCCGGACAGCGACGGCATCCTGCGCGTGGCTGAATATGGAGACCTTCCGGTCCACACCACCCGCGTGGAGGCGCTGGTCCGGGCGCTGACCTCCGTGTCCGCTATCCGGCAGGTGACCGAGGAGGCGGAAAATCCGGCCGATTTCGGTCTGGCGGAGCCCCGCGCGACAGCAGAGGTCACCTATCACGACGACAGCACCGCTGTGCTGGAGCTGGGCGGCGAGGACCCGATGAAGGAGGGTGTCTATCTGCGTATACAGGGGGAATCCCCGATATATCTTGTAACGGAGGATACCGCAGACACGATTTTTCACGACTCCCTTTACTATATCGGCACTGCGCTGATCACCGCGCCGCCGGTGAGAGAGGAGGACACAGGCGGAGAGGCGATGCTGCGGGACATGAAGCTGACCGGCTCCCTGCGGGCGGACCAGCCCCTTTCCTTCCGGCGCACCGCTCATACCGATACCGAGGAAATCAAGCTGTTTACCT
This sequence comes from Clostridiales bacterium, assembly GCA_022793315.1. Lineage (GTDB taxonomy): Bacteria > Bacillota > Clostridia > Oscillospirales > Acutalibacteraceae > Avimonas_A. Next base: position 17,283 of record JAAWCO010000100.1, on the reverse strand, counting down.
ATGTCATCACCAGTCCCTATATCCGCTCCTTCAACGACGATATGCTGCGGTCGCTGCTGACCAACGCCACCTCTCTGACCGCATCTATCGCGGCAGTGGCCAGGCCTACAGAGGAGGAGCTGGAAAAGTACGGCTTCCATAACCCCTATTCGGTGGCGGAGCTCAATCTGGCCGTCCTTCAGGGGGAGGACGCCTCCTCTGATTCGGCAGAGAACGATGAGACGCCGGCGGTTTACTATAATGTGCAGCCCCATCGGGTGGTGATTGGCAGCCGCAGTGATTCGGGCAGCTATTATGTGATGGTGGACGATATGGTCTCCATCTATGAGGTGTCAGCCTCCGCGCTGCCGTGGGCGGAAGCGGTGTATGAGAATTCGGTCAACACCAGCCTGTTCAGAAAGAACATTACCGATGTGGCCGCCGTTTCCATCACGACGGCGGGGGAGGAAACCCGCTTTGAGCTGACCCATTTTCCTGATAAGGAAACCCCAAATGAGCAGCTGACAATAACCCACCAGGGAGAAACCCTTCCCACTGACAATTTCCGCAGCCTGTATCAGGTGCTCATGCTGATCAAGCGCAATGGGAAAGCGACTGGCGCTCCCGCCGGGGAACCCCATTTAACCCTGACGGTCACACCCACCGACAGCGGCGGCTCTGCCGTGACCGCCGTCTTTTATGAGGCAACGGCCAGCCAGTACCTTTGCCGCCTGCAGGACGGTGACACCTTTATGGTCAACGCCAGTGCGGTGGAAAACCTGCTGACCCAGATGAAGCATTATCTGGCGGGGGAGGACGTTAAGGTATCCCTTGCCTGACAAAAGCCGCGGTCCGAACGGGCCGCGGCTCAGCCTATCGAACAACTCATAGGCAGATAGCAGGCAGCACAAAGCTCAGTCTTTCTGCGGAACCACGGGGAATCCCCGGCGAGGGTTCCCCGCCGTAAAACGTCCCACTGGGACGTTTTACGCCCCTCCTGCGCTCTTTTGAAAAAGTATTTCGTCCTCTGCGGAGGACGACGGGGGCTTTGCCCCACGCCCCCACCGCCTTTTGAAAAAGGCGGGCGAAAACTTTTCGTGCAGGATTTTCTGCGAAATCATTTCTTTGACAAGCTGAGCCGCGGCTTCGTGCCCCTTTGCCGGCGGGACACGGAGGGGGATTCCGTGCCGCCGCCCTTGAGCAATCATGAAAGGAGCGATGGCCTATGCCGGTTTCCTTCCCGGATGCTTTTATTCGTCGAATGCAGGGCCTGCTGGCCAGCGAATGGCCCCTTTTCCTTGACGCCTGGGAACAGCCCCTGCGCCGCGGCCTGCGCGTCAATCCCCTGAAATGCGCGCCGGAACAGCTGGCCGTTTTGATGAAAGGGAGGCTGACAGCGCCCGCCCCCTTTGCCCCCCACAGCTATTATGTGTCGGAGCCGCATCGGGCGGGAGCCGACCCCCTCCATCATGCCGGCGCCTACTATATGCAGGAGCCCTCCGCCATGGCGGCGGTGACGGCGCTTTCCCCCCGGCCGGGGGAGCGGGTACTGGATCTGTGCGCCGCCCCCGGCGGCAAGGCTACCCAGATCGCCGCGGCCCTGAAGGGGGAGGGACTGTTGTGGTGCAATGAGTATGTCGGCGCCCGTGCTCGCGTACTGTGTCAGAATCTGGAGCGCTGCGGGGTACGCAATGCCGTTGTTTCTTCTCAGGAACCCGCCGCGCTGGCCGGATATCTCAGTGGTTTTTTTGACGCGGTGCTGGCCGATGCCCCCTGCTCGGGTGAGGGCATGTTTCGCAAGGAGCCCGCCGCGCAGGAACAGTGGAGTGAGGATCAAATTCACCTGTGCGCCCAGCGGCAGGAGGGGATTCTGGACAGCGCTGCCCGGCTTCTGCGTCCCGGCGGCCGGCTTCTCTATTCCACCTGTACCTTCGCGCCGGAGGAGAATGAGCTGGCCATTGCCCGTTTCCTCAGCCGGCATCCCGAATTTGTGCTGGAAGATCTCGGAGGGGATTTTTCTCCTGCCCACGCTTTTGGCCGTCCCGCCTTTGAATGGGAGCGGGTGGCTCCCTTTGCGGCGGAGGGGGAAGCAGATCCCGGTGTCCCTCTTTCCCGCTGCCGGCGTATTCTCCCGCCAGATGGAGGGGAAGGGCATTTTCTGGCGCTTCTGAGGAGGGAGGGGGCGGATACCCTGCCGGCGTCTGTCCCTGTCGCAAAACGTGAAAATACGAAAAGCAATTCTTTTTACGAATTATACCAATCGTGTTTTTCTGGTTCTCCTGATGGTCTTCCGGTTGTGAGGGGGGAGAGGTGGCATCTGATACCGGAGTCCATGCCCGCGATTCGGGAATTACCCCTTCTTTATGTGGGGCTGCCAGCGGCCGATGCCCGGAAAAACCGGCTGGAACCCTGCCATGCCCTGTTTATGGCCGCCAACCCTTCCGTTTGTCATTCGGTGCTCGATTTGCCGTTGGATGACCCCCGCCTTGCTGCTTTTCTGCGGGGGGAGGAGCTGCCCGCTCCGAAAAATGCCGGATATACGGCGGTATGTGCCGCCGGGATGGTGACCGGCTTCGGTAAGGTGACCGGTGGGCGCCTGAAAAACCGGTATCCCAAGGGGCTGCGGCTGCTCTCCCGCTGATGCAGACCGGCGGCTCTGCTATAGTCCGCCCCAAAACAACGGATTAAGGATTCGTTTATAGATTTTTTTTGTAAAATTGCGTATGATAAGAACGGGTCTTTTACAGGAGAACCCTCAGTAACAGGTAAGGCGGGGGAATATGGGCATGCAATGGCTGACCGACTTTTTTATGGATGAAAGTGAAATAGCGAACGAGCTGCGGCTGTTTGACTGGCCGCATATTCTGCTGCTGGCGGCGACGGCTGGCGTGGCGTTGTGTCTGTTCCTGTTTCGGGAGCCGCTCCGCTGCTGGAAGCACCGGGAGACCCTGCGCTATTGGATGGCGGGGCTCTTCCTGTTCAACATGCTTACCTTTTATGGGGTCTTCGTGGTCAAGGGAATTTATGACTGGCGGATTCATCTGCCCTTCCATTTTTGTTTTATCAGCGGCTTCCTGTTCATGGCTGTCCTTGTGACCGGGAACCGGCGATGGTTCCGGGCAGTTTATTTTTTTACCTGGGCGGGACCGCTTCCCGCCATGATCTGGCCCAATACGCCGATCCGTTTCGACCGTTATCTCTCGTATCAGTTTGTGATCAGTCACCACCTTTTGCTTCTTATGGGGTTGTATTGCCTGATTGTGCTGGAATATCGGGTGGAGCGCCGGGACCCGCTCCGCGGCCTTTTTTGGGGGAACGGCATTTTTGCCGCTGTCTTTGCTTTTAATCAAATCAGCGGAACCAATTATATTATGACTACCGAGCTGCCGGAGCATGTGAGAGAGCTTTTCCCCTTTCTTCAGCAGATAGGCCATCCCATTCTCTGGCTGGAGCTGTGTGCGTTAGCTGCCATGCTTCTGGCCTGTATTCCGGTCTGGTTGCTGGGACGGCTGGATCGGGGGAAGTGTCCCCAGTCCCGGGAGCGGGCGGCGGCGTCCTGACGATTGGGGCGCCGCTCAAGAAATGTGGGGCAGTATTGACTTTTTGCTGCTGCCTGTGTTAAAATAAGACAAAGTGAATATGGAGGGGGATTTCCCCTCTTGCTGGTGTATGCTCAGGCAACTGAGCTACCCATCTCATTTTCATTCGCTGGTGTATGCTCAGGCAACTGAGCTACCCATCTCATTTTCATTCGCTGGTGTATGCTCAGGCAACTGAGCTACCCACCTCATTTTCATTCGCTGGTGTAGCTCAGTTGGTAGAGCAGCTGATTTGTAATCAGCAGGTCGGGGGTTCAAGTCCGTCCACCAGCTCCATGTGTCAGCAGCAGGGAGGCGTTGCTGTCGGCTGTTTTCCCTCAGCGGAACCTGCGTTGAGGGGCGTTTTATGGGTCTCAACCTTTCTAAAAGAACGCACCCGTCATCAGACGGGTGCGTTCTTTTAGAAAGGTGAAATAGTATCCAGCTGCCAAACGGTCAGTTCCCTGTGGTCCCCGGGCGCTTCACAGGCGAGACGGGGGGAATCGTGCCCATCTGCCGCATCTGCACCGGCGGCGAGGAGAACATATACGGACAGCGAAGAGAAAGGAGTCCTGGTGTTGGAAAGCTTTCAGCTGCCAATTGAACCATCCCCACCCATGCAGTCCTATCTGCACTATGCGTTTCCACTGAGTGTGTTAATGACCAACCCATATTATACCGATTGGATCCTCAACCACTTTATCCAAATGGTTTACGACCCCGCTGATACCTGTCCCTATGATTACCATGAATTGCACTATCTCAACTGGCCCTGCCTGTCCTCCGCTGCGCTTTACCCGGAGATGATCCGTCTGCTGCCCGACGCGGCGGCCCATATCCGTGCCTGTTTGCGAGAAGGCTGGTACTGTGCCGCCTGGGTAGACTGCGCTGAAGTTCCCGGTACACGATGGTACGGGGGAGAACCCCATGTTGAAGGGCTTCTGCTGTATGGCTACGGTCCGGCGGGCTTTTCTGCCATGATGTACGGCGAGCATTACCACAGCCGGACGGTCGGATATGCGGAATTTCTCCGTGCGCTGCAGTCTGATCATGTCTTCCGTCTGGAATTCTTTCGTGCGAATCCCCGCTGTGTGGACTACCGTTTCCTCCGCATTCAAAAGAAGCTGAAAAGCTATCTCAATTCGCAGGATTATGATCTGGACGACCATAAATACCACAATCAGGAGACTATTCAGGCTTATGGCGCAGAGGCCTGCCGTCGGATTATCCCCTATCTGCAGGAGAATGCCGGGGATTATATTGATGAGCGCTGGCCGTATGTCTTTTACGAGCACAAAAAGATGATGATGTTCCGTATTGAGAAGATCACGGGAAACGGTGCGATTCCCGGCTATCCCTTTACGGCGGCAGACCGGGAACAGCTGGTAAGAGACGCTCACCGGGTGCTGCTGCTCTGTATGAAGTACAATATGAATCCCTCATCCTTTGCCGCGTCTATAGAAAGCGCCTGCCAACGGGTGGACAAGGTGCTGCAGCAGGAGAAGGAAATGCTGGAGCCGATTATCGCCTTTGACTATTTTTCTGCATTTTGAAAAGAGGGGTCCCACAGTAGCAACTCTTTGACACAAAACAGATACCCGATGTGTTTTTTCGAGGGCCTGTTCCAAAGGATAACAGAATAACTCATCCTCTTTTTATTCCTCTTTTTCCAGACGATTGTGGTTTGACAGCGGGGTTCCTCCCATGGTACGATTTTGGCAGAGCGTTTCCACGGGAGGCACGAGACAATGGGCGATTACTATCTTGATTTGAGAACAAGAGCAGGAAAATTGGGGCGATTTACTATCCATACCAGAGAATGCCCCTATGGGCCGTCCGCTTCCCGACGACAGCCGCTGGGATGCTGCCAGGATGAGGAGGATGCGCAAAAGCGCGCAAAGGAACTCGGTGTTTCACAGGCGGAGCTGTGCCCGGTCTGCTGCCGGAAAACCTACCGCTGAGAAAGACATGAAGAGAGTCTGGAGCCCCCCGTGCCGAAAAAACGCCGGCAGGACACTGTTTTTCACAGCGTCCTGCCAGCGTTTTTAAGTCGCTGAAAGAGTCAGGCGGGTCAGTTGCTCACCGAATAGTTGGGGGATTCCTTGGTGATCTGAATGTCGTGGGGATGGCTTTCCCGCAGCCCGGCGCCGGTAATGCGGACAAACTGACCGTTGGCCTGAAGCGCCGGAATATCCCGGCAGCCGCAGTAGCCCATGCCGGCCCGCAGGCCGCCCATCAGCTGGAACACCGTATCAGAGAGAGGCCCCTTATAAGGAACCCGTCCCTCGACCCCTTCCGGAACCAGCTTTTTATTATCCTGCTGAAAATAGCGGTCCTTGCTGCCGCAGGCCATGGCGCCCAGCGAACCCATGCCCCGATATACCTTGAACTGTCGGCCCTGATACAGCTCTGTGTCGCCGGGAGACTCCTCGCATCCGGCCACCAGCGAACCGATCATGACGACATCGCTGCCGGCCGCAAGCGCCTTTACAATATCACCCGAATATTTAATACCGCCGTCCGCGATGACCGGAACGCCATATTTTGAGGCGACGCAGGCGGCGTCGTAAATGGCGGTGATTTGGGGCACGCCGATTCCGGCGACTACGCGCGTGGTGCAGATAGAGCCAGGGCCGATGCCGACCTTGATCGCGTCGGCTCCCGCGGCAATCATGGCCTCAGCCGCCTCTGCTGTGGCGATATTGCCTGCGATCAGGGACAGGGAGGGAAAGGCAGATTTTACTTTGGCAACAGCGGTGAGAATATTACGGCTGTGGCCGTGGGCAGAGTCCAGTACCAGCGCGTCTACCTGCGCCTCCACCAGCGCGGCGGCACGGTCGAGCACATCCGCAGTGGCCCCAATGGCGGCGGCACATAGCAGACGGCCGTCCGCGTCGCGGGCGGAGTTCGGGTATTTAACCGCCTTTTCAATATCCTTGATCGTAATCAGACCTCGAAGGCAGCCCTGCTCGTCTACGATGGGGAGCTTTTCAATCCGATGGCGGCGAAGAATCTCCTGTGCCTGTTCCAGCGTGGTGCCCACTGGTGCAGTGACCAGATTGTCGTGGGTCATGACCTCTTCAATCCTCTGGGAAAAATCGGTGAGAAAACGCATATCGCGGTTGGTCAGGATGCCCACCAGCTTGCCGCCGCGGCAGATTGGCACGCCGGAAATCTTGTATTTTCCCATCAGATCGTTTGCATCGGCAACCAGATTGTCAGGTGAGAGAAAGAAGGGGTTGACAATGACACCGTTTTCAGAGCGTTTGACGCGGTCCACCTGGTCGGCCTGCGCCTCAATGGACATATTTTTATGAATGACGCCGATACCGCCCTCCCGCGCAATGGCAATCGCCATACGCGCCTCTGTCACGGTGTCCATGGCGGAGGTCATCAGCGGCACATTCAGGCGGATGGATTTGGTCAGCCGGGCGGTGGTGCAGACCTCTTTGGGCAGGATATCCGATTCTGCCGGAATCAACAGGACATCGTCGAAGGTCAGACCTTCTTTTCGGAATTTTTCACCCGCGTTGGTATTTACCATATTCCTTCCTCCTCCATAATGATGAACGTCTTATCCCATAAAAAGTTTGTCGATTATGATACCATGAAGACAACAGGTTTGTCAAGTTTTCTCCCTGTTTGTCTCTGCCCTGACGGAGTGCTGCTGACGGGCTTTCTGCCGGAGCTCTTACGTGCCGACTATCGAAAAGGGGGAACTGCCCCCTGAATAACTGCCTGGAAAATGGGAACAGATCATCTTATAATGTCCAGTCCTGTGCATGGATTCCTAAAAAATGTTTATCGCGGAATCCAATACATATGCCATGCTCAGGATCACACTCACAATTTCCATAGAAGGATATTTCAGGATAAATAAAACCATCTTTGGATTGGGTTATTTCGCTGATATTGATGGCAATAGCCAGGATGGAAATTTCATTTTCAATATCCGTTTCCTTTATCGGCTCACCTCCAACAGCCTCATATTGCTCATTACAGTATTGCGTTATCACCTGCCTATAATCTTCTATCCTGATATTTTCAATAAACCAGTTGAGGCAGGCTATTTCCTCCTCTGTCAGCGCAAAGCCATCCTCTTTATACTCTCCGTTTTCGTCAAATTGATTGTCCCCGGCAGAAAAGATCTCAACCTTTTCTTCTTTGCCAAACAGGTCAACGGTTATGATATCCCCACTGTTTAATTTATCTATGGCGGTTCGCATAAGTATCCCCTTTTCTTTCACTAATTGACAAGGGCAGACCGTGTTTTTTCGGAAAAATGGTTACCGAGCGTTGTATCCGCCCTGTCTGGACAAGAGGGCAGCGCCTTTTTTGGCCGCTGTCAGACAGGCTTTCCCTGGTCAATCGCCGGTACGATGTCAAAGGCAGTGAACGGCTTTTGATTTGAGACCAGAGGCGCTCCCTTCAAAGAGAGGCCACCCTTCTCTTTCTTTTGAAAATTTCAAAAATCAGGGAGACAGGACGCTGTGTCTATGTGTCTGTCCGGTTCGGGAGACTGGTCAGCGGAACAGGCGGCCTACCGCCCGGTTTACACTGTACATCACCGGATAGAACAGCAGCAGATTGATAGCCGCCTTGACCAGATTCAACAGGGTAGAGCCGGTTACTCCTGCGATGACCGACGCGGCGGTGACCGGGATGCCCATCAGAAGGAAGTACACCGGTGTCAGCACCAGGTTCAGCAGCCATCCCGCCGCCAACGTCACCGGAAGCGCCAGCAGCGCGGCTGGAAGATAAACACGGGGATGCAGGGCATCCTTTTTTATGAGGCGTGTAAACAGACGGGTGAAGCCCGTCAGAGCGAAAATCATCGCCGCGCCGATGCCCAGATTAAGCAGCTCGCCGATTCCCACCGTCGTCGTGCGGAGCAGATGAACAGCGTTTTTGATGACCTCCACCAGAAGTCCGGGAAGTGGACCGACCACCACGGTAAGCAGCAGCGCCGGGAGATCGGAAAGATCCACCTTCATATAGGGGACACCGGGCACCAGCGGAATTTCCGGGAAGAAGAGGAAAATCACGGAGGCCAGCGCGGCCATCAGCGCCGTGGCGGTCATCACGGCCGGTTTCGTCTTTTGACGGGTGCTTTTGTTCATCAAAAATCCCTCTTTTCCGGCGCTTCGCGGCATAAAAAGTCCCATAGCTGCGGCCAGAGGCCGACCCGCTATGGGACGAAACATACACATCGCTGCATACATCTTCTTCTATCCGGACTGACCGCATGACTGCGGAATACCGTCGGCTTTGGAATTTCACCAAATCGGCCCGGCGTTTTCCTTCCGCCAGGTTCGCGGGCTGCGGGAATGCTCCCTCACCGCCGGTGGGGAATCACACCCCGCCCCGAAGACAACCAGTTATATTGTACGTCCACGGGAATCCCCGGCAGGGCTGCCCATGGAACTATTTTATATTACCGCACTTTTTTGCCGCTGTCAAGCAGAGGCTTGTCCCCTGCTGATGCTGCCGGTGATTGATTTTGTGAGCTCTTCCGTCCTGCTGACGAAACAGGCCAGTCACTTATCATGAATAGCCTGCCGGGTAAACGGATAAGGGTCATCAGCTGGCGGCAGACTCACTGATCTTCCGAATGTTTTAAAAGGATTTCCCTTTTTCTCGGCGGCAGCGGCCAAAAACAGGGGGATTTTGCCGTACAGCCTTGAAGAAACCCGGCGCTTCTGATAGAATCAGGGCAACCGATTGAAAGTGGCAGGGGGATATGATGAATAGAAAAATCGGAATGGTGGGCTCCGCTGTCGCGGGAATATCCGTGCTGTGCTTTGCGGTATGCATGCTGATACCGTTTGACTTCGGCAGTTATCTGGTTTGTATGTTTCTGGCCATCGGCTATGTCATGATGGCGGCGGGCCTTCAGTCGGAGTGCGATGCGGAGAAGAAGGCAGCCGGCAGTCTGGGGCTTATCTTTGCCGGGTTGTATGCCGGATTCATTCTGCTGGTTTATTATGCTCAGACAACGGCGGTGCGCCTCGACCCGCTCAGTGAGACGGCTATGCAGCTGCTCGATTATGGAAGATTTGGGCTTTTCTTCGATTATGACCTGTTGGGATATGGCATGATGGCTCTGTCCACCTTTTTCATGGGTCTTACTGTCACAGCGAAGAACAAAAGGGAGACGGTACTCAAATGGCTGATGATGCTTCATGGCATCTTTTTTATTTCCTGTTTCATCGTTCCCATGCTGGGCGTGTTTTCCTCCGATAAAGCTGGCGCAGACTGGACCGGCGTATGGCTTCTTGAACTGTGGTGCGCCTTCTTCCTTCCGATCACGCTCCTGTCATATTGGCATTTTTCATTAAAGAAATAGAGGCCCTTTTCATTGAAAAGGAAAGGACCAGGGCCGGCGGGAAACCGGAACGACCGAGGGAGCATTTATTCTGCCGGTGTTCGCTCCGGCAGAGGGGAGGCGGCGGTATGCAGCAGGAAATAGGCCGAATCACCCGTGAAAAGGGCTTTACTCTCCAACCGGGAGGAGCAGTTTCCGGACAATTGTACGGTCTGCCCTTCAGCGCGTTGGCGGGGGCGGTGTGGTCGGTGGGAGTAACAGCGGTTGAGGCGCCGGAGGGGGCAGAGTACCGGGTGCGGGAGCTCCTGAAGCGCGCCTTTCCCACAGCGGAGGGGCTGACCGTCCGCTGGGAGAAAGGCCGCCTTGCGGTGACCATGAGCCCGGCCGAAAAGGAAACGTCCGCTGCCGCGTTTTTTGCTCTGATTGAAGAGGCAGTGGGGTTGGCCTCCGCCCTTTCGGCTCCGCCGGTGCAAATAGAAGATGAGAAGCCGCCGGCCGACGCCGTTTCCCACCCGCAGGAGCGGGCAGCGTGGCTCCGCGGTGCAGCGGGAGCCATTCTGGGTGCGCTGGCAGGTGTGCTTCCCTGGCTGCTGATGCAGCTCGCCGGCGGGCTGTCCCTGGGGCTGCTGTGCTTTCTGATGCCGGTGGCGTCCTTTGCCGGCTATCGGTGGTTCCACGGTCCCCGAAGGCTGAAAACGGTGAGACTGACAGTGGCGTTGCCTTCCTTTCTCCTGCTGCTTCCCGCCGCTTTTTTAGGTTGTGCCCTGTACTGGCGGCTTCATCTGGTGGGACCGGGCACCTTCTGGCAGGTGCTGGTCACCCCGGTGGTGGCGGCCCAGTCCTGTGCAGGGGCGCTGGTGGGCGCCGCCACGGCCGTGCTGGGGATGATTTTTCTGAACAGGCCCATGCGGGAATATGTCAGGGGGTCATCCTCCTGACGACAGGACTGTTCCCCGGCCCCTTCTTCTGGCGAAGGCCCAGCCCGCGCTGGAGGATTCTCCTGCCCGGGGAGATACCAGAAGGAGTGGAGCTGATACAGACAGGTCCGCGCCCCCCTTTGGCATTTGTATCAGCGCGTGAAAACCGTTGTAGCAGTTGCCGGCACCCATGCCGGTGGCAATGGTACCAAGAGCCAGGAAAAAGGAAAGCTGGGGAAGAAGTATGCCTGCCAGAGACAGGGAAGAAATCCAAACACCATATGGGGAAGCAGCGACATCAGAATAAACCGGCCCTGGACATGGGCTCAGACCCCACGACGAAGAGCAGTCCCTGCTTAAAAGCTGTATACCGATACACATTCTCTCTAAAGCAGATGGCGTGCAGCAGCTCGTGCGGAAACAGCAGAAGTATCGGGACGGCACAGCCCAGCAGAAGAGGTAATGGGCCAAAGACGCCTCCGCATCGGATCACGGTCGGGACAGCCAGTACCACCATAATAATCAGGGCGGACAGGGTACGGGTGTCCTTCGCCCCCCGGAACGGCACGGCGCCCGGCTGATGCTCACCGTGCGGCAGCGAATCGGGGGCCAGATTATACTTTCCCTTGTCATGCAGCTTTATGGCGCTCATCCTGCTGAAGTGTTTGACAGGAGCTGGAGACAGCCGGCAGATATCCGGACCGGCATTCAGACAGCTCCCAATGAAAACCGGCTGGAGCATAACGCTCCAGCCGGTTTTTTCACATGCTTTTCCGCCGCAGGAAACCAGGATCAAAATCCCCGGCGCCGGGTTATTCCCGTTCCTTCTCCCGGCCGAATTTATTCCCAGCGCTTTTTTCAGGGTGCCGTTCTTCCTCATCGGAAGATTCCGCCGACGGAAGCGGCATAACCTCGATATGCACCTTTTCGATGCGGCGGTCATCCACCGTTTGCACGGTAAAGACGGCATTTTCATAGATTACCACCGGATGCTCGTTTTCACGGGGAATTCGGCCCAGCCGGTCCATGATGAAGCCGGCTACCGTATCATATTCCCCTTCCGGCAGACGAAGATCCAGCAGCTCGCTCAGCTCTTCGATATCCAGAGAGCCGTCCACCTCAAAGGTGTGCTCGCCGGTCTGTGTTACTTCTTCCTCTTCATGGTCAAATTCATCCTGAATATTACCCACGATGGATTCCAGCAGATCCTCCATGGTGACGATACCCGCAACGCCGCCGTATTCGTCCACCACCACCGCCATCTGTATCCGTTTTTCCGTCATTTCGGTGAACAGCTCGCCGCACTTTTTGGTGCCGGGAACAAAATAGGCCTCCCTCAAAAGAGAGCGGAGGGAAAAATCTGCCGGGATTTCTGTCCCTACAAAGGGCAGCAGGTCCTTGATATATAGCAGGCCGATGATGTTGTCAGGCTCATCCTCATAGACCGGCAGCCGGGAGAAGCCCTCCTCCATGCCGACACGGAGCGCCTCAGCCAGCCCATCCTCCAATTCTACCGCTTCCATATCGGTGCGGGGGGTCATGATGTCCTCAGCAATGAGGTCGTCAAACTCGAAGATGTTGTTGATCATATCCTTCTGGCTTTCCTCAATGACGCCTTTTTCTTCTCCGGCGTCTACCAGCATGCGGATTTCTTCTTCGGTAACGTTTTCCTCATCGGCGTGGGGGTCCATGCCAAACAGGCGCACAACGACATTGGTAGAGAGGGAGAGAAGCCATACAAATGGGCGGGTGATAGCCGCCACCACCCGCAAAATGCCAATCACAGCGAAGGAGAGGGCCTCCGCCTTCTGCATGGCGATGCGTTTGGGAACCAGCTCGCCAAGTACCAGCGAAAAATAGGACATGATCAGGGTGATGACGATCACGCTGGCTGTTTCCACAATGCCGGCGTGAGCCTGCAGGGCAGGAAAGAGGCCTATGAACCAGTTGGACAGGGGGGAGGCCAGAGACTGAGCTGCCGTGGCGGAGGTCAGAAAGCCGGCCAGCGTTACCCCGATCTGGATGGTGGCAAGAAAATGCGAGGAATCGGCGGTGAGCTTCAGCACCTGCCGGGCCCTTTTGTGTCCTTCCTCGGCAAGCTTGCGCAGCTTGTTGTCATTGAGAGAGATGATAGCGATTTCCGAAGCGGCGAAAAAGGCGTTGAACAAAATCAGGACGAGCAAAAGCAGCAGCTGAAGCCATAAATTGCCCGCGGGAGCAGGGTCTGCATCCATGTGATAATTTTTCCCCTTTCTGTTTCAGAGTAGTATGCCGGCTGAGTTTCACACAAAACCGGCGCAAGACAGATATACAGTATCATATCCGGTTTTCCCGCCCCTGTCAATGCGGCGGTGCAAGGCGGACGGCGACTGAGAGGGCGAAAGGATGAGAGCGGGAGGGGCCTTTCGCTCTGCCGAACCTCAGCGGTTCCATATCGCTGTTTTTGCCCGTTTTTGGGACGGCTTATAAAGAAGAAGGCCTTTATTTTTAAAAGAAAAAAGAAAAGCCCCGTTTTCATATTTACACTTCAGAGGAAAAGTGTTAGTATAGCAGATGGTGTGCGGAACGGTTTTTCCACGACGGCGCCAGCCGCCCCGCCCCATCTTTTTACTTTATTTAAAGCATCCTTAAAAGGAGGACATTGTATGGCAAGAAAGTTCAAGACCATGGACGGCAACAACGCCGCAGCGCATGTATCCTATGCATTTACCGACGTTGCCGCCATCTACCCCATCACCCCGTCGTCGGTGATGGCGGAGGAAACCGACAAATGGGCTGCCGGCGGGCAGGAGAATTTGTTCGGCCGTCCCGTCAAGGTGGCAGAGATGCAGTCGGAGGCCGGCGCCGCTGGTGCTGTACACGGCTCTCTTGCGGCAGGTGCGTTGACCACCACCTATACCGCCTCGCAGGGTCTGCTGCTCATGATTCCCAATATGTACAAGATGGCGGGCGAGCTGTTGCCCAATGTCATTCATGTGTCGGCCCGCGCGCTGGCCTCCCACGCGCTGTCCATTTTTGGCGATCATTCCGATGTGTATGCCTGCCGTCAAACCGGCTACGCCATGCTGTGTTCCTCCAGCGTGCAGGAGGTGATGGATCTGGGCGCTGTCGCCCATCTGTCCGCGATTAAGGGACGGGTGCCCTTCCTGCACTTCTTTGATGGCTTCCGTACCTCCCACGAGGTTCAGAAAATCCAGGTCTGGGACTATCAGGATCTGGCCGACATGCTGGATTGGGAGGCGGTTGACCGCTTCCGCCAGAACGCGCTGAATCCGGAGCATCCCGTGCAGCGCGGTACGGCGCAGAACCCCGATATCTTTTTCCAGGCTCGCGAGGCCTGCAACACCTATTATGAAGCGGTCCCCGATGTGGTGGAAAGCTACATGAAGATGGTGAATCAGAAAATCGGCTCCCACTATGAGCTATTCAACTACTATGGCCCGCGTGACGCCAAGAGAGTGATCATTGCCATGGGTTCGGTCTGTGAGACCATTGAGGAGACGGTGGATCATCTGAATGCCGCCGGCGATAAGGTCGGCCTCATCACGGTGCGTCTGTACCGTCCCTTCTCGGCCAAGCATCTGCTGGCGGCCATCCCCGATACAGTGGAATCCATTTCGGTTCTCGACCGCACCAAGGAGCCCGGCTCCATTGGTGAGCCTCTGTTCCTCGATGTATGCGCTGCACTGAAGGGTTCCCCGTTTGAGAGTATTCCGGTCTATACGGGCCGTTATGGCCTGGGTTCCAAGGATACCACGCCGGGACAGATTGTTGCTGTGTACCGCAATATGGAGGCCGCCCATCCCCAGAAACGGTTTACCATCGGCATTTATGATGATGTCACCAAGCTGTCGCTGGAGGTGAAGGAGAACCCGGACACCACCCCACACGGCACCAGCTCCTGCAAATTCTGGGGTCTGGGCTCCGATGGTACTGTGGGCGCTAACAAGAACTCCATCAAAATTATTGGCGACCACACTGATATGTATGCGCAGGGCTACTTTGCCTATGACTCTAAAAAGTCGGGCGGTGTGACCATTTCCCATCTGCGCTTTGGTAAAAAGCCGATCAAGTCCACCTATTTTGTGAGCAAGGCCGACTTTGTCGCCTGCCATAATCCCTCCTATGTGGACAAATACGATATGGTCAGCGACGTCAAGCCGGGCGGCACCTTCCTGCTCAACTGTGCATGGGATGGGGAAGAGCTGGATCGCCGCCTGCCCGCCGCGATGAAACGCTATATCGCGAAAAACGACATCTCTTTCTATACCATTGATGCGACTCATCTTGCTAAAGGCCTGGGTCTGGGCAACCGTACCAACACCATCCTGCAGGCCGCTTTCTTTAAGCTGGCCGGTGTCATTCCCACCGAGGACGCTATCCAGTTCATGAAGGAGGCCGCCACCAAATCCTATTCCAAGAAGGGCGAAGCCATCGTCAAAATGAACCACGACGCTATTGAGTGCGGCGTGCAGGAAGTGAAGAAGGTTCGTATTCCTGAGGAATGGGCCCAGGCGGCGGACGAGGAGCGGTCGGTGGAGGTCGCCGGCGGCCGTGAGGAAATTCGTGAGTATATCGACAATATCCTGACCCCGGTCAACGCACAGCAGGGTGACACGCTGCCGGTTTCTGTCTTTGTTAAAGATGCGGACGGTACTGTCCCGCTGGGTTCTGCTGCTTACGAGAAGCGCGGTATCGCCGTGGATGTGCCCATGTGGGTAGCAGAAAACTGCATTCAGTGTAATTTCTGCTCCTATGTCTGTCCGCATGCGGTCATTCGGCCGGTCATCATGACCGAGGAGGAGGCAAAGAACGCCCCTGAAGGCATGAAGATGAAGCCGGCGACCGGGCTGGCGGGATATCAGTTCGCCATGACGGTGTCGGCGCTCGACTGCACCGGCTGCGGCTCCTGCGCCAGCGTCTGCCCCGGCATGAAGGGCAACAAGGCTCTCGTGATGCAGCCCCTCGACACGCAGGTGGCAGAGGAGGACCGCTTCCTGTATGGGCACAGCCTGCCGGAAAAGGAAGAGGTTGCGGCCAAATTCAAGAGCTCGACCGTCAAAGGCAGCCAGTTCCGTCAGCCGCTGCTGGAGTTCTCCGGCGCCTGTGCCGGCTGCGGCGAAACGCCGTATGCCAAGCTCATCACCCAGCTGTTCGGCGACCGGATGTATATCGCGAACGCCACTGGCTGTGCCTCCATCTGGGGCGGCTCCTCCCCGTCGACCCCCTATACAGTGAATAAGGATGGCCATGGTCCTGCCTGGGCCAACTCCCTGTTTGAGGACAACGCCGAATACGGCTACGGTATGTTCCTGGGTGTGACCGCCCGCCGCAATCGGATGACAGATATCCTGAAGAGGTTTGCCGAAACCGATCTGCCCGCCGAATGGGGGCTGAAAGAGGCTGCTCAGGAGTGGCTGGACGGCAAGGACAACGCCGAAGCCTCCAAGACGGCCACTGCCAAGGTGGTGCCTGCGCTGGAGAAGGCTATGGCGGCCTGTGGTTCCTGCGGCTGTGAGTTTGACGCCCTGTATGCTGAGGCGCTCAAGAACAAAGATGTGCTGGTCAAGAAGTCCTTCTGGATGTTCGGCGGCGACGGCTGGGCCTATGACATCGGCTTCGGCGGTGTGGACCATGTGCTTGCGTCTGGCGAGGATATCAATATCATGGTCTTTGATACCGAAGTGTATTCCAATACCGGCGGCCAGGCCTCCAAGGCCACCCCGACCGGTTCGGTCGCCCAGTTTGCGGCTGCCGGCAAGGTGCAGAAGAAGAAGGATCTCGGCGCGATTGCGATGAGCTACGGCTATGTATATGTGGCGCAGATCGCCATGGGCGCTGATATGAATCAGACGCTGAAAGCCCTTCAGGAGGCTGAAGCGTATCCGGGCCCGTCCCTGATCATTGCCTACGCGCCCTGTATCAACCACGGCATCAAGGGCGGCATGGGTATCTCTCAGATGGAGGAGAAAAAAGCGGTGGAAGCGGGCTACTGGCACACCTATCGCTTTGATCCCCGCAGGGAGGATAATGCCTTTATGCTGGACAGCAAGGCGCCGACCGCTTCCTATCGTGACTTTATCATGGGCGAGGTGCGGTATAACTCTCTGACCCGTTCCTTCCCTGAGCGTGCCGAAGAGCTGTTTGCCAGGGCGGAAAAGAACGCCGTCGAGCGCTACGACCATCTGGTCCGGCTGGGCGAGCTGTACGGCAAAAAGTAAACACCTGACTTTCTTAACGGATAGCGAAAGAACCCGGCGGACGCTTTTCAGCGTCCGCCGGGCTTTTTCTGTGAATGGGGGCATTCTGTTAAGAGGAGAGAAAAACGCTTGTCAATAGAGCAGACCAACCTGATTGGTACCATAAAACGCCGCCTGGCCCTCTTCTCTGCCAGCGCTTATTTTAGCATGAGATGAGGGAAAATGCCTGAGGCATTTTCAGGGCCACAGCCATCAAGCGTTAGGTGAGCATAAGCGTTGGGCTG
>JAAWCO010000099.1 GCA_022793315.1 Clostridiales bacterium | reverse complement strand
TGGTTTTGGTATCCTCGGTACCAAATTCCACAAAAAACTGATTGCCCTTCTTGATCAGCTTGGAATCAATAAAATTCATCTGCGGACTGCCAAGGAAGCCGGCCACAAACATATTGCACGGGAAATCGTACAGATGCTGCGGTGTATCCACCTGCTGAATCAGACCCTCGCTCATAACCACAATACGGTCGCCCATGGTCATCGCTTCGGTCTGATCATGGGTAACATAAATAAAGGTGGTACCCAGCTTGCGATGCATTTTGGAGAGCTCCGTTCTCATCTGAGCGCGCAGCTTGGCATCCAGGTTGGACAGAGGCTCATCCAGAAGGAACACCTTCGGCTCACGCACAATAGCGCGCCCCAGCGCAACACGCTGGCGCTGGCCGCCGGACAGCGCCTTCGGCTTGCGGTCGAGCAAATGCGCAATATCCAAAATGCGGGCCGCCTCTTCTACGCGGCGTTTGATTTCATCCTTCGGCGTTTTACGGAGCTTCAGGCCGAACGCCATATTTTCAAAAACAGTCATGTGAGGGTACAGTGCATAGTTCTGGAACACCATGGCGATATCGCGGTCCTTCGGCGCGACATCGTTGACCAGCCGGTCTCCAATATGCAGCTCGCCGTCGGAGATTTCTTCCAGACCGGCAATCATGCGCAGTGTAGTCGATTTACCGCAGCCGGAAGGGCCGACCAGGATGATAAATTCCTTATCCTTGATTTCAAGATTGAAATCGGAAACCGCCGTCACTCCACCCGGATACGTTTTTGTGATTCCCTTCAATGATAAACTAGCCATAGAACAACCTCCCAAAATTTGCACAATAACGGCAAATGGATGACTATTGGTTTGCCGAATCGTCTCTTATAATATACCAGATTTATACCCTCTGTACCATTCCCTTTATCAACAAACTTTTAAAAGCTCCTTTATCTAATTTACCCAATGTCAATCTACACAAAAATTATTCACGCATCTCGAAAACAGCCCGTTTTTCAGCCTCTGACAGCTCACGGCATGCCCCCTCCGTCAGATCTGGGTCCAGCGGCAGTCCCCCTATCGCGCACCGTTTCAGGGCCAGCACCCGGCGTCCCACCGCTCCAAACATCCGCCTGACCTGATGATATTTTCCTTCTGTAATTTCCACCTCGGTCCGCAGTCCCTCCCCCTGGGGAAGGACGCGCAGTACAGCGGGCCGGCAGCGTGTTCCATCTGCCAGCACGATCCCGGCGGCAAAGGCCTCTGTCTCCCGGACGCCCACAGGGGCGTCCAGCCGGGCCTGATAACGTTTGACGACATGTCCTGTTGGGGAAAGCAATCGGTGGGCGAAAACACCATCGTTTGTGATAATCACCAGGCCTACCGTATCCTTGTCCAGACGTCCTGCGGGAAACAGCTCCTTCCGGCGCAGGGAATCCGGCAGCAGATCCAGCACCGTCGGCGCTTTGGGATCACGGGATACACACAAAATCCCCGCCGGCTTATTCATCATGATATATAAAAAAGCGCGATACGCAAGCGGCGCGCCGTCCACACAGATCACGCTCTGTTCCGGATCACACTTTTGAGAAGGGTCCAGGCAAAGGCGGTCTCCCACCATTACCCGGCCGCTACGAATGGCCCTTTTGACCTCCGAACGGCTCAGAGTCCCCTGTGACGCCACGATTTTATCCAGCCGCTGCTGCATGCCTCTCCGCCTCTTCTCAGAATTTCTCCGCTCCGTCCGTCTCCCCCACCTGCGCGCGCCGGATCGGAAAGCCCTTTGGGAGCTCCTGTACAGTATAACAGAAAACGGGAGAAACGGTCAAATGATCGTTCCCCCCTTCTCTGCCTCAATGGTCCGCGTCCGCCGGCGGAAGCGCTGCCGACTCACGGTCCAGACGGGTGAGGCCATGCATAAATCCATTCAGAGCGGCAGAGGAGACATCTCCTCCGATAATTTCATCCTGATAGATGTACAAATGGGCGTTTACCTGGGCCTCATCGGGATAGTTGAGGACCTGATAGGTCCAGCATTTCACCCGTTTGCCATGATAAGGCTGCAGGTCCATGCCCGCCGACTGCTGAATCTCGTTATACTTTTGGAAAACTGCGTCAAATTCATCCGGAATCAGTACTTCCTTCACCTCAGAATAGGGCTGCTCCACCTCATAGCCCAGACCCCTGAGAAAAGACAGGCGCTGTTCCTCCGTCCCGGCGGAAACCGGATGATAGCTCGCGGCAGCGGCTCCACCCGACGGCCAGACCGCCACCGTTACCAATACAGCTGCCAGCATCACCACACACAGCGCGATGGAAAACACCTGCCGTTTGGACGTCTTGACCGAAAATACAAACATAGTCAGCACCCCGAACTTTTACTTGATGGTTCATATTTATGAAAACATCGTTCGGGATATGCCGGAAAGAGAGGCGGAATCCCCTCTATTCCTCTGTTTCGTCTGTGTGGCAGGCTTCGATTACCTTCTGTGCGACGTTCATGGGGGCCTCCTCATAGCGCTCGAACTGGAAGCGGAAGTACCCACGCCCCTGTGTCAGTGAGCGGAGTACTGTAGCGAAATCACCCATTTCCGCCATGGGGACCTCCGCCTCCACACAGGTCAGCTCCTCTTCACCGACGGGCTCCATTCCCAGTACACGGCCGCGGCGCTTATTGATATCGCCCATAATATCGCCGGTATTGTCGCCCGGCACATACGCCTTCAGGGCGCCGATCGGTTCCAGCAGCACCGGCCCGGCCTGCGGAATCCCCGCCTTATAGGCCAGGCTGGCCGCCATTTTGAAGGCCTGCTCCGACGAATCTACCGGGTGATAGGAGCCGTCGGTCAGAGTGGCTTTGACTCCCACCATCGGGAACCCGGCCAGCACCCCTCGTTTCGCGCTTTCCCGCAGCCCTTTTTCCACCGCCGGGAAATAGTTACGGGGAACCGATCCACCGAAAACCGTTTCCTCAAAAACCAGCTCGTCACTGTCGCAGGGCTCAAACTCCACCCAGACATCACCGAACTGTCCATGGCCTCCCGACTGCTTTTTGTGCCGTCCCTGTACCTTTACCTTTTTCCGGATCGTCTCACGGTAAGGAACACGGGGTACATCCAGGGCCACTTCAACCCCAAACTTCGTTTTGAGCTTGGAGGCGACCACATCCAGATGCTGTTCACCAAGACCGGAGACAATCATCTCATGGGTTTCGTGGTCGGTATCGAAGCCAATCGTAGGGTCCTCCTCCCTCAGACGGGCCAGACCGGAGACAATCTTCTCTTCATCGCCCTTCTTTTTCGCGGTCACCGCCATCGACAGGCAGGGCTCGTCAAACACCACTCTCGGTAAAACCACCTGACGCGCCGGCGCACAGAGGGTATCGCCCGTGCCGGTGCCCGCCAGCTTGGCCACAGCGCCGATATCACCGGAGCAGACAGCTGGCACTTCCTCCTGCTTTTTGCCGCGTACACAGAAGAGCTTACCCAGCTTTTCCATCTGTCCGGTGCGCATATTCATCAGGGCGGAGTCTGCGGTCACCCGTCCGCTGACAACCTTAAAATACAGCAGCTTGCCGACAAAGGGGTCCACCACCGTCTTGAAGACGACGGCAGCCGTCTGCGCGTCATCGCTGACCTTCAGCTCCACTGGATTGCCATTGACATCTACTGCGGTCTCTCCCGCCACGCTTTCGGCGTAGGGCGCCAGCCAGATCAGGCCGCTGAGCAGCTGATCCACCGCCTGAAGCTCAGTGGCGGACCCGCAGAAAACCGGTGCAATCTCCCCCTTTCGCACGCCGGAGGCCAGACCGAGAATCAGCTCGTCAGGGGTATATTCTTCGCCGGAGAAATACTTTTCCATCAGCTCCTCGCTGGTTTCCGCCACCGCCTCATACATTGCGGTGCGCAGGCCGTCGAGACGGTGTCCCATATCGGGGATCGGTACCTCGCTCGCCTTGCCGCCGGCATATGTATAGGCCTTATATTCCAAAAGATTGATATAGCATTTGACCTGACGCTCCTCCACATAGGGAACCACCATCGGACATACCATCGGACCAAAGGTCGCTTTCAGCTCCTCAAACACTCGATAGAAATCCGCGTTCTCATTATCCATTTCGTTAATAAAGAAGAGCTTGGCCACGCCCTTTTTGGCCGCCGCCCGAAAGCCCTTTTCCGTTCCCACCGAAATGCCGTTTTTCGCCGAAATCACGATAACGGCACTGCCGGCGGCTCTCATCCCCTCACTGACGCCTCCGGTGAAATCAAACAGTCCGGGGGTATCGAGAAAATTGATCTTGGTATCCCTCCATTCTACAGGAGCAAGCGCCGCGGACACCGATGCATGACGCCGTATTTCCTCTGGATCAAAGTCGCAGACCGTATTTCCGTCAGCGATGCGACCCAGCCGGTCAGTCGCCCCGGAAAGAAACAACGCAGCCTCTGCCAGCGAAGTTTTTCCGGTACCAGCATGGCCGACCAGCGCAACGTTGCGAATGTTTTTAGCAGTATACTGTTTCAAAAATTGACTCCCCTTTCATGATAAAGACCGGCCCTGTCCAGGATTCTGTGCTCCTACACGACGACATTCGACCGGAAATGAGCAAATATACACAAAATAAAAATCAATAATGGTATTACTTTAATAAGTATATCCCATCTTTTTCCTCATTTCAACCTCAAATCATCCCCTCACATAAAAAAATCACTCCCTACCACAACAGGAAGGGAGTGATTTTGTGTATTTTACACAAATATTTCATCTTTATATCCCACGAAAAAAAGGAAGGCCCCAGGACACGGCTGTCCAAATCATAAGATAGAGAATCATGACCACTGGCGGGAACAGCTGACCACCAGTATACAGAGCCAGACAGGCAACCAGGGCAAAACCGACAGCTCCCCCCATCACCTGAGACTTTACCGACAACCGTACCGCGCTCAACAGACGGCGGCAGCAGGTCAGCGCCTCGGCCATTCCTTCCGCACGGCCATTAGCCGCCACGCAGGCCCCGCTTTCGGCATCCTCCGGCGATGACAGCCCCTCATAGGAGCGACCAGCAGCGACTCCCAGAACGTCCACCAAATCCTCGTTCAGCTCAAATATCCGGCAGATCCGGTGCGCTGTCACATTTGGGTCACAGGTGCGAACCAGAAGGTGGACACCCGCCCCGGTCATGGAATGCAGTGCCCGCATAATCCCCGCATCGGCGGCATAGCTGACTACAAACATGGCGGACAGCTCACCGGCGGTAGAGAGATAAACGATCCGGCGTTCTCCCCGGGCGTAGCGGCTTTCATAGTCGCGGGAAGGCACATCCACCCCATGGTTTTCCAACAGGCGGCGGTTCCCCACCAGCACCCGCCGGCCGCCGACCCAGCCAGACAGTCCCATTTCCTGCTCATAGACTAAAGAATCCACTTCGGGGAGCATATCCACCTTATTCTCTATCACCCTCAAAAACACACTGGAGAGAGGACCTCCTGCTGCGGTGGATACCGCTGCAGCATCCAGAATCGCTTCATCAATTCGCATGCCGGAAAAGGTTTTGATACCGTGAAGCAGGACACTTTCCGCTGGAAACAGATCCTGAGCATCCAGCGCCAGCGCATCCAGCGCCCCAAACGATTCCACCGCCCGCCAGCCAACAATCATACCGCCGCGGCGCAGTACGCGGGAACAGCCCCTCAGCAGCGGAAAATGGACGGCGGAAAATGCCGCTGCCGGGGCGGAGCAGCAGCAGGCGGCGGCCGCCGCAGTCAGGGCATTCCCCAGGGAGCGGGTCAGCAGATAACAAAGCGCGCCCAACAGCAGAGAGGCCGCCACCGCCAGAGGAACATACAGCCGCATCGGCCGGACAGCTCCATCGTCATCATAGGAATGTCTCAAAAAATGGGTCAGAAAATTCGCTTTGCGATAATAGGCGACCGCCGGCTCCCCCAGCACCGCCGCCGAACGTCCTACCTCTTCAGCGGTTTGGGGATCTTCAATCACATGCGCCGCCCGTTTTTCGCCACGAAAGGACACAAAACGAAAATTGAGGCCAACCCGTTTCACCAGCATCAGACGGCCTGCACAGCCCAGGAGAAGACAAAAACCCGCCACAGGCGCCAGGACCGGCGTTTTGCCGGAGGCGACCGCCTCAATACCGGCATATTGCAGCGCGGTATGAATCAAAGTAAAAAGCACCGCCGCCGCAGAACCGCTGTCTGCATCGGCTTTCATCCGGAAAAGAGAGGCGATCCCCTCGCCCACCAGCCGATGATTGACCAGAGACATAACGCACAAAAGAAACAGATTGACCGTCACAAAAAGATGCGCTTCCAGTGGCGGACGGTGCATCAACAGGGACATCAGTCCCAGCACAATCAGCAGCAGCTCCATGGCGCCGGTCAAAATCATCTGAATCCAGTTCATACGGCGGCGATAGGTCAATTCCTCTCCTACCGCCTCGGTTTCGCTATAGCTGCTGTAATCCTCCAGCTCACCGTCTTCAAAAGGATCGGGTTCCTCCGCCGGATCGTTATCCTCCTCTTCGTCTCCCGCCAGCTTAAAGCTTTCCACCTTTTTTCTCCGTGCCTGCCGGAGCTGCCGCTCCAGCTCATGGGAGGTGTCGTCTTCCTGCGGGCGGTCAGAGCGTTCCCGCTCTTCCAGCAGCCTTTCCAGATGCAGTTGACCGGCTGCCCCGGCGTGCTCTGTTTCAGAGGAGGCAGGAGAAACACCGCTACGCCGTTCTCCCCTGTCGACTGCCTCTTCCGCTTTTCTGAGCGGTTCTGATATGGCAGGAGCCGGCGCAACTGGAGCTGGAGCGTTCTCTCCAGCCGAACGAACACGGGCGGAATCCGGCGTCCGATCCCCTTTGGGAACAAAAACTTTGACATCCTCGTCTGCTTCAGGGGCTGCCGAAGGCATGATCACCGGCCGGAGACGCGGGAGAGAAGCATCCTCCCGTTTATCCACAGGAAAGCTCTCATCGGACCGCTCTTCCGCCTTCGTGGACACCGACCGCTGCCCTTCCGCGGCCGGAAGCGGTCTGGCCGCTGCCGCAGCACGTGACCGTGTAAAAATATCCATCTGTGCTCTTTGAGGCTTGGAGGCCGACTCTGCCTGGGCAGCCGCGGGGACTTCCGCAGCGGAGGAGACGGATTGCTCTGTTTTCCCCTCCTCTGGGCGAGGAATATCCGCCGGACGACCAGGCTGACCGCTCCGTTTCGTTTTCTTTTCCTCTACCTCGGCAAGAATCATGTCGATGTCAAAGGAAGGATTTCGCTTCTTTTTGTCCATTTCCCTGCAACCTTTCGATCAGGATGACACTGTCAGAGAGACGGCTGCTTCGCTGGAATCTGAAGCCGCTGGCGTGCAGCCTCATACAGCGCGATGCCGCAGGCCACCGAAGCATTCAGCGATGTGATATGTCCTCTCATGGGAAGAGACAAAACAAAATCACACTGCTCCCGAACCAGACGGCTGATTCCTCTCCCCTCGGAACCGAGCACCAGCGCCGCCGCGCCGGTCAGGTCGGTGGAGCACCAGGGCTCTCCCTCACGATCCAGACCATAAATCCACAGACCGCGCTTTTTCAGCTCTTTGAGCGTTTCGGTAATATTGGAGACGCGGGCCACCGGCACATACTCTACCGCACCGGCCGACGCCTTATACACAGCGGAGGTCAAACCCGCCGCCCGTCTCTTGGGAATGATGACGCCATGGGCCCCTGCCGCTTCCGCCGTCCGGAGAACCGCTCCCAAATTATGCGGGTCCTCCAATTCGTCGCACACCACGAACAAAGGCGGCTCTCCTCTGTCCTCCGCCGCGGCAAACAGCTCGTCCACTGTCGCGTATTTCTGGCAGGCGGCAACAGCGGCAATTCCCTGGTGGTGTGGGCCGCATAGCTTGTCCAGACGGCGCGGGTCCACCTCTTTCACCGGAATGCCCTTCCGTCGGCACTGGCCGAGAAGGGAGGCGAAGGGACCGCCGCGCTCGCCGCGCGCCGCCAGTACGCTGTCGATCTGCCGGCCGGCCCGCAACGCTTCCGCCACCGCATTTCTTCCCACAATCAAATCCTCACGCGGTTCCTCCGGCAGCGTTCTTTTTTCGTCGTCCATGCTGTCATTCCTTTTCCGTTGTTTTGGGTATATGGATTTCGCATTTGTTTCCGTGTTTCTCAAATCAGCCTCGCCCGCTGAGAAGACCTCGGCGCCTGGGCAATCAGGAGCCGGACAGCCCCGATGTCCTGCATTATAACATATTCTTTATGGAAAAAGAAGTACCAGCGATGAACAAGGTCAGACCCAGCCTTTCAGTAAAAACGTTCGCCAGCACTTGCACTCTGCTGTCCTCCTTCTGCTTCCGGCCCGTCGTGATGAGCTTCCCTCATTTCCCAGAGAAATCCGCCGCCCGGATACGCAGACTACTAAAAGCCACAGGCAGGCGGAAAACCACTCCGCCGGAAAGGAGAATCTGCATGAGTGACCATCAAAAAGAAAACAAGCGGGAAAGAGCGTATGAAGCCGTCGAAATTCCTCAGCGCCAGCTGGAGGAAATCCGTCGTTACGAACACCGAATCGGCGCCGGGGGCAACTGCTCCTCGTCCTCTCTCTCCTCTGAATACAGACAGCCGACCAGCCGGTCGGTATCGGATTCAAACAGCTCCCTGTAAAACAGCCGGAATCAATGACCGACAGGCGCCAACACACTTTTTCGGGAGAAAGCCGCCCTGTCTCATCCATGTCTCGAACAGACACCCGCCAGCAGCCGGGGATTTTCTCCCGCAGCAAAAGGCGCCGGACGGAATAACCGTCCGGCGCTGTGCGTTTCTTTTCGTTTTTCCAAAACTCAACCGATTGTCGGCAGAGTGGCAAATCCCTTCTCCAAATCCTCATCGGTGGGAATATAGTCGGTCATGCTTCCCTCCAGGAAAGAAGTATAGGCGTTCATATCAAAATAACCGGTACCGGTCAGGCCGAAGAGAATGGTTTTGGCCTCGCCGCTCTCCCGACATTTCAGCGCCTCGTCAATCGCGGCACGGATGGCGTGAGCTGATTCCGGAGCGGGCAGAATGGTTTCGTGCCGGGCAAACTGAACCGCTGCATCAAACACTCGGGTCTGCTCCACCGCCACGGCCTTCATATAGCCGTCGTGATACAGCTTGGACAGCACGGGACTCATCCCATGATAGCGCAGTCCTCCCGCATGATTGGCGGAGGGCATGAAATCGCTGCCCAGCGTATACATACGGGCCAGCGGCGCAACATGGCCGGTATCGCAGAAATCATAGGCATACCGACCGCGGGTCAGAGAGGGGCAGGAGGCAGGCTCCACCGCAATAAACTCGGTATTGGGCCGGGTGCCGTCCAGCTTATCCTTCATAAAGGCGGCCATCAGCCCCCCCAGATTGGAGCCGCCACCGGCACAGCCGATAACAATATCGGGATATTCCCCAATTTTCTCCATCGCCGCCCGGCTCTCCAGGCCGATAACCGACTGATGCAGCAGCACCTGATTGAGCACCGATCCCAGCACATACCGGCAGCCGTCGGTGTGAATCGCCCTTTCAACCGCTTCAGAAATTGCACAGCCCAGCGACCCGCCGGTTCCGGGATGCTGCTTCAAAATGGCGCGGCCCACCTCGGTGGTCTCAGAGGGACTGGGGATGATATCCGCACCAAAGGTGTGGATCACCGCCTTACGGAAGGGCTTCTGCTCGTAGCTCACTCGAACCATATAAACGGTCAGGTCCAGTCCGTAATGGGCACAGGCCATGGACAGGGCGGTTCCCCACTGGCCCGCTCCTGTTTCGGTGGTCAGGCATTTGAGCCCCTGCTGCTTGGCATAATACACCTGCGCCGCCGCGGAATTCAGCTTGTGGGAGCCGGAGGTGTTATTCCCCTCGAACTGATAATAGATTTTCGCTGGGGTATCCAGCGCCTTCTCCAAATTATACGCCCGGATCAGCGGGGAGGGCCGGTAAATACGGTAAAAGCTCTGCACCTCTTCGGGAATGTCAATATAGCGGTCGGTGCTGTTCATCTCCTGCGCACAGAGCTCCTCACAGAAAATGGGCAGCAGGTCGTCCCGCCCCAGCGGCTGAAGGATCGCTGGATTCAGATAAGGGTCGGGCTGCTCCTTCATATCGGCGCGGAGATTATACCACTGCTTCGGCATCTCCTCCTCAGTCAGATAGGTGCGATACGGTATTTTTGCCATAACGGTTTGCTCCTTTCTCCATCCATCTTTTCCCGTCTGTCCTTTTGAGGGGCGTTTCAGACCGCCGTCCCCAGATCAACTATGGTTCTCCTGAGCGTGACTGTCCCTTGCGGTGGACAACAGTATCCGGTCATTGTCAAACTGCCGGCGGCTCTCACGGGAGTAAAGGGCCAGCAGCTGATCCAGCGACATGCCGGCCCGCTCCTCCCCTCTCAGGTCAAGCAGAACCCGGCCCTCGTCCATCATAACGGTGCGGTTGCCAATGGCCAGTGCATCCTTGAGATTGTGTGTAATCATCAGGGTAGTAATCTGTTCCCTGCCCACGACCTCCCGCGTGATATCCATCACCCGCGTGGCGGTCGCCGGGTCCAGCGCCGCCGTATGCTCATCCAGCAGCAGCAGGCGCGGGGTATTGATCACCGCCATCAAAAGGGTCAGCGTCTGCCGCTGCCCGCCGGACAGCAGCCCTACCCGGGTTTTCATACGATTCTCCAGCCCCAGACCCATCGCGGCCAGCAGCTCACGGAAGGAGGCGGCGTCCCGCCGGGGAATCCCCAGTGAAAAGCCTCTTCTTTTCCCGCGGGAATACGCCAGCGCCAGATTCTCCTCCACCGTCATGGAGGGAGCGGTCCCCTTCAGGGGGTCCTGAAACAGCCGCCCAATATAGCGGGCGCGGCGGTGCTCCTTCAGCGGGACCAGATTCATCCCATCCAGCTCGATTCTTCCTCTGTCGGTGACAAAGGAGCCGGCAATTGCGCCGAACAGGGTGGACTTTCCCGCTCCGTTGGAGCCGATGACCGTGACAAAATCGCCGTCCTCCAGCTGAAGATCGACCTCCCGAAGCGCCTGCTTTTCATTGACAGTGCCAGGGGAAAAGGTCTTGCTTACGCCTTCCAGTGTCAGCATGCGGCGTCGCCCCCCTTCGGTCCGCCCCGGCGGGCCCTGGCATCCCGCAGACGGGTGCGGATGGTGGGAATTGCCAGAGCCAGCGCCACAATAACGGCGGAAACCAGTTTGAGCATAAACGCGGGAAACAGATCGCTTTTCATTGCCAGCGCGATGATCAGGCGGTAAATAACCGAGCCGACCGCCGCCGAAATCAGACCGACCGTCACCGAACGGCGTCCGAAGAGGGCCTCACCGATGATGACGGATGCCAGTCCCACCACCACCATTCCCACGCCGGAGCTGATATCCGCGTATTTTTGGTACTGGGTAATCAGGGCACCGCTGAGGGCCACGCAGGCGTTGCCCGCCGCCAGTCCCACACATTTGGTAAAATCGGGATTGATGGAAGAGGAACGCACCATCTCTTCATTGTCGCCGGTGGCGCGAATGGACAGGCCCAGCTGGGTCTTAAACAGGAGCGCCAGCAGCGCAATTACCACCGCCGCAAAAAGCAGAGCAATCATCAGCCGAATGGCATCCATATCCAGTGCGGAAATCCTGTCTCGGATCAGGGTAAACACCGTTTGGCCGCCGATCAGGGACACATTGGCGCTGCTCCCCATAATGGCCAAATTGACCGAATACAGCGCCGTCATGGTCAAAATACCCGATAAAATGGGCTGAATCCCCACTTTGGTCTGCAACAGTCCGGTGACCGTCCCTGCCGCCAGACCGGCGGCAGCCGCCGCGGCCAGCCCCAGAAGAGGATGTCCCGCCGCCGACAGCACGGCGGACACTGCCATACCGAGGGTGAAGCTGCCATCCACCGTCAGATCGGGAACATTTAAAATGCGAAAGGTGATATACACCCCTGCCGCCATCAGTGCATACAGCAGCCCCAGCTGCAGAGAGCCGATCAGAAGAGGCATGAGCTCTTCCTCCCTTCCATAAAATCCGGGAACAGCCTCATCCGACGAGGTCGGCGCTCTCCGCCATATCGTCCGGAATGGTCACGCCAATGGCCCCGGCGGTCGTCTGATTGATAACCGTGGAAAACTCCGACAGCGTCTCACAGGGCATATCGGCGATGGGGGTCCCTTTCAGATAGCGGTCGATCATGTCAGCGGTCATGATCCCAATTTTTTCATAGCTGACCCCCACGGTGGCAAAACCGCCGTTGTGGACCATCGTATCCGCTGCGGTATACACCGGCAGCTTGGCGTCTTTGGCAATCTGGGCCACCTGTGGCATGGCAGAGTTAACCATACTGTCCAGCGGGGTAAAGATGGCGTCCACCCGGCCCACCAGGGATTCGGCTGCCTGCTGCACCTCAGAGGCATTGGTGACAACCGTCTCCACATAGCTCAGATCATTTGCCGCCAGATACTGTTTGGCGCTGTTGACCGTGGCCACCGAATTGACCTCGCCGGTGTTGTAAATGATCCCGTATGTCTTCACGTGCGGAGTCAGTCTCGCCGCCAGCTTGAAAATCTCGTCCACAGGGATGGCGTTGGAGGTACCGGTGACCTCGTTGCCCGGCTTGTTCAGATCGGTCATCACCTTGGCGGCCAGGGGATCGGTCACCGACATGAAGATAATTGGAATACCGCTGTCCATGGCGACTGCCGCCTGAGTAGAGGGCGTCACCACCGGTACCAGCAGATCCTTTTTATCGGACGCCATTTTCTGACAGATCGTATTGACATTGGACATGTCGCCCTGTGCATTCTGATAGTCGATCTCCAGCTGGCTTTCATCATAGCCCAGCTCCCGCAGGCGGTTGATCAGCGCTTCCCGCATCTGGGTGAAGGAATCGTTGTCGGTATGCTGGATGATTCCCATATGAATGGTTTCTGTTCCATTTTGGGAATCCTTGCCGCTGCAGCCGGAGGTCAGGAGAGCGGCGGCCGCTGTTAGGGCGCACAGGGAGAAGAGCTTTCCGGCCAGGGTTCTGCGGTGGTTTTTCATGGTATATGCTTCCTTTCTGTCATGGGCGATTTGCCCGCTTTTTTCGGGAGTAACCCGGACAGAGAAGGAAAAAGTGCACCATACGACAAAAAACGCCTGTCCTTGTTTCTACAAGGACAGGCGTCAAGCCTGCGGTACCACCTTGTTTGACGTTAAAAAACGTCCTGCTCTGCCGGGGTGCCAACACACCCCCCGCCGTTAACGCCGGCGCTGCGTCGCG
>JAAWCO010000098.1 GCA_022793315.1 Clostridiales bacterium | reverse complement strand
TTTGAACCTGTCCCGCCGCGACGCCCTGATTGAGGTGGAGGGTCTGACGCCGGAGAACCCGGTTTCCGATGCTCCCCGCCGTGACGGCGGTCGCCCGCAGCGTCCGGGAGGAGGCCGTCCGCCCCGCCGCCCGGAAAGATAGGACTTCCCTCATCCGCTCTGAGGAACGGCCGGCAGAAACAATGAATGAAGGAGCATGGCGCCGGAAGGTCAAGGCCTTCCGGCCGCTGCTTTTTATGGCCGGATCCTGCCTCACATCACAAGGGGAGCCTGCCGGCAGAATAAAAGGGAAGGGCACCTTCGTTACAGCCTTGTCCGCATCGTCTTTTATTTGGCCGTCAGATCCTCTGGCGTTTCTTCCGCACAGACAAGGTATTGGCTAAGACGGAGGAGGGGACAACGCCGCTTCCTGCCGGTTTACCCTGTTCAAACCGCGCCGGCGGTATGCCTGGTACAGGATGACTCGCGGAGAAAGGGGCAGAGAATACCGAAAAAAGGAACACAGGGCAGACGGATGCAGATGCGTTTACACAACACATTCCCTCCGTTGTTCCGGGTGCTCCGGCATGGTTTGGTGCAACTTCGCTTTTGACCCTACACCGTTTTTTAGTGGGGGAAAGGGAAAGGAGGGTCCCTATGGAGGACGTTCAAAAGACTACACTGTTTGAACAGATGCCGGTACCGCGGGCAGTGATGAAGCTGGCGGTTCCCACGGTTCTCAGTTCCCTGGTGATGGTCCTGTATAATCTGGCCGACACCTATTTTGTTGGCATGCTGAACGATCCCATACAAAATGCAGCTGTTACCCTGGCGGCTCCTGTACTGCTGGCGTTTAATGCTGTTAACAATCTGTTCGGCGTGGGCAGCTCCAGCATGATGAGCCGCGCGCTGGGGAGAAAGGATTACGATACCGTCCGGAACAGCTCGGCTTTCGGATTTCTTTCGTCTTTGCTGTGCGGCGTGCTGTTTTCGCTGCTCTATACCGTATTCAGCGGGCCGTTTCTATCCCTGCTGGGCGCTAACGCTGAAACCTTCGGCGCAACGGCGGAATATCTGAAATGGACCGTTACCCTGGGGGCTGCGCCGGCGATTCTCAATGTCGTGATGGCGTATATGGTGCGTGCAGAGGGGGCCTCCCTGCATGCCAGCCTCGGCACGATGAGCGGCTGTGCGCTGAATATTCTGCTCGACCCGCTGTTTGTTCTGCCGGAAGGGATGGGGATGGGGGCAGCCGGCGCAGGGCTGGCTACCTTTATTTCCAATTGTGCGGCGTGCGGTTATTTTTTTGTGCTGCTGTTTGTCAGGAGGAAAAAGACCTGTGTCTGTATTCGTCCGGATAAGCTCCGGCTGAATAAAACGATTGTGGCAGGGATATGCGGTGTCGGTGTGCCGGCCGCCATACAGAATTTGCTGAATGTGACTGGCATGACAGTACTCAACAATTTTACCTCCGCCTATGGGCCGGACGCCGTGGCGGCGATGGGGATCGCGCAAAAGCTCAATATGGTGCCGTTCCATATTGCGCTGGGGCTTTCACAGGGGATTATGCCGCTGATCAGCTACAGCTTTGCCGCCGGCCATATCGACCGCATGAAAAAGACACTGCTTTTTGCCGTGAAAATGGCGATGTCCTTTCTGGCGGCGGTTACGGTGCTGTATTTTGTGGGGGCCGGGCAGCTGATCACGCTGTTTATGAATAACGAGACAGTGATTCGGGACGGCACGCGCTTCCTGCGCGGGCTTTGCCTGACGCTCCCCTTTTTGTGTATGGACTTTTTGGCGGTCGGCGTCTTTCAGTCGTGTGGAATGGGCCGGAAATCGCTGGTTTTCGCGGTGCTACGGAAAATTATTCTGGAGATTCCGGCGCTGTATCTGTTGAATTTTCTGTTCCCGCTGTATGGACTGGCCTACGCGCAGCCTCTGGCGGAGGTGATTCTTTCGGCTGCCGCCGTGCTGGTGCTTTTCCATATGTTCCGCCGGCTGACAGCGCCTGAAGCCTCCTTGGTGGAGGAAGTCGGCAGGTCGGGGGATTGACCATTGGCCCCGGGCCCGGGGTTTGATAACGCGTGACGTATGGCGGCCCGGGGCCAGAAGATTTCCCCGGCGGGTCAATCTTCCCCGCCGGCATCGCAACCGGGCCGGGCCGAAGATTCATCCCTTTTACCTTCCATGTCGACAGCAGATACTTCCGGCATTTTTACCCAGTCACATCTGGAGCCATACTGACAGATATGTTTCATTAAATCGACAAATCGGAGTTTTACGGAGGTAATTATGGCTTTTGATTTTAAGAAAGAATATAAAGAATTTTATATGCCGAAGAATAGACCAGAGATAGTCAATGTTCCGAAGGCTAACTATATTGCTGTCAGAGGTAAAGGAAATCCAAATGAAGAAGGCGGTGCCTATCAGCAGGCAATCGGCATTTTGTATGCCGTTGCCTATACATTAAAAATGAGTTACAAAACAGATTACAAAATTGAAGGTTTCTTTGAATATGTTGTTCCGCCGCTTGAAGGATTTTGGTGGCAAGATGATGTTGAGGGTGTTGATTATACCGATAAGTCGGCTTTTCATTGGATTTCAGTTATTCGTTTACCGGATTTTGTGTCAAAAGAGGATTTTAATTGGGCCGTAGAAACGGCAACGAAAAAGAAAAAAATAGACTGTTCATCAGCAGAATATTTAACTGTTGATGAAGGCTTATGTGTTCAAATAATGCACCTGG
This sequence comes from Clostridiales bacterium, assembly GCA_022793315.1. Classification (GTDB taxonomy): domain Bacteria; phylum Bacillota; class Clostridia; order Oscillospirales; family Acutalibacteraceae; genus Avimonas_A. The sequence continues at coordinate 2,490 of JAAWCO010000098.1, read as the reverse complement.
GTTCTTTCGATGATGAGCCGGAAACTATTGCCCTGATGGATGATTATTTAGCACAGCATGGGTACATAAATGATATAAATTCAACTCGATTACATCATGAAATCTATATGTCCGATGCAAGAAAAGTGGCGCCTGAAAAATGGAAAACCGTGATCAGACATCCGATTAAAACAGTTTAACAAATACAGTTTTGTTGCCCTGATGATAGCAACGCCAATTTCAGGAAAATGCCGGAGTTTCCGCTTAACAGCACGAAAGTCCATAACTATGTGGGCAGTTATCCCTCATGGACAACCGCCCAGCAAACCATAATTTGCATAAGAGAAGAATAATACTGTATGCTCCGAAAGGGGTATTGATTAAAATGACAGACTTGGAGTTAAGACAAAAGGCTGCTGAAATGGCAGCTCAGTTTCGAGATAAAACCATATCAGATGAAGAAATTATCTGCCAAATCAGGGAGGAACCAGAACTCGTCTATGCCAAGTGCCTGTCGGGCGCTAATCTGTTTCTGGAGGCGGTGGTGGGAAACCGTTTTCCCGTAGCGGAGGCCCTCCGTGAGATGGGAGCCGACATCCATTGGACATGTAAGGCCAGCGTGTTCAATGGCAATGCGCTGAATGTAGCGCGTACCCCCCGGCAGGCAGAGCAGCTTCTTGAATGGGGTATTGAAATTGAGAGGAACCTGTCGCTACTGATTTCCCAACCGTTCAAAAACCCCGCCATTATGGCAGCGTTCCATAACGACACCGCCATGATGCTCTATTGGCTGAGGAGGCAGCGAGAGCTCTTTGCGGACGCCCCGGACTATGTGGGGGAGATTTTCTATGCAACCATCAACGTGGCGTCCATGTGCAACCAATACAATATGCTCTCCTGCATCATAGCGGAGGACGAGCTGTTCGGTATTCTCAAGGAAATTTATTCCCAGGTTGACGATACAAAGTCCATTCGCCTGTATCTCAGCGCGTTAAGGCACATCAGCGACGAGAGCTTGGATGCCAGAAAAAAGGAGCTGCGCAGGATATTAAATACAAAAAAGAAAGAGTTATCTTCTGCCACATGACTTTACTTCCCGTTTGCCGGGAAGGGTCCATAATAGATAACTGTCCGACAAATAGAAAATTTCATAGACGCTTGTCAACACGAAAGGTAAAAGGACCGCTGTTTTGTCCGGAAATTTTCGATTACATTCGGAATAGCGCCGAAATGGAGATCCGCACAGGGATAATCGCTCTGATTTTGTATAGCATATCAATCAATATACGAAAAGTATATAATGTTCAGCAAAAAGCAGCGTATTCGCACTATCGAATACGCCGCTTCCTACACTATTTTTGTCTGGTTTTGTCCGAAAAACGCCGTCAGGCGGGGTTCTCCCTGTCAATTGAGGGTATTGTTCTAAAGAAACAATTCCGCCACAGGAGCTTTGCCCCGCGTTTGCGCCGTTCTTTTTGCCCTCCCCACCGCGGGGCAGGGTATGGAATCAGATGAGGCGGACCCGGATGACACCGTCGATAGCCTCAATCTTTGCGAGACAGGCGTCGGTCAACGTATCCACAACATCGAGAACCGTATAGGCAAAATCCTTCCGGGAGCGGTTGGTCATGGTGTCAATATTGACACCTTCTGCGGAAACCACGCCGCTGATCTGGGAAAGCATATTGGGAATGTTCCGATGCAGCACGCACACGCGATGGGCGGTGGTGCGCTCCACCTCCATGGCCGGGAAGTTGACCGAGTTTCGGATATTGCCGTTTTCCAGATAATCGATCATCTCCTGGGCGGCCATCACGGCGCAGTTGTCCTCACTTTCCGGAGTAGAGGCGCCCAGATGAGGCAGCACAATGGCGTTTTCCACGCCCAGCATTTCCTCGGTCGGGAAATCGACCACATAAGCGGCCACCTTCCCGGAGGAAAGAGCGTTTTTCATATCGTCGGTGTTGACCAGCTCGGCACGCGAGAAGTTGAAAATGCGTACACCCTGCGGCATCATGGCGAAAGCGTCGGCGTTGAGCACTTCACGGGTGTCGGGAGTGAGAGGAACGTGGATGGTGATATAATCACAGTTGGTATAAATTTGCTCCATACTGGTCGCGTGATGCACGGCGCGGGACAATCCCCATGCCGCGTCCACCGACAGGTAGGGATCGTAGCCGTAAACCTCCATCCCCAGACTGCGGGCGCTGTTGGCCACCAGCGTGCCGATAGCTCCCAGACCGATGACTCCCAGCTTTTTGCCCTTAATTTCCGGTCCGGCAAACTGGCTCTTGCCCTTTTCTGTCAGCTTGGGCACTGCATCGCCCTCACCCTTAAGGGACTGAGCCCATTGGATGCCGGCGACCACCTTTCGGGCGGAAATCAGCATCGCTGCCAGCACCAGCTCCTTGACGGCGTTAGCGTTGGCGCCAGGGGTGTTGAATACCACAATACCAGCCTCGCTGCATTTGTCGATGGGAATGTTGTTGGTGCCGGCGCCCGCGCGGGCGA